>JAFQHQ010000033.1 GCA_017397885.1 Clostridia bacterium | reverse complement strand
TACAGCTTCGGGTTACCACTCAAAGCAAGGCTCTGCCTTGCTTTGAGTTCGATTTGACAATTCTGAATCTTTTTTCCTATTCCCCAAACGGGACTGTAAATTAATTTGCTGAATTTGCTGAATTAATTTACAGTCCCGTTTGTTTTGTGGGTATAATGAAACTGTTGGTTTTAACAACCGATGGTAAGTTTTGATTTTACCGAACGTATATAATCTGATGGTGAAAGTCCTGTGTGAATTTTAAACATTCGTGAAAAATAGTGAATAGATGCAAACCCGAGTTTTTCGGAAATTTCGGTATTTGAGTATTTTCCTGAACGCAGAAGAGATTTTGCTTCGCGAATTTTCAGCGAATTGATAAATTCAAGAACGGTCATGCCAAATTCCTGTTTAAAATTGCGACAAAGAGAGGTTTTGTTCATGGCAAAAAGAAAACACAGGTTGTCAAGCGTGATTTTTGTGTTGTAATTTTCAAAAATATATTGATATACGGCATGTATTCCGGGATTTGTCTTAACCGGAATTTTAGAATCCGATTCGGGAAGAGATGACTCTCTCACCAGTGAAATCAAGAATGATTCAAGACCGATTTTAAGCAATTGATCCGCTCCAAAAGGATATTCTTTCCTTTTTGGCATATGAAGAGTGTTTGGTATGTCATAGGGTGGTTCAAAAACATTCATTCCTTCTTGCAGAATTTTAGAAAGAGTTTTTGTTTGTTCGGGAGTCAGAGTTACAGGATTTTGTGAAAAGGGAACAAGTTCTTCGTTTTTACATTCAAATCCGATAATAATCACATTTGGAGCCACCGCATCGGAGGTAGTCAGGGAATGAACCTCGTCCGGACGGTGAATAATCAGCTGATTTACACAAAGCTCTCCTGAAAAGTTTCTGCCGTGAACCAAAAGCGTGCCTTTGTCAACATACAAAAGCTCACAAAAATTGTGGGAGTCCGTTTGGGTGTGATAATGATTTGTAAATTCAAAATAGTGTATGTATGCAATTTTTGATACATTTATCTGAATGTTGAAGCTTTGAAGATCAAATTTCATTTTTTTCGCCTCTTGTCATTTGTTTCTTATGATATTTTCATCATAACATAAATAAAAATCTTTTTCAACGGTTTACACAAAAATAAATAAATTTACGAATATGCAAAAAACAGTCAATATTGTGTAAATACAAACAAAAATCTTTGATATATAATCAAAATAAAGACGTATGTCAAAAATTAATTAATGGAGGATGAAAAAATGAGCAGAGTATGTATTCCCGATTATGAATATAAGGAGAGAATCCAAAAGGCCGCAAAGCTTATCAGAGAAAAAGGTCTCGACGTTATGGTTGTTATGAGTACCGAATCTGACTATGCAAACGCAAGATATTTCAGTGGCTTCTGGCCTCTTTTTGAAAGAGCAGGTGTTGCAATCAGCGCAACAGGTGAGGCAGCACTTCTTGTTGGCCCCGAATGTATTATTTTTGCAAAAGACGTTGGTAAAATCGATAAAGTTTTTTGCCTCAAGGAATTCAGAGAGTCAGCTGACCCCTCATATCCCGAGCTTAAAGCTAACACCTTCAAAGAAGTGTTCAAGGCTATCGGCGTAACAGGCGAAAACATCAAAATCGGTCTCGGAAGCTATGTTGAATGCACACTTCCCGTATATGAAGGTCTCAAAGAAAACTTCCCCAAAGCAGAAATCGTAAAATGTAACGATATCATGGTAACTCTCAGAAAAATCAAGAGTATTAATGAGCTTGCTTGTATTCAGGAAGGTTTTAGAATTGTTGACATTGCAACAGACGAAGTTATCCGCAACCTCAAACCCGGTGTAACCGAGTTGCAGATGGTTGGTATCGCTCAGAGAGTTATCTATGAAGAAGGCGCAGAATACGAAGGCCTTCCAATGTATGTGTTCAGCGAAAAATCTACAAGTCACGCAATCAGCCGTTCAGGATACAGAACAATCAACAAAGGCGATATTGTTCAGCTCAACCTTTCCGCTAAAATTGACGGTTATTCACCCGCTATTGGTCTTCCCGTTGTTATGGGCAAGCTTGAAGGCGAAAGAAGAAAGGTTGTTGAATTCTGTAAAGAAGCTCACGACTGGACAATCTCCAAGCTTAAAGCAGGCGTTATCGCAAGTGATATCGCAAAAGAATTCTATCAGATGTATGTTGACAACGGCTACAAAGATAACTTTGTATACGGCCCCTGCCATGGTACAGGTATGATTGAAGTTGAAGCTCCCTGGATGGAAACAATTTCAGATTATCCTCTCGAAGAAAACATGACTTTCCAGGTTGACACCTTTATCATGGGTGACGGCTTTGGTTGCAGATGGGAAATCGGTGCTGCTATCACAAAAGACGGATGTCACAAAATGACAGATTACCTTAAGAAAGGAATCATAGAAATCGATGGCTAATATAGGTAAAAAAGTCTGGATTCTTCCCGACTGTGAGCTTCCTCCGGCAGGAGAAGGTGTTGCAAAAGGTCACGAATCCGTAATTATAGTAAACGATACAAATGAAGATGCACACATCGATGTTAAGCTTTATTTCACCGATAAGGATGCATATGAAGAAATCAAGTGGACAGTTAAAGCAAACAGAGTAAGATGTTTTCGCACCAACAACATTGACGATATGTGTGGTTTTGAAGTTCCCCTTGAAACACAGTATGCAATGAAGCTTTCATCCGATGTTGAAATTGTTGTGCAGTATGGCAGACTCGACAACACTCAGCCGAACCTTGCTTTCTACACAGTATTAGGATATGCTCAGTGAGGTGTGAATTATGGAATATAATATGAGTTTCCCGCGTGAACTTAACCGCGTTAAGGAAGAAAGAATCCCCACGGTAATCTGTGGCGGAACAGTTGAATACCACGGCCCCCACTGCTCCTATGGTTGTGATACCTTAGTTGCAGAAGGTCTCATCAAAAAACTGGCTGAAAAGAAGGAAATTATGATTGCTCCCACAATCTACTACAGTCCTTCAAGCTACGCAGTTGCCGATGAAACAAGCGGAACCGTACATATTGATGAAGAAGTATTCGAAAGCTATCTTTTCGGTATTTTCTCAAATATGCTTGATGCCGGACTTCGCAACATTTATGTTGTTATCCATCATCAGTTTGAACAGGAAAGCCTCATGCCCATGACTCTTTCCTACATGAAAGCCGCAAAACGTGCCACAATGCGTTACCTTGAAAGAACTCAGGGACGTGGCTGGTGGGGTAGCGAAAATTATGCAAGCTACTATGAAAATCTCGGTGGCGGCGATGACCCGTTCTCATGGATTAAGGTTATTCCCACAATGAGCACAGAAGTTCAGAATGCAACGGGCTATGACCATGCAGGTGAATTTGAGTGTTCAATCCTTATGGCTCTTTACCCCGATGCTGTTAAGCTTGAAAGACTCGGTGACATCAAACACTGGTTCACCGAAAGTGCTGCAAAGGCAAACATGGAGCTTGGCAACAAAATGGTTGAAAAGTCTCTTGAATATCTTGAAAAAACAATTGTTTGATAACAAAAAGAACAAATCCGGTATTGGATTTGTTCTTTTTGTTATATTGATTTATTTTCTCGTGTTAAAAGTTAGATTTTCAGCTTTTGTAACAGCGGGGTTTTCTTTGGGAATGTGGATAATATATTCGATATATCCATCAAACTCATTTTCGGTAGCCTCAGCATCAACCCCGTGCTTTTTCATCAAGTCAATTGCATGTCTGACCGTGTTTACAAATATTCTGACATCCTTAACATCACGCTTTTTAAAAGCGGCTTTGCCGGAGTTTTTTTTGCTTTGCTTTTCTTCAAGCATTTTGTCAATAAGTTCTTCGGTTTGTGCCACGTTGAGATTTTCGTCGGTTATGGTTTCGAGAGCTTTAATTTGCCGTTCACAAGACTCAAGACGCAAAAGTGTTCGGGCATGACGTTCGGTGAGCAGATTGTCTTTAATAATTTCCCGAACTACAAGAGGGAGTTTTAAGAGTCTTACCTTGTTTGCAACGGATGACTGGTTTTTTCCAAGTCTTTTTGCCAGTTCTTCCTGTGTAAAGCCGTGATTTGTGAGTAGATTTCTGTAGGCTTCGGCTTCTTCCATGAAGCTGAGATTTTCACGTTGAATATTTTCAATTAGAGCCACAACTGCACTGTCGTTATCGTTCATATTAACTACAATTGCAGGAATTTTCAGCATTCCAAGGCTGTTGCACGCCCGAAGTCGCCTTTCGCCGGCAATAAGCTCGTAAAGTTCATTGCCCAGATACCTCACTGTTACAGGCTGTATTACTCCATATTTTTTTATGGATTCCGCAAGTTCATTAATGGCATTTTCGTCAAAATTTCGTCTCGGTTGATGTGGATTTGATTTAATCATGTGAACAGGAATTTTCATGATTTGCCCCGGGTTTTCCTGACGAAGGTATTCATCATTGTATGTCACGGGTATAATGGATTTAAATTTTGCAAGTAAATTCATAACTGTTCCTCCTTACTGTTCTTTTGTTTTATAGATTAATTATACCATTCACTTAAAAAAAACGGAAATGTTTTCGGTCGTTTAAAAGAAACACAAAAAATCATTTCCCGTCCAAAACTGAAATTACCCATGCCGTCTTTGGTATGATAAAGTTTAATTTGGAAGCATTGTGTCACACATTGCGATATTTTAATTAAAATAATTTACAGAAATTTAATTTTACACGGGTATTATTATATGATATAATGTTTCACAAGATATATAATATAGTAGAAAAAGAGGCGCCGTGTTATGCTTATTGATTTTCATACCCATTGCTTCCCTGATAAAATTTATGAAAAAGCAATTCAAAAGTTACAAGCTGCTTCGGGGAATATGGAGATATATTCTGACGGAAGTCTGTCCGGTTTGAAAAATTCTATGAAGGAAAATGGTGTCGATATTTCGGTTGTGTTAAACATTGCCACCAATGCACACCAGCAAAAAAGTGTTAATGATTTTGCCGCATCCATCAACAACGGGAAAGACATTTTTTCGTTTGGTTCGGTTTTCCCAGGGAGTGATGATGTTCTCGATGAACTTGAACGAATTAAGGCTCTCGGTATGAAAGGTGTAAAATTTCATCCCGATTATCAGGGATTTGAAATCGACGATCCTGTTATGAAACCTATTTATAAAAAGGTGTCTCAACTTGGATTGATTGCCGTTTTTCACGCAGGTTTTGATTACGGATTTCCACCGCCGTACAAAGCGATGCCAAAAGCGATGGCAAGGGCGGCATCGTGGATAGATTCACCTGTGGTTGCGGCTCACTGGGGTGGAATAAATTGCGGAGATGACGTCTTGAAATATCTTTGCGGAGGAAATCTCTACTTTGATTTGTCGTTTGGTTATTGCATGATGCCAAAGATATATGCAAAAAGAATAATAGAAAAACATGGCATAGAAAAGCTGCTTTTCGGTACCGATAATCCATGGCATAATGCCCGACTTGAAATGAGACTTTTGACGTCTTTGGGGCTCGAAAAATATGAAATGGATAGCATAACTCATCAAAATGCAATGAAGCTTTTGGGCATAAATCATCCAAAAAATTCGTTAAAATAACCAAAAAATGCATAATTATCGTGTGCAAAACAACAAAAACTATGTTTATTTTGTAAGAAAAGTGATTTTTGAGTGAATAATATTATTGACAAGGGAATATTCTTGTGCTAAACTGCTTTTAGTCGAGCAGGGCTTTATTTGCCCTGGAAAAATTTTGAAATGGAGGCTATTAAAGATGAAAAAGATTTTTGCTCTTATGCTTGCTCTTGCTGTTTCAGCATTCTGCTTTGCAGCTTGTGGCGACGACACAGCAAAAGATACTGCAGACACATCTGCTGCATCTGGTGAAGTTGTAGAAGATTCTGCTGCTGAAGTTGTAGAAGATTCTGCTGCTGATTCCGCTGCTGATTCTGCTGCTGATTCTGCTGCTGATTCCGCTGCTGATTCTGCAGTTGAAGAATAATCTTCTGAATAATAGTTTTTCAATAAATTTATTCAGGAACAGCTGTTCTAAAGAACATCCCACTCTTTTTGAGTCGGGGGAAATAATTGCAAATTTGTTAAGCGGTTGCGTAAGCAACCGCTTTTTTCCCGTCATTTTTGGGTGGAAATGCTGTTTTATGCAGTATAAAACGCCATTATGCATTTATAAATCGGCAAAACGATGAATATATCCATAATTGTGTTGACAGAAAATAAAAGTTGTGATAGAATTATCCCAGATAAAACAGATGTTTACATCTGAAAAATTGGAGGAATATTAAAATGAAAAAAATCGCAAAAATTTTAGCACTTGTGCTCGTTCTTGCAATGTCAATGTCCTTCTTTGCAGGATGCAGCAAGGATGAAAAAGCTGAAGAGAAAACACTTAAGATGGCAACAAACGCAGCATTCCCCCCTTATGAATACAAAGAGGGCGAAAAAATTGTTGGTATTGATGCCGAAATCGCTGAAGCTATTGCCAAAGAACTTGGAATGAAACTTGAAATTGTTGACATGGAATTCGACAGTATTATAACTGCTGTTGATAAGGGCGAAGTTGATTTTGGTATGGCAGGTATGACTGTTACCGACGAAAGAAAAGAACAAGTTGATTTTTCTGACAGCTATGCTACCGGCGTACAGTCCATCATCGTTAAAGAAGGATCCGACATTAAAACCGTTGATGATCTTGAAGGCAAAAAAATTGGCGTTCAGCTCGGTACAACCGGTGATATTTATGCTACCGACGACTATGGTGCAGAAAATGTAACACAGTACGGTAAAGGTGCAGATGCTGTTATTGCTCTTAAGGGCGGAGACGTAGATGCTGTTATCATTGATAACGAACCTGCAAAAGCCTTTGTTGAAGAAAATGAGGGTCTCGCAATTCTTGATACAGAATATGCAGTTGAAGATTATGCTATCGCAATCAAAAAAGGCAATACCAAACTTCTTGATGATGTAAACGCTGCTCTTTCCAAACTCACAGAAGACGGTACAATTGATAAAATTATTGCTAAATACATAAAAGCTGAATAATTTTAATTTACAAAGAATTCATGTTGCAGAGGCAGAGGATTATATCTTCTGTCTTTGCAGTGCGTTTAGGGATTTTAAGTTTTATAAAGCTATTTTGAAGGGTGGGAAAGCGATGTCTTCAAAAAAACTGTGGGCAATTATTATATCGCTGGTGATTGTAGGCGGAATAATCGGCGGTCTTGTATCTGCTGTAAATGACAGTACAAATGCTCAGAAAATATCGTTGTCGGAGGCTCAGACCATCGTTAATAATGAGCTCGATGCGATGGCAATTACCGACTCCATGAAAGTTGTTGCCGATGCTAACAGCATAAAAGTAAACAAATTATCTTACGGTTCCGAAAAAAACATTATTCTCAATTGTACTGTTCAGTCTTTGGATGTATATTCTGCCTTGAGCGGACATTATAATCGTTTTATGTCGATAAATCCCAAAAAAGATGACGATTCGATGTATAAAACCGAAACAAAAATCAAACAGGAGTTTGATGGTCAAATTGCGGAATTTATCCGTATTGCTGAACCTACAACTCAAAATTGCGTGATTGAAATTTTTGACACTCATAAAGGCTTTAAGGTACACACAACAGAAAATGTTATAAATGTTGTTTTTGGTAATGCACTAAAAACAAGGAACGAGGTTCTTGCTATTGAAACATATGTGGACGATGAAGGAAAAGAACAACCCATAGAGTCTGCAAATGTTAACAAAGGATTTGTAAAATGCATTACTCCACGTTATGAAACACAAAAGCCTGATGCATCAAATGCGATTGGACGTGCATGGAACAGCCTAAAGAAAGATTTCTATCGTAATTTTATTGAGGCGGATAGATGGAAGACAATTGTTGCAGGACTTGGAAACACATTAAAATTGACATTTTTCTCGCTTATCATAGGTATAATCCTCGGATTCTTGGTTGCATTTGTAAGGTGCACATATCTTAAGCAAAGTAAGAAAGGTGTATTTCTGAAGATTTCCAATGCAATTTGTCAGGTTTATCTCTCGGTTATACGTGGTACACCTGCAATTGTTCAGATAACAATAATCTATTTTGTTATTTTTATGCCCTTGGGTGTTGACAAGTTTGTAGCGGCGGTTGTTTGCTTTGGTATCAATTCCGGGGCATATGTTGCTGAAATTGTCCGTGGTGGTATAATGAGTGTTGACGAAGGTCAAACAGAAGCCGGAAGAAGTCTGGGATTCGGATATATGTCTACGATGTATCATATAGTGTTTCCTCAGGCATTCAAGGCGGTACTGCCTGCTCTTGCCAATGAATTTGTTGTTTTGCTTAAGGAAACATCAATTGCGTTTTACATAGGAATAGGTGACATTATGTATTCCGTCAATGCAATACGTGCGGCAACATACACACCTTTTATGCCGCTTATTGCAGCAGCAATAATTTATTTTATTCTTGTTGTAATACTTTCCAAACTGGTAAGTCTGTTGGAGAGGAGGTTGAGAAAGAGTGAGCGCTGATTATATAATAGAAGTAGACGAACTCCGCAAAGAATATCTTGGCGGAAAACTTGTTGCTCTCAATGATGTTTCAACAAAAATATCAAAGGGCGAAGTTGTAGTTATTATCGGACCTTCGGGAAGTGGAAAATCAACATTTTTGCGTTCCCTCAACCGACTTGAAGAACCGACAGCCGGTCATATAATTTTTGAAGGTACCGACATAATGGACAAAAAGACCGATATCAACCTTATGCGTCAGAAAATGGGTATGGTTTTTCAGCAATTTAATCTGTTTCCGCATATGACCGTTCTCAAAAATATGTGCATTGCACCCATCAAACTTTTGAAGATGTCAAAGGAAGATGCAGAGAAAAAAGCTCTGGAATTGCTTGGTCGTGTTGGATTGGAAGACCGAGCAGCGGCATATCCTTCACAGCTTTCCGGTGGTCAGAAACAAAGAGTTGCCATTGTGCGTGCACTGATGATGAATCCCGATGTTATGCTTTTTGATGAACCAACCTCGGCTCTTGACCCTGAAATGGTCGGTGAAGTTCTTGATGTTATGAAACAGCTTGCATCGGAAGGCATGACCATGGTAGTTGTAACTCACGAAATGGGATTTGCCCGTGAGGTTGCCGACCGTGTGATTTTCATGGCAGAAGGTTCCATTGAAGAAGAAGGAAAACCCGATGAAATTTTCTCAAACCCGCAGGGTGAAAGAACAAAACAATTTTTAAAGAGCATACTTTAATGAAACTATTGAGGCGTATCTGCAAGCAGCAGATGCGCCTTTTGTATGTTGGAATAGTTTTAAATCAGAGTTTATCCCAAAAAAATTAACAAAAAAAGAAAAAAATATTGACAAACAGCATATATTGCTATATAATCAATTTGTAAACCCACTGAACAAATTGGGGAGTGGTATTTTGACACAGATAGTGAACAGTCAGCAACTTATCAAGGAAAATCATCTCAAACTCGTGTTTTCTCTCATTCACGAGGTTGACGGCATTTCCAGGGCAGACATCAAAAAGCTCACAAAACTCAGTGCCACCACAATTTCGGCTCTTGTTGAAGAACTCATGGCAAAGGGGCTTGTTGTTGAGTCCGGTATCAAAAGTGCCGAGCGAAGCGGCAGAAAGGCTATATCCCTTTCGGTTAACAGCTCCGGTGGTTATTTTGCCGTAGTCAGCGTTTCGGGTTATCATTTCCGCTTGAGACTTTTTGATTTGTTTTTTGAAGAAATCTTTTCAAAAAAAGTTCGCTATGACAATTCAAAACTCTTGAGTGAAACTCTCACAGAGTTTCTGGCAGAAAATGTTTCGGTCAAAGGCTATGGTGAACTTCTTGGTATCGCAGTCGGTCTTCCTGCTATTATAGATGATAATCACAACATTGTTTCTTCGACGGTTCTCTCGGTTTACGAAAATGATAATGTTTATGATTCGCTATGCAAAAGCTTCAAAGGCTCTGAAGTTGTAATTTCCAACAGTTCGGCTTTTGTTGCATATGCAGAAATGGAATTTGGTGACACCGACAGCGAAAGTCTTATTTCTGTTGACATCAGCGATGGTGTTGGTGCATCAGCAATTGTAGGCGGCGCTCCGTTTCTCGGAAATGCCGGCATGGCGTGTGAATTTGGGCATGTGAGTGTAGACATGAACGGCAAAAAATGTCGTTGCGGGTCAAGAGGCTGTCTTGAAACAATAGTCAGCATACCTGCTATTTTGGAAAAAGCAACAGAAATTTGCAAAACCGAAATTGACATTGACTCTCTTGCTGAAGCAGTTGCTAAAAATGATGAGCTTACAAAATACATAGATTATGTTTGCGAAGTTCTTGCTTTTGGTCTTAACAATCTCATAAACATGTTTGACCCCGGTGCAGTGATTATCTGTGGTGATATTCTCGCTCTTGGTGAAAGATTCATCTCAAAGCTTCGCACCAAGCTTAAAAACATTTCTCTACCCGGAAGGGATGTGTCGGTTATGGCATCAACCCTGGGAGATAACGCAGAATATAAAGGCGGCGCAAAATATATTTTTGACTGTCTTTTTAGATAAAAATTTAAAATTTATATATTATGAAAGGATGATTTAATCATGGCAGAAAAAGAAATCGTAATGAATGGTGCCGGCGTTGAAGAACTCGGTTTCCCGATGTGGCCTCAGTTCGCTCCCGAAACACTCGAAGACGTTCTCGAACCCATCAAAAACGGTAAAGTAAACTATTGGACAGGTCCCAAAGGTATGGAATTTGAAGAAGCTTGGGCAAAATGGATTGGTGCTAAAATGGCTATTTCCTGCACAAACGGAACAGCTGCACTCCACATCGCTCTCGCTGCTCTCAACATTGGACCCGGAGACGAAGTTATCGTTCCTTCCTACTCCTTCATCGCATCTTCCTTCTCAGTTGTACAGGCAGGTGCTATCCCCGTATTCGGTGATGTAACAGATGATCACACTCTTGATCCCGATTGCATTGAAGCTCTCATCACACCCAGAACAAAAGCTATCATCGTAGTTCATCTCTATGGTGGTGTTGCTGATATGGGCCCCATCCTTGAAATCGCTAAAAAACACAACCTCAAAGTTGTTGAAGACTGTGCACAGTGCTTCGGCGGTGAATACAAAGGCACAAAAGCAGGCCTCATCGGTGATGTTGGATGCTTCTCATTCTGCCAGAGTAAACACTTCACAACAGGTGGTGAAGGTGGTATGGTTGTTACCAACAACGAAGAAGTTGGCTGGGAATGCCGTTCTTTCAGAGACCACGGTTATGATGTAAAAACAAGAATGAGTATGCTTGCTCTTGAAGAAAAACTTCCTTACATCCACAGAAGAGTTGGTTTCAACTATCGTATGACAGAAATTCAGTCCATCATCGGTCTCAACGAACTTAAGAGATTCGATAACTGGAATCTTGCTCGTCGTCTTAAATATGCTAAGATGTATGATGAAGCTTTCGCAGGCCTCAAAGGCATCAAAAAGCTCCCCGTTAACACAGCTGAAAGAAAGAACTCCTACTGGTGGTATCCCATGCTCGTGGACCTCGATGTTCTCGACTGTGATGCTCCCACAATCGTAAAAGAACTCGGTGCTTCCGGTATCCCCTGCTACGGTATTCAGTGGCCTGAAGCTTATGAAGAAAAAGCTTACAGAGAACACGGTGGTTTCGGTTCTGCTAAGTTCCCCTTCGAATCCAAAGAATATGCTGACGCTGATGCTGTTGATTACAGCAAAGTATTCTGCAAGAACGCTAACGCTCTCAGATCTCAGACAGTATGTCTCTTCCTCCATCCCTCATGGGAAGAAGTTCACATCAACAGATGTATCGAAGGCTTCAAAGCAATCCTTGCTAAACACACAAAATAATTTGTGCAAAATTTGGGCGGCGGAATATTCCGCCGCCTGTTTTAAAAGTTAAATCTATTTTAAGGAGATTAAAACCATGAAAAAAATTAAATGGGGCGTTATCGGCTGCGGCGGTATCGCAGACAGAAGAACCATTCCCGGCATGATGCTTGCAAACAATGTTGAGCTTGTTTCCGTTATGGACGCAAACCTCGAAGTTGCAAACGCTGTTAAAGAAAAATATAATGCACAGTATGCTTTTGATAACTACGAAGCAATTCTTGCTCAGGACGAAATCGAAGCAGTTTACATTGCATCTCCCGTATTCTTCCACAAAGAACAGGCTATTGCTGCAGCAAAAGCTAAAAAGCACATCCTTCTCGAAAAACCTGTTGCTCTCACAGTTGAAGATGCAGAAGAAATCAAAAAAGCTTGCATCGAAAACGGTGTTAAAATCAGCATCGGTTTCCTTATGAGATTCCACGGCTATCACCAGAGAATCAAAGAAATCATTGCAGAAGGCAAAATCGGTGACATCGTTTCAATGCGTGGTCAGTTCACTTGCTGGTATCCCGACATTGAAGGCGCTTGGAGACAGAAGAAAGCTCTCTCCGGTGGCGGTGCTCTCGTTGATATGGGTATCCATGTTATCGACCTTCTCCACTATCTCTCGGGTCTCAAGACAAAAGAAGTTGTTGCTTTCAATCAGACTCAGACCTTCAACTATGAAGTTGACGATTCTTCCGCAGTTATCATGAAAATGGACAACGGTGCAACAGCATTTGTTGATTCAAACTTCAACATTCCCGATGCTGCTTCCGTTGCAAAACTCGAAATCTACGGAACCAAAGGTTCAATTGTTACCTCCGGCACACTTGCACAGGCTGAAGTTGGTGATGTTACAATCCTCATGAGCGACGATTCTCTCGAATATGATGCAAATCAGGAAAGAAACGAAATCGTTCCCCTCTCACTTGAAGGAACACCTCTCGGCAACATGTATACCAAAGAAGTTGAACAGTTTGGCGATGCTATCATCAACGATACTGAAGTTCCTGTTACAATCGACAGTGCAATCTTCGATCAGAAAGTTGTTGAAGCTGCATACAAATCATGCGAAACAAAAGCATTCATCGAAATTAAATAATTGTTTTTGTGTTAAAAAGAGACTGACCCAATGCGGTTGGTCTCTTTTTGCGGTGTGCAGTTAAATATATTTTCAAATTTGAGTTTGTCGGGCTGTTTGAAAAATAATAATGAAAATCAACCACGGGGCATTTCCCGAAAACACATACGAACTTTCGTAAGCGAATTTCGAAAATTTGATGTCCCACACGAACCGCTCCGCACCGCATCAACCAGATGCGTGCTCGCTAATTTTGGCTATTTAAGG
>JAFQHQ010000002.1 GCA_017397885.1 Clostridia bacterium | reverse complement strand
TGCCTAAGGGGAGGTGGATTTGCCGTAAGGCAAAGACGGAGGGGTACGAAACGCAGGAATATCAATGGTTTCAATAATACCCCTCAGTCAGTTTCGCTATGCTCACTGCCAGCTCCCCTTAGGCAGGGGAGCCTTTCGTCTTTGTGTTAAACTCCCCGATAAACTCCAAATTACTATTCATTTATTATTCGTTCAAAAATAATCCTTGCCACAGGGTTTGAAGCAATTCGGTTTTCAAATGATGCCTGACAAATATAAACCATTCCGTTTTCGCAAGCCTTCCTTGCAAGAACAAGGGTTTTTGTCCATGCGCCCTGTGGATTTTCTCTTGTTTTCTCACCTGTTCGGTGAGCGGAGTAAAGAATATCTTCATATCCTTCTGCTTCAAAGGTTTCGCCGATGATTGGCGTCATATAGTCACAGGACTCATTGTACCAGTATCTCACATCGCCCTTTATGAAATCGGACGTTATATCGGTATCAGGATTGAATTTGACAAAGTTAAACTTTTTAACCGAACATTTTCTCACAAGAACATCGGTGTCAAAAATTTTTGTTTCACCCTCGGGAAGAATATGGAAAATAATCTTTGCTCCCGATTTCACAATGAAATCAATTTTGTCTTTGTGTGCTTCATATTCCTCAAGGTCTGTTACAAATATAACACTGTCCTCTTTTGCTTCGTCAAGGCTTATGAGTATCACATCAAATTCTTCCCGAACACTTTTTTTAAGCGCTTCGCATTTACCAACAAAGCAAATATCTTTAAGCCTTGTTTTTTCCTTTGCCGGGAAAACATCGATTTTAATTTCATAGGTGTTGACTATGCAGCCTTGTGCATCCGTAACACCAAGTTGAACAGTAAGCACCTTTCTCTCGGTATACTTTGGAATTTCAACGGGGATATATCCCACAAAATGAACATCGCAGGGATTTATGTCAAGCTTTGTTTTTCCGCATGACAAAAGCTCACCGTCCAAAAATGCCTGATAGCAGACTTCATAATCTTTCAAAACTTCGTCAATGTCATTGCACACTCTTGCCTCAACATTGATTGTCTCGCCCGAAAAAACCTTAAATCGGTCATAGCGAAGGTCAGCCATAATGGGAGCACTTGCGCTGCGGTATTCCCAAAATGCTTTCTTTGGTGTGCCTTCAAAATCTATCATGGCTTTCATCCAACCGTCGGGATAGGCATCGGCAAAGTGAAAATATGCATATGACACCATTCTTTTGTAACGTCTGTAGGCACGTGTCATAAGGTTCATTGCTTCTGCCTGATGGGTCTGACTTGCTTCAACCCATTCCGACATAGTTTTTGGTGTGTCAAAAAACATGTGGTGAAGATGCCCCACCTGAGGCGGAGGGTCACCTGGAAGAAGTTCCGGATGCCATTCGTCCGAATCGTTTTTAGGCAGCCATTCTTTTGGATAATATTTTTTCATCAGTGAAACCGGTTCAAGGCCTTCCATTCCGTATTCACCGCACCCAAAGTTCCAGTCCTTTTTTGTGGGCATCCAATAGCCCTTGTGCATCTTTCCTATGTCAACACCGTGACCGTTGTACCAGCAGTTGTAGCAGTGATAATCGGGAAGCCCTGTTTTTGCAGGAGGATCATAGTCTCCGTCAACGGGCTTTATAACTCTGTCGGGATTTAAAATGTGAATCATGTTGCTTGCACTTTCAAAAAACAGTTCAAGCTCTTCACGTCTCAGCCAGCGAAGTCTTTTAACAAGCTCGGGGAACCAAGGTTCGTTTATGTAGGTCACCACAACGCACGAGGGATGACTTCTTATGAGATGCTCCATTTCCTGTGCCTGCTTTATTGCTTCGGTCGCCTTATTCCTGCGGAGAACCCCGAACGCCGGGAAATCTGTCTGAACAAGTAGTCCCAGTCTGTCGCAAAGCTCATAAATTTCACCTTGTACCGGGCGCTGTGTAATTCTGAAATAATTTACGTTGCCGATTTTGGCAAGCATATATCCCCGAAGAAGTGACTCATAGTCACCAATTAAAACCTTTCTCTGATCCCATGCGTGGGTGTTTGCTCCGCGGAGCTTGATTTTTTTGCCGTTAAGACGGAAAACACCTTTAACCTCACCATCTTCCTCCATGGTGAAAAAGCGCATACCAAACTGTCTTTTTTGACAATCGAGGATGTTTGAATTATTGTCGGAAACCGTCACCTGAATCTGATAGAGCCAAGGCTCATTTGTTTCCCAGATTCTTGCGTTGGGAATGGTAATGGGGATAATATGATAGTTTAAGCCACGTTCAAATTTCAGTGTGGGTCTCGGTGTCGCATTTGTAAATTCATCAACGGGGGTGTGCTCAAGGTTTTCAAAAACCGTTTCTTCAAAGTTCTGACCATATAGACTAAGGGAAATCTTCAGTTCTTCGAGACAAACCTTTGTTCCCGTAATTTCAAGCCACACCTCGGCTTTATCTGCAGCTGTGGGACGCACAAAAATATCGTGAACAAAAAATCTGCTTCTTCCCTCAACATACACACCCTGCCATATGCCCATTCCCGGTGGGCAGTGATGCCAGCCCGCAAGTGGTTCATCATAACCCGGACCTGTTTCTGCATAGATTTTGTCGCCGGTATATGATGTGCCGCGGTATTCATTTTTTGAGCCAAGAGCGGTAAAATCGTTTTCAACAACAACCACCAGGATGTTTGTTCCCTCTTTCGCCTGAAGGGTAAAGTCAAATTCGAAGGGAGCAAAAAAGCCCTCGTGAGAGCCAATGTACACATCATTTATAAAAACATGAGCCTTGTAGTCAACGCCCTTAAAGCATATCCACTGCGATTCTTTTGAAAGCTCGTCTTTTGTAAGCTCAAACTCTGTGCGGTAATAGGTCGTTGCAAAGCCCAGAGGTTCACCAAAATGAGGAACCGTCACATTATCCCAATTACCTTCTCCCGAAAGTATATTTTCAAAGTGGTTTTTGTCTTCATCCGTTCCGATTTTCCATTGAAAGTCTTTAAGCTCTTTGTGAGTTCTTGTTTGTCTGATATCAGGTGCAAGATCCATACAAAACGGTTTGTAATATTTCCACTGCGTTTCAATTTCGCTTTCCAGTTCGTCATCGGACAAAACAGGACTGATATATTCGAAAAGCGGAGAGTCCGTGCCTGAATCCACCGGCAAAAATTTCTCCGGAAGCTTTTCGGGAATTACCTCAAAAAGCTCATCTCTGTTGTATTTGATTTCAAAACTGCCGATTTGCTCATGTATGTTTGCAAATTTTTTGTTTTTATCTTTCATTACACCCTGTCCTTTCTGCCGGAAGTTAATTTTAAAATTGGGGTTTATCGGGGAGTTACGTTGAAATCAATTGAAGTAACTTTCTATAATCACGCAGTTCTTTTCAGAGAAATTTCTATAATATCTGTTTCTTTGTCCGACCGCCTTCGACTCCGTCACTTAGACGTCGGCTCAGGCTAAATCCGAATCCCCGCAACGGAAAATGATGGATTCGGATTTTCGAAGTCGAAACAGATATTATAGAAAACGAACTGCTACGATTATATAAAGTCTCTCCAATTGATTTCGTAAATTTGTGCCTCACTAAAATGTTTGAAGGTCGCACAAACTCGGCAAAATCGACCACGGGGCATTTTCAGAAAACAGTCATACGAACGGTTTCGAAAATTTGATGTCACGCCGAAAATTTTGGCGTAAATCAGTTTCCTTAAATAGCCAAAATTAGCGAGCACGCATCTG
>JAFQHQ010000032.1 GCA_017397885.1 Clostridia bacterium | reverse complement strand
GCTCCCTTGTGTAAAGGGAGCTGTCACGAAGTGACTGAGGGATTGTTAAATAATAAACTCTCAAACAATCACAAATACTGCAATTGAGGCAGTTTGTTACAATCCCTCCACCGCTTAAGCGGTCCCCCTCCCTTTACACAAGGGAGGCTCACGCATCGGTGCAAATTCCATCTTCAAACACCCCGACAAACTCCAATTTATCTTGCACTACCGAAACAACCAACACCGTCCCCGGTGTTGGTTGTCCGAATAAAATATTAATTATACATCAATTTTAACAATTGCTCTCTTAACCTGTTTTACGTCTGCATTCTGCATAGCAGGAACATGACCGTCTTCGGGGAAAGCAATGAGGAAATCACCGGGTTTGAGTTCAACACGGTTGATGTGACCGCCAAAGAACTGATAGTCACCTTCTTCGTTATATTCACAGGTTGCAGGATAGTTATCGATAATACCAACACCGATGTCTTCGGCACCGTCAATTACAAAGTGAATGTCGATAGCTTTTCTGTGAGCTTCATATTTTTTGGGTTTGCCTTCGATTTCGTCACTTGTGGGTCCCATGCCGCCGATAAAGCCTCTGATATTGCCATCGTTGAATTCGCCTGCAGGGGTGTCGGGAGTAAGGGTTTTGAGGAAATCAAAAGCGGCTTTGAAATCTTTGTGAACGCTTTCATACTTTTCTGAATACTTAAGTTTGTCAATAATCATTGTTTATTACCGTCCTTTTTTATATAATTAAAATTCCAATGTTACACTTTCAACTCTGGGAGTACCGCAACCGTTTCTTGCATAGAGAACCAGTTTGTACTGAATGAATTTGCCGCTGATGCCGAGCTTTTCAACATCTTCACCGTTGGTGATTTTATCGCTCCATGGAGCATCTTTAATTGCTTCTTCGGAGTCTGCTGTGCGAACATGCATCCACACATCACAAACCTTGCCGATGGTTGCTTCCCAGCTTGCTTTTTTGAGAGTTGCACCGTTGTGAGCAGAATAGATTTCGGAATAGTAATATTCGTTGCCGCTTCTGTCCATGACGTTACCCATATCTACAGTTGTCATACCGTGACAGCCTCTTGTGGGAAGAGCAATTTTTCTTGTATCCTTAATGCCGTCGGGTCCGCCCCAGTATACATAGGAGTCACATACGTGACTACCGTGGTCTTTGTGAGATGCAACTGCAAGATCACAATAACCGTCATTGTTAAAGTCACCTGCAACACATCCGCATCCGGAATGATTGCGAATGAGCTCCATATTCTTGGTAGAATATACATGGTCTTCGTTACCGTAGAAGAGATAAGCATCTATATCTCTGTTTCTGGAATCGTTGTAGGAAGTAACAAATATATCAAAAAATCCGTCTCCGTTGAAGTCACCGATTGAAACAGAGTTTGAACACATAATGGGAAGCTGAGTTTTTCTGTTTTCTTTGTAGCCGTCGGGTCCGCCCCAGTAGATTGTGAGATAGCTTTCGTTTTTAACTTTTTTACCTTTTGAAAGATGACTTCCGAGAACAAGGTCAAGATAGCCGTTGCCGGTGAGGTCACAGGCATTTGCACATCCTGCACCGTCGGTTGCAAGAAGCTGCATATTGTCAAGAGAATATCCGTCGGGACCACCCCAGAGAATCATGCAGTTTGCACCGGTAATCTGAGAAATGAAAAGATCAAGATAACCATCGTTGTTGAAATCTGCCGCAAAGAGCCATCTGAGACCGCCCCACTCAACGATTCTTGCTGCTTCTTCGCTTGAATAGTCGGGGTCAACTTCTTCCTTATCCCAGGGGAAAGGAACAAATTCGTCTGCTTTGGGACCAAAGACAATTTTCTGAACATTTTCTGCAGTGTAGCCGTCGGGACCGCCTCTATAGATTCTGATTTCTCTGTTTCTGATACCGCCGGTTAAAACATCGAGATAACCGCATTTCCTGAAATCGCCGATTGCGGCACCGTGAGGAAGAATTGCGGGGATGTTGGTTACTTTTTCACGGTCGGGACCGTTGCCGTCGTTGTGATAGATTGAAATACCCGGGCAAAGGTGAGGTGCGTTTTCGGCACAGTTTACAACCATAACATCGGGATTTCCGTTGTCGGTGAAGTCAATCATGTAGCCATCTACTGCAGCACAGCCGGGAAGCTCAATTCGTCTGTCGGGGCTATAGCCGTTTTCGTCACCGGTGTAGATGTAGATATCTTCAAGACCCCAGGGAGTTTCACCTTCGTTGTTAATCATTATTGTCTGATACTTGCCCGAGCCGGTGTCACCAACAAGGATTCTTGTGCAACCCTGACCGGGAAGCTCTTTCTTTGTTTCAACATTTCCGCAGTCATCAAATGTGAGAACCTGGCAAGGTACGTTGTGGAGATATCTTGTGCCTGTCTGAGCAACAAAGAGACAGGGTTTTCCGCCTTTTTCGGCAGGAGAAATAGTGAATGAGTGACAAGCTCTTGTCTCGAACTTTGTTGCTTTGTTAAGATCGTAGCCGTCTTTTTCAAAGAGTACATATGAATTTTCAAATTTGCAACGGTCGGTATGTACACCTATAGCAAGGTCACAGCTTCCGTTTCCGGTAAGGTCGCCGCTTGCCATGCAATATGCTCCGCCAACCGGGAAGCGTGCTTCTTCGGTGCGGTTTCTGTTTGAATCGAATGAATCGAGAACTGCATCTCCGTTGTCTTCACCGCGGAAGATACATTTTTTGCCTTTATAGTCGATAATTGAGCATCCCCAGGGAAGCTTTCTCACCAGGGATCTGCCTGCTGTTGTGGAGTTACATTCTTCGTGAACCTTAACTGTCATGGGAAGCTCGGTGTAGTTATCTTCGGTGATGCCGTCTTTACCGCCCCAATACACTCTCATGTAGCCATTCTGGGTGAGAACATACAAATCGTCATATCCGTCACCGTCAAGATCGGCACATGCAACGCTTATTGCATCGGTTGCAACATCGGTAAATTTGCAAGCCTCGATGCCAAGCTCTGTCTGATAGAAAAATCTGAAGTGTTTGCTTCCGATAAAGCAGAGAGCTTTTTTGCCGCTGCCGTTAAAATCACCTGCAACAACACCCATGGCACTTGGAGCAGGAAGCTCAACAAGATATCTTTCACTTGCGCCTTCGTCACTTGAAAAATAGAGAATTGACGAAATGTCTGCATGAACACCGTTGTGCTGACATGCAACAACAACATCCATTTTGCCGTCACCTGTAAGGTCACACATAAGACCGTCGAAAGCACCGTTCGAACGAAGCTCTTTGGGTTCATCTTCGGTGAAGGGATTGTTATACAAATAAAGAGGGGGTCTTTCATTCATAGAATGGGAGTTCGCAAAAAGCAAATCCGGATAACCGTTTCCTGTCATATCAAATTGAAAAATTCTCTGCAAAATACCTTTTGCAGAAACATAAAGGTTCTGACCGCCATTACCAAGGGTACCCTTCATAAAGTCATCAAAGCCTTTTTTTGTCCAGCTGTGATTTGTTGCCATGTGTTAAACCTCCAAATATTTAAAGCCATATGCTACAGCTCTATTTTAATATATAAAGCACAATAAATCAATATACATTTAAAGACCTTTATTCTTAACCCATGTCCATAAATATACATTTAAAAACATTATAACAGATAATGGCAAATAAGTCTATATAGCTTTTTGCCTATTTTTTTAAAATATGTCGTTATTGTACACAAAATTTGATTATTAATATACAATTATTGATTATGCTTTTTATAAAATGAATACCGAAAATATTTTTTAAGCATTCATTATACAAAAAACGGTAAATAATCATCTGATATTCAATTTCAAAACACTTAAAATCGAGCGAAGTCGAAGAAATTCCTTTTGGAATTTCTCCGACATAAATGCCCGATAACAGATAATTATTTGTAAACGATTATCTGACCGTTTGTTGTATAGGCACTCTGCATGAATATCATTGATCCCTTACCGGTTGTCTTATAGTCGGAAAGGTCTGAAACTGTACCGTTTCTTACGGGATAGTTTCTGTCACTTTCATCAAAGACTATAACAGAGAAACCGTTGGTATTGTAGCTTTCAAGCTTATCATAGCCGAGAGTTTCCGTTCCTTCGGGGATGGGACCCTTGTGAACAAGAATATTGTTGGAATAGATTGAATATACCTCGTTAAAGCTTATTCTGAACTCAGCATTGGCATTTGCCTGGTTGTAATTTGTTGTTGAATAGAATTTTTCATTGGCTTTGTCATAAACCAGTTCAATTTTATTGATATAGCCTGCCTGGTTTCTTGTAAGCTTGATAATATCACCGGGTATGTACACATGGTCATCGAGAGGTGCATCAGAAACTCCCGCTCCAAGCCATTTGGATTCAGCAAACACAGACTTATCCTTTGCATAGTAGGTATATTTGTTCTTTCCGTTGTGCAGGGTAAGCTTTATGGCAGGGTTGCCATCGGCATCAAGCGACTCGGAGATTTCGGAAATGAGATAAGTTGTATTTCCGGAAGATGCGGCGCTTTGTGATGCATACATTACGATTATATCTGCCATGTGGGAATCTTCAACGGTTTTATATGCCTTAAAAGTGTAGTATGTGTTGGCTGTTGTAAGAGCTGATATCGGGCTCGCACTGTATTCTTCATCAGGTGCATCCTTGGTTTCGGCAACTCTGAAAAGAACAGTGTTGGAGCTTGTGGCAATTTTTGAACCGAAAATACCGGTGCCGCTTCTCCATTCAAGTGTGCCCTTTGAAGTTTCAACCTTGTTGCCGTCTTCATCGTAGGATACGTTGTAACCGTTGTACATTTCCCTTAAGCTGTCTCTGATTTCGGAATCTTCATTGTATTTTATGGTGTCGACTCTGTTGAGATAGCCTTCGGAGTTTGTTTCGAATACAACCGGCTGTGATTCTATTTTTGCTCCGCCAAAATAATCAAAAGCATTTGCGGCAGTCATTGAAACTCCGTCTACAACCATTTTCTTTGCAGAAGTAAGAACAACAACTTCATTTGTCTGACTGAGAATTCTGTATTTGTAGTTTGTGTCAAGACCGGAACCGCTTTTTGCATTGATAAGGTAGCCATATGCCGTACCTCCGGTTGCAAAGCCACGGTTGATGCTGGCAATTTTGCCGGTTGAGGTTAAACCGAATACGCCCCATTCGCCTGTTTTAAGCTTTTCGCCTTTAGCAAAATAAGGAGTTGTTTCATAGTCTTTGCCGTCTATGGTAAGAATCATTTTTCCACCACGAGTAGCTGCTGCTTCAATGGCTCCGCGTACTTCGGAGTTGGAATAAATTGCAGTCACATTTTCTCCGTCGAGACTCTTTTTGACAGAGATAACGTCATAACGCATAAGCTCGGAGACCGCCATCTCACGACCAAACTCATCAACGAATCTGACATTTTGTCCGTTTTTGTCGGAAAGGCAAAGGGTTCTTGAAACATCATAATAATCATAAACAATGCCGGATGAGCTGTCGGCAATTTTGACAACATAATCTTCGGTGACATCGAGGAAGATGATGTCAAATTTTCTGTCACCATCATTGTCAACAAAGGTAAATTCACCCTGTTTGTCAATGAAATATGAATCGTCAAATTCATCGATTACGACGTTGTTGTAGAGAATGATTGCTTTTTGAGAAAATGAAATTTCATCTTCTGTTTTTTCGTCAACATCGTAGATGAGCTCAAGATTATTAAATTCTACAACCGATTCTGCATCAACAGTTTCAATATTGTTGTTTTCGGGATAGATTGCACAAAGAGCTTTTGTGTCTGTGTTGTAGTAGTAAACAACATTGAGACCAACATATTTGTCAAGTCCGGTAAAATCATGTGTAAGCTTTAAGCCATCGATGATTATTGCGTTTGCTTCAAAATCATCGTCACCGTAGATTGCTTTTCCGGGTACAGCTTCAACAATTCCTTCCGCAAAAGCAATTCCGTGAGCCTGAGTGAGAATTGTTCTTCCTTCAACGGTTGCGTACTGAACTTCGCCGTTGTTACCTATGTAGGCAGGCTCCAAAACATCTGTAGAGATTGCGTTGTATAAAAGAACAATTGCATCACGATATGTGAGAGCAGTATCACCTGCCTTTGAGACTCCGTCTAAAAGGCCGATGCTTTGTGCCATAATCTGATAGCCTGTGGGCCAGCCGCCTTTGTGGAGAGCATACTGATTGTAACCAAGCATACAAACTGTCATTTTGATGGCTTCGTTGTAGGTTACGGGATCATCGGCTCTTGTTACGGGGCCTGTCACGAGACCGAGCTTTATAGCCCGGCTCATGGCAGGATAGTAGTCATGAAATTCGTTGATGTCGGTGATTACAACACCGTCGGGTGAAACAATTTCACCTTTCATGATGTTAAGGAGTATGTTTGTAAATTCACCTCTGGTGAGGTTTACGTTTAAATCTTCGGGGATTGTGGTAATGTATCCCAGCTGATTAAGAATTGTTGATTCCTTGTCGATGTCAGATGATGTTTCTGCCGCCAATGACGAGCTTGTCATCATAACAGAGAAAACCATCATAAACGAAATAACAAGTGCAAGTATTCTCTTCATTATTTATCTCCCCTTTCCATTGTTTCATAAATCATTTTAGCTGCTTCCGCTCTGGTTGCAAATGCAAAAGGTTCGAAGCAGTTGTTTCCTTTTCCGTTTACGATGCCTGAAGCAGAAAGTGCTGCTACGGCATCTTTGGCATAGTCGGAAACAGATGTCGAATCTGCAAATCCCATAGCACCGCTTTCAAGCTCAATTCCGAAAATTTCTGCTGTGCGGTAGAGAATTGCAGCCATATCCTGTCTGGTGATTTTTTCACCTGTACCAAATGTTGCCTTGCTTGTACCGTTTATAATTCCAATCTTATTTGCAGTGGCAACATATGAATAGTACCATGCATCTGAAGGAACATCCTTAAAATCACAAGCAACGGAAGGATCAATGCTTGTGAATGCATTGATAACAATCTTTGTAAACTCTTCACGGGTTATGTTTGCACCGGGATCGAAAACGTTTGCACTTCTTCCGGAAATAATGTTTTTCGAACTGAGTGCATTGATTGCTTCTTTTGCCCAGTCATAGCCTGCAAGGTCTGTGAATCCGATGGGCTTTGATTCGGGTACAACAGGTCCGAGAGTTACCAGCGAATCGTAGGAACCGCCGGAAGAACCACCGCTTGAACCGCCCGAACCGCCGTTGTTTGAGGATTCTGCCTTTTTCTGTTCGGAAACTGCTTTGGTGAATGCTGATTCAAGCTTTGAAATTGTGTCGTAGTAGTTTCCGATGAGAGCACTGTTAACCTTTACGGGTTTGTCGAGCTTATTGTAGGTTGAAAGATCAAAATCAAGATAATCATTGTTGTTGGTAATTATGTTTTTGATTTCAACGTGGTTTGATGCATACTGAACTGCTCTGAGGATTGCAGAGGTTGCAAAAGCATCCTCAATCTTTTCAAGTGTTGAAAGATCTTCTGTTGCGGCAATATCCGCATAAATTTTTGATTTGCCCTCATCCGAAAGCTTTGCATAGTCGGAATATGCAACAAAATCTTCAATTCCAAGCTCAACGCCATATTTTTCAAGAGCAAGTTTAACCTTATCCGCAGTGTCTGCAGATTCCATTATTACACGTGCCATAGCGTACTTAAATGCCACGCCAAAGCCGGCCACTGTGTCAAATCCGGTTTCATTTTTGTCTCTTTCTTCGCCTATGAGCACATTGAGCCTTGTTTTTTCGCTGTCACTAAGTTTTGCAAAATCGGTTGTATCAACACGAAGCACATCGTTATAAAGACCTATGCAGGATACAAAATCTGCATCGTCCTTGTTGAGCTCTGTCAAAACATTTGCAATAACCGAAGCATCAATGTATTCAAACACATTTGATGTGAACACACCGTTTACAGCCACACCGTATTTTCCACCGGCTGAAGGAGTGAACGCATATACATCCTTTGATGCATTGTCAAACTGACCGATAAAGTCTATAACATCGGTGAGAGAGTCTGCAAGACCGAGGTCTGCCATTGTTTTTCCGGGTTTGAGAATAAGGAGTGTGTTGCTTCCTTGGGTTGCTACACCTGTGTTTGTTGCGGTGAGCACCAATGTGTCCATATCCTGATAATATCCGTCATTTTTTGCTTCGGGATCTGCAAGGGCATTTGTACCAAAGGTTACTTTGTTTTTGATTGCAACGCCTGTTTTGAGTGCATCCCATACATATGCTTCATAGTATGCACCTTCTGTTGCATCAATTGAAGCTGTGAATTCTTTGCTGTTTGCACCAAGGGTAATATTTGTCTTTTCAAGTCCGAGAAGCTTGTTTGTTGTGCTGTCGAACTTAGCAAGAACAAGAACATAATTGTATTTGTTGCCATCGTAGGAGAAACCTTTAACCGCAGCTGTCACCTTGTCGCCGCCCGAAATTGCAATTTCGCTGAGGTTAGAAGCCTTTGTTGTGTAGAATGTGTGTTTGAAGTCTTTGGTTTCGCCAAACATATCTGTAACGCCTGCGAAATTAATTGTGTAACGCTTGTTATATTCAAGGTCTGAAGCAAAGTTCAGCTTGATTGTTTTTGAATCAACAAATTCATAGTCAGTAAAGGCTTCGTCATTGACTGTGATTGATTCAATGTCTGTGATTGTGTTGGAAAATTCAACAACAGCGTCACAGGGAACAACCTTTGTTTCATATGCAGCAGGGGTTGCATTTGAAATGTAGAAACCGTTGTCGTTGTAAATGTTGAAGTTGTCAACAACAGTTTCCGATGCACCCTTTACCTGACTTACAACGAGTTTTATATCGGTAAGCTTGCTCTCGAAGGTATCTGTGCCTACTTTAGTAAGAGGAATTTCGCCAACTGCTTCGAGAACAACGGTGTCACCCTGTTTAACAATAACAGAAAAATTGTTAAACTTAAACACTTCTTTGTCATTGATTTGTCTTTGCATTACAAAGGAATCTGCTTTAACAATAACCTTATATTCGGTGTCAGCATCATAATTCTGATAAGCATCGCCAACTGAAACTTTGCCGTCGGCACCGAATCTTGCAATTTCAACATCACCTATCATGATTTTTCTGTCGGCATTTTTATCTTTTGGTGTGATGTCGATGTCGGTTCTGAGCACACCGTATACCGAAGCATCATATCCTTCATCAAACTCATATTTCTTTGCAAGGGTAAGGTCGCCTTCCTGAGCTGTTTTGATGATTACCTTTCCGTCCTCGGAAAAAATTCCGTTTTTGCCGCTTACAACACCCGAAGCTTCAAAATCTTTGGGAGCAGTAACCCCTGTATCGCTTCCTTCAAAGGAATCAAAATCATTTTCATCAAGCATGGGGATGTAGAGAGGATCAATTTCCTTCCAGGAAATGTCATCATACCAGATGTGTGTTTCTGTGCCCGAGTTTCTTTTGCCGATGTAGCCAAGTCCAAGGTAGTTGAAGTTGGGGAAAGCGGCAAGTGCTGCGTTTCTGCCGATTACGGTTTCGGACCAATCGTCACATGAAATGGTAACCTCATAGTAACCGGAAACCTTGTTGATTCTGTAAACCAGATCATACCATGTGTCGGGAGCAAGCTTGTGGGAAATTGTTGTACCCATCAATTTTCCGGTTGTACCCTCCTGAAGGAATGTATTGTACTGTCCGCCACCGTTGCCGTAGATATAAAGAGCGGTAGATCTGTTCATTTCCTTAAACTGAACAGAAACCTTGATTTCTGCAGTTGTTGTTATAGGCGATTTGGAAAAAGGACGAACAACGGCATTGTTGTTTTTCTCGGGTTCGTCTCTTTGAATAACATCCATACTTGTACCGCGGTCGGTCTTAACAGATGTGGGACCTGCTTTTCCTGCAGCAAGCTGATAGGAACCCCAGAAATCTTTACCGTAGAAGTCCTGAAGAGTTGAGAGAGCGAGAGTTTCGTCGTTACCAACCCAGCCCTCAAAGTCATAGCTGCTGTAGTTGCCGGAAGCTGCAACACCTTCGGAAACATCCTCTTCAGTTGCTTCAAAGCTGAGTCTTTCGTCAACTGCTTTATTAAAGGCTGCTTCAAATTCTGCAATTGTATTCACCTTTGAGCCAACGAGCATTGAGTGAAGTGCAGATTTGTTTGTTACCTTGTTATATTTTGAAAAGTCAAAATGAAGGAGTGTGTCATTATTATCATTGATGATGTTACCAAGCTGAGTCTGTTTTGTTGAATTACGAACTGCGGCAAGAACCATAGCTTCGCTAAAGATTGCATCAAGTGCTTCAATTGTGGCTTTGTCTTCGGTTGATGCATTAGCAATAATTGCATAAACCTCTGCTTTTGCAGTGTCGTTGGATTCGGTGTAGGTTTTGTAAGCAGAAAGCTTATCAATACCGTAGTTTTCACCGTATTTTTCAAATGCGGCTTTAACATCAGCTATATCATCGGAATATTTAATAAGGATGGTTGCAGCAGCTTTGTAGTATGCATCCTGGAAGGAAGCAATTGTGTCGAAGCCGTTTTCCCTTTCCGAACGGATTGCAAGCGTGATTTCATCAATCTCTGCTTTTTCGTCATCGGTAAAGGTTTCCAGTTCGGTGGTGTCAACCGCAAGAATCTTGTTATATTCGTTGATGCATTCAACAAAGCTTACACCGTCTTTGTTGATTTCTTCATATACGGCTGTTACGTATGCGGGATCGATATAGTCGAAGGCATCTTCAACAAGAGTGCCGTCTAAAACATAGTCATACAAGCCGTTGCCGTTTGTGGGAGCAAATGCAACGATGCCGGATTCGTTGTTGTCATACTGTTTGATAAAGTCGATAACATCGGTGATTGATTCTGCATCTTCAAGATCTGCAAGGGATTTGCCCTGTTTGAGAACCACAAATACAGAGCTTCCGTCTGCTTTTGTGCCAAGACCCGAACCAATCATAACACCGGTATCCATGTCTTCATAGAAACCGTCTTTTTCAGGTTCAATGTCGGTGAGGGGTTCTGTTCCGAGGGTTGCCTTTTCGCAGACAGCATTCATGGAATCAAATGAATCCCAGAGATATGCTTCATAGTAGGAATTGTCCGCATAAGGAAGTGATGCTGTGAAGGATTTTGAAGTTCCTTCAAGTGTAAATTCCTTTACGTCAATGTTTTGAAGCATATTGTTTTCTGCATTGAACTGTGCAAGAACTATTGCATAGTTATAGTCTGCACCGTCGTTTGAAACGCCTGTCACTTTTGCTGTGACATTTTCGCCGCCTTCTATTGAAACATCGCTGATTGACTTTGCAACAATCGTTGAATAGGAAAGCACAAAATCTTTTTCTTCACCGAAAATGTTTTTAACACCGCCAAGAGTTAATGTATAATCCTTGCCGTATTCCATTTCGGAAGCGGTTGCTATGAAAAGTCTGTTGCTCTCAGTGTTCTGATAATCAACATTTTTTCCGTTTAATGTAACATAACCTACCGAATCAACGGGGTTGGTGAATGTAACTGTTACATCTGATGCTTTGATGTTCTTTGAACCGTCAGCCGGATTCGCTTCGGTGAGATAGAAGCCATTGTTATTGTAAAAACTGAAATTATCAATAAAGCTTTCGGAAGAAGAACCGGTCTGTGTTGTTTTGTAGATAACCTTTGTAAGGTCTGATGCGGCAATTTCGGTTGTACCGTTTATAAATTCGCCGTCATCATCAAACACAGATGCGGTAACCTTGTTGTTTTTGGTGTCGATATTAAGAGAAACCTTGTAATCCACACCTGTTTCAAAGGTTGCAGATTTGTCACCTGCATAAACCGTGCCGTCGGAAGCAAATTTCAGAACCTCTTTTGTACCGACAACAAAGCTTCTGTCGGCATTTGTGTCTGAAATTTTAACATCTGCCACTGCGCCGATTGTTCCGTATACAGTCTTTGAAAGTGAACCGGGAGCGGGAATTTCTTTTTCAAGGGTAAGAGGAGTTGTGTTTCCTGTTACTGCTCTGAGCTTTCCGCCGTCGGGATAGAATCCGTTAACACCTGCGGAAACACCTGTGGTGGTGAAGCCGTCGGGAGTTGTGATTCCGTCGGGATCACCTGCAAAATCATCGAAGTTACCTTCGGAAAGGATTGTTTTGTAGAAAGGTGAAGCTTCACCAACATACACATCGTCAATGTACATATTAGATGTTGACGAAGATTTTCCGAAATACATAATTTCGATGAAATCTGTAGGATTGGTTGCAAACTTTTTAACATCATTGTTGATGCCCTCAACTGTTTCGGTGTTGCCGTCAAGTGTGAGAGATGCCACATAATATCCTGTTACAAAGTTTACCGTAATGTCGATGTCATGCCATGTGTTTGCTTTTGCTTTCAATTTAAGAGTATTACCCATAAGAGAGAGAGCACTGCCGTTAATAAGAAACGCAGTAAAATTATTGTGAATTCTGACTGCACGGGCACGTTTAAGCTCAACCGGGTTAACAGACACCTTAATCTTCATGGATGTGGGAACCTTTGATGAAAGCGTCGGTCTTAAACAAGGATAGTTATATAAATTGTTGGTATCCTTGTTTATAAGATTTACAGATGTACCGCGATCGGTCTGAACATCGGTGATACCTGTAAGTCCGGTTATAAACTGGTTTGCTCCCCACTTACCGCCCCAAGAAGTAAGGGGTGCTAAAGCAAGAGTTTCATCATTGCCCACAAAGCCTTCGAAGTCATAGCTTACAGCATTTTGTGCAGCACTGACCTGCTTTGGCATGTTGAATGTCACAATGCTTGTGGCAAGAAGAGTCACAATGCAAAGCAGTGAAATTAGTTTCTTCATGTTTTTTCCTCCTTAAATGACTTAATTAATTTGACTTTTTTATATTTATAACTGCATTCAGTTCTCCGGGTGTTGCAGAATCGATTTCCGATTCAACACCGAGACTGTCTGCAAGGAACACGGGGTTACTGATAACGAATCCGTCGGGGATGCTGACTTTTTGAATTTCACAATTGGCTGTAACAGAATTGCCGTAAACATCGGCTATACCTGCAAGCTTTATGTTGGCTTCACCCGGATCCATTGGATATGTTATTCTTACAGTGTGGGCATCAATCACTTGTGCCGAAGCAACTTCTCTGTTTACTCTTGCAACAAAGGAGTCACTCTTGTCTATGGGATTGTTCATACGCACAAGGAATGTGTTTTCGCTTTCCTGAGCATACCCGGCAATGTCAAAATCATAGGGTGTTTCGTTTATAGGATGATAGATATTATCCCTTGCATAAAGCTTAAGGTTATCAAACATAGCCTTCATTGTGTTGCCTGAAGAGTTTGTGTAATTTTCAAGAGCAAGCTTGTAGGTTTTAAACCATGTTAGGGAAACATCTTTGTTTTCAAATTTTGAAGTCACACCTTATGTACCCTCGTCAAACGTGAGATAACCCTGACATGTTTTTGGGTCAAAGGAGAGCTTCAGACGATAGTTTTTGTTCACAGTAAGATGAATGCCTGTTCTCTTGCCGAAGGCATACACATCACCGGTGTTTGCCAAAACTCTCAAAGCCTCGCTGCAGCCTTCGTCGGGATTGCCCAGGTATATCACCGTATCGGAATTCAGACTGTTCAAAGTGAGGTCTGCCTCAAAGGTGACCGGCTCAACAATCTTGTTTTTAAAGCTTCCCGAAAGCGTGAGTGGTCTTTCTATGTTTTGCGAAAGAACAAGCTTCTTTCCCGTGTCATCTTCATCAGCAGACACTGCGCTATAGCCCGTGGAAGAATTTGATTTTGCCAAAAATCCTGTGAGCATATAGCCTTTTGGAACGCTTGTACCGCCGGTTCGTACGTTAAAATCGTCAAAAGTTATTGTTTCATTTGTTGCATACTGTCTTGTTACGGTTTCGATTTTCCAGTTGTCAAGATATATTTTTGCAACTTGCTCGGTATCTTTGATACTGCCTGCCGTTTCAAACATAACAAGCTGAATTGAAGTGAGGTTCTTTTCATAGCCTGAGCATCCTTCGTAGTATACATCAAATCCGTCTTCGCCGGTGATGTGAACCTTGCAGTAGCCGGATTTTACATCATAGACCACATCAAGGTCATACCACTTGTCCTTTGAATAATAAATTTTAGCTCCGTCTTTTTTTAAGGTTTCACCCATAACGGAAATTGTGCCGTTATTATTGAACACAGCTATGTTATAAGGGGAAGAGCTTCCTCTTTTTCGGAAACGGAAAACGCCGTAGCCTTCGGAAATTGTGCCGTTTATCTTAAACGACAGTGAAGCATGAAGTGTATCGGTTACATCGTAAGAAGATGATTTGTAAGCATAGTACACGCCGGGATATTTTGAATAGCGTCTTACAAGCACAAGGGAGGTTCCCTTGTCGGTGACTTCAGAGGTTACACCGTCCGCTCCAAGCTCTCCTGTCCTGTTGTTTAATGCAAAGTTGCCATAGGTTCCGCTCTTTGGCAAATCCGAAAGGGTTTCGTCGTTGCCGGTGTAGGATTCGAAGTCGAAGAAATCATACCATCCTTCGTGAGCCGAGACTGATGCGGCTGATAAGAGAACAATTATTAAGCTTGTAAAAAAGATTAGTTTTTTCATAGGCTTACTCCATACAGGATATTTTTTGACATGTTTTATTGTTTTCATCATGGAATGATGTAGTCAATTTTGGAGATGAATTGAGGTTAGCCGGAATCGTGCTGAACCGTTAGGCTTCCCCCGGTGGCAATCTCGTCACCTTAAAAGATATATTAAGCTTTTTCGCTCAGTTAAACACAAGAGCGTGAGCCTTCTCCTCATGGAGAAGGGGGACCGGCTTTGCCGGTGGATGAGGTGTTGCATAATTCATTGTGATGCATAGCATTCCGTGTTGGTTATTAAAGCTAAGGTAAGCTTAAGCCATAAAATTAAGTTTATATGGCTAAGAACAAATGAGGCTAAAGTGTGAGGCTTCCCCCCGGTGGGGAAGCTGTCTGCGTAAGCAGACTGATGAGGGGAACAAGGAAAAACCTCATCCGATATACACTCCTAATTTATTTTGTATATCATTACATACTCTATCAAAATTATAATTTATATCATAATTCGAATATCTTAACACTTTAATGCCTTGAGAATTCATATATAAATCTCTTTCCTCATCCTTTTTCAAGTTTGCGTCTTCATAATGTTGTGAGCCATCTAACTCAATTACTGTTTTGGAAGATGAAATATAAAAATCAGCAATATATTCTCCAATGACTTTTTGTCTATATACATTAACCGGTAATTTTTTTAAGAAATCATACCAAAGATGTCGTTCTTCTTTTGTCATACGATTTCTCAAATTTCGTGCATTTCTAATTAACATTGGCAAATTATCTGAATTCACAATTCATCTCCCCTCATCAGTCACCTTACGGTGCCAGCTTCCCCACCGGGGGGAAGCCTTTCGCACCAATGTATATTTTATGACCTACATTGAGTATTCGCTTCGGCAAAGATTTTGTTCATTCAATGAACAAAGAATGACAAATAAAATTAAAAGGTGTTATTTATCATTATTTATCCATCGACGTAGTTTCATCTCCGGGGCGGGCAATGCCCGCCCGGAAACAAAACCGGTTATTTAAATGAAGAAAAGAGATAAGCTCTGTTAAGCTGCCGGAACCATTATTGTTGTTTCGGGAGCATTAGCATTTTCAAAGGGAGCCTGATTTGCTTTGTTCCATCTGAAAGCTTTAACCTTGTAGGTTACGCCATCGGCAGGAGCTTCAATTGAAACAGTGTAGTCCTTGTCTGCATCATCTGCTGAAAGAGTGATATTTGCAGGAACAACCGAAACAAGCTCATCGCCCGAGTAGAGAGCGATTGCGAAGAATACTTCAGCCGCTGTTTTGTGTGAGATAAAGGTTGCAGTTGCAGTGTCACCTTCAACACTTACTGTCACATCGCCAACATAAGGAAGTGCTGTGGTATTTACTTCAACATAATCAGTGAGAGTAAATCCGAATTTGTCGGCAACTTCATTAATTGCAATGTGATAGTGTTTTGAATTTTCTTTTGCAAAGCTGATTGTCACTGATTTTCTGTCAGCTGCAATTGCTACATCAACATCTGCAACCTTTGCGGCATCGTTGAGAGCACCTGTGGGCTTGTAAACAACGAAGTTTTCAGCAGTTACACTGTCTGCAAGAGGGTTGGTAAACGCAATTGTAACATCATCTTCAAGCTCAGCATTTTTAAACACCTGTTCACTTGTTATTTCAAAGTTGCGGATAATGTCATATTCAGCATTTGTAAGAGATACAACATTTCCCTCTCCTGCAGGAGCAGCAACACCTATTGATGTGGGAACTGCAGCGAGAGTAACGGGGTAATCTGTTTCACCAATTTTAACTGTAGCGGTTGGAGTTGTGCCATTTAAAACCTGAATTGCCACAGGGTAGGTTCCCGCTTCAAGAGCTGAAATGTCGATTGCAACATTTCCGAGGTTAAGCACAGAAGCCGCACCTGTAACTGTGAGGGTTGCATTTATAGCGTGACCTGAGTTCAAAGCAGCAAAGGGAATCTGAGCTATTGCACTGCCTTCTGCCTCTGCTGTTGCTGTTGCTGTGAGGTTATCAATTACAATTTCAGGCTCTTCCCAGTCTTTGAGTTCACCGAAGTACATATCATCGAAGATAACATAGTGTTCACATGTTGTACCGCAGTTTTGCTGGAATGTAAAATATTTTCCGGTGCTTCCGCATAAGGTTTTTACACTGTCGCTATAGCCTGAAACATCCGCTCTGACTGTGGGATCGTCTCTCTTTACAAATGATGCGGTGTAATAACCTGTTGCATCATCCATCTTCACATCAAAATCAAACCATGCCGAACGATGGTCTCCAAGCTTGAGTGTTGTTGTGGGGATTGTGTTACCCATAAGCTTAAGAGTGTTTGAATATGCGTAGAAAATTGGAGCTCCGGTACCAAACTGGTCGTTTATAAGCTGGATTACATGGCTGTTTACAAGATTTATAGAAAAGCTTATCTGATATCTTGCAGCAACAGTTCCGTTGCTGCTGGGTGTAAACTTAAGTGTCGGATAAACATAGTAGTAATCGTCGTATGTACTGTCAGAAGGCTTTATATGTGCAACGAACTTCAATGCATTTCCACCGTTTCCATCATCAGTTGATTCAAGTGTTGAGATGGGTGCCTTTGTGCCGGTTGAACCGTTACGGCCGGCAATCCATGTTCCGCTGAGGCCTGTGGGCATTGCGTTGTTAGTGCCGAAATCAAAACCGTCAAAATCAAGAACTGTCTTTGAGTTATCGGGAGTTGTGTAGACCTTATCGCCGGAGTTAATGGACACATTGTCCCAGTAGATTGTCTGGTCATTACGGGTCGCATCGCAGGCTGAATGATAGAGAATCATTGAGTCGACATCTCTCATTGTGGTGCCTGTATCTGTACCCTTGACATTGACATATTCAACGCCGTCTTCATAGATTACTACATGATACTGTTTGTTCTGAATGTTGTAGTTGATATCTATATCATACCACACATCGGTTTTGAAGGTTTTTCCTGTGTCCTTACCAAAAACTCTGATGGACTTATATTCGTGATTGAAAAGAACAGGCACCTTATTGTCATACTGTGAGCCTATAACTGTTGTTCTGAAATATACCGCTCTCTGAATGTAGGCATCGTTGGCATTCTTTTTGGTGTAGAGTGATGCTTTTGCATTGACTGTGGTGTAGAGAGTCTGAGAAGGATTGAGAGTTGTCTGAACATACTGAGTTGAAGCACCTGTTTCATAGGTTTCACGGATAAGAAGGCTCTTGCCGTAGCGGTTGTCGGGAGCTTCGGCAACGTCGTTGTAGTAATACTTTTGGTTGTGATATGCCGAGAAAGTACCTGCACCATAGTTCTGATTGATGTTTTTGTAGGTTCCGGTTGTGGTTGCATTGCCTGTGGCATATTTAAGGCTTCCGTCAGCATTTGTTTCATCAAAGGTGATTGTGTTCATGGTGTAGTTCTGATGTGCCGATACGTTAACTATCGACAAAGATGCAAAACAAGAGATGATGAGTGCAAGTGACAAGATTACACTCAAAAGTTTTTTTGCTTTCATAAAATCATTTCCTTTCCTCATAGTGATTAGGGATTGGGGAATAGGGATTAGGCTCCCCTATTCATTTGGTCCCAAAATTTATATTTACTGCAATGCAGTTAATATATAATAAATGTTAATTCGTTATTTAATTTTGTTTTTTGAATTTCAGCATATTCCGAATCTAATCAGCTCTTGGAATATTCAAGATATTCGGATGGTGTCATAAATACAACACCCTGGTCTTTGAGCCAGTTAATAAATTCATAGTATCTGTCACGGGAATCGGTGTTTGTATCCCAACCTGAAGGGTGTGCCTGAAGCATAAGATAAGGTGCGCCGTTTGCTTTTTCGGCATTCCATCTTGCTTTGAGGTCTTCAACAGCATCGGTTGTGCCGGTGGCTGTGCTTTCAACTGTAATCCCTCTCCACATAAAGAAGATGTCCGGATATTTTTCTGCGTAGGCTTTGTAAATATCTTCTCTGGTCATAATGAGATTGTAGTTAGGGAAACGCTCAGTCATAACCTGCAGTGTGAGTTCATTCAATGCATTTGAAGGAGCACAGAAGGAAGTCATTTCAAAGCCGGCCTCCTCTGCCACACGGTTGCTTTCGGAAAATTCGAGAGCCTGAACCTCGGGGTCGTCCGATGTGAAGCGGTCATTCTGCCAGTTGTAGCCATGGCACCACATTTCAATCATTGGTGAGTTGGCAACTCTTTCAGCGGCTTTTTGCTGGTCGGGGTTGTTGTTGAGGGTGTAACCCATAAGACCGATACACATTTTGAAGTTGTTTGCTTCGGCATATTCCACGATGGAATCCCAGCAAGGCTGGTGAGCCGTCTGACCATAGTCATCGAGCTTGATAATGGCAATTGGCTGATCTGTTGTGAAGTTCAAGAGAGCAGTTTTGCCAAGGGGTTTCATGTTTTCCTTGCGGAAAGTAAATGCTTTGATTTCATAGAACTTTCCGTCATCGGGAACAGTGAGCTTAACTGTTGGTGTTACACCTTCTTCGGTAACTGTAACGCTTGTTGCTTTTACATCAACAAGAACACCTTTATTGTACATTGCTGCTGCAAATAGCATATCAAAGTCGGTGTCGTTGTAGGCATTTGCCTTTACAGAAACATTAACCTCACCGGGAGTGAGAAGATTGAGCACTTCTTTTGTTTCACCGTTCATACGCCAGAAGCCGGGTCTTGTGAGAACAAGGTCGGGGAGCTTTGTGGTGAACTCTACAACATCGGTGAGAGTGTTGCCGTATACATCGGTGAGACCTTGGAGGGCTATGTGATAGTGAGAAAGGTCATCTTTTTCGAAGGAAATTGAGATGCTCTTTCCGTCTTCGGAAAGCTCAACGGTTTTTTCAGTAATTTCGGAGCTTTCATTTAATGCACCGAAGGGTTTGTAAACCTTTACCATGTCTTCGGTAATTGAGGTGAGCTTTGTGGAAAACTCAACAACAACATCGTCGAATACATTAAAACCTTCTCTTGGAATTTCGTTTGTTATTACAAGGGGAATCTTTGATTCGTATTTCACATTGTCTATTGTCATAAGGCTTGCGCCTGCAGACTGTGTGATGTCGATGTAAGGACTTGCGTCAATTGTTGTGCCTATGTCTGCCATGGTTACAACTGCGGTTGAAGTTTCACCATGAGTTGCGTTGATTTTGAACTCATAAACCGTGTCTGCTTCAAGCAATGCCATTTCATCGCCAATCTGAAGATTACCCAGTGTATCGATTGTGGCAACTGTGTTGTCACCGATTTTGATTGTTCTTTCAACATCAAAGTTATTAAATGCAAGGTCTGCACTGTAGATGTAGCCCGAGCTTGCCTTGTCGTGAGGCAGGAAGATTGAAGTTTCAACTCCGTTTGTTGCAAGTGACTCAATTCTGAAATTCTTTGTTGATGAAGTTTTGTAGTCAACATCAATCAAAATATCCGAAAGGGTGAGCGCACTGTAGGTTTCGGCAGCTCCCGTGGGTTTTACAACAATCTTGAAGGGATCGTAGGGACCGGACGGTCTGCCTGCACCGTAGGCAATTGTCTGAACGTCTGCTTTGTCTGCAAACACACCTGTCAGAGATGTTTTTGAAACTGTGCAACCGGGCTGCATTTCGTGGGTAAGGGTATATTCATTGCCAACAACTGCAATTTTACCTCTTGCAGACTGATTACATTTAACATTGCCTGTGGTGGGGATTTCCAATATGGGAAGATTACCGAAGTATATAAGCTTGCCGGAGTTAAGGTCTTCAAGGGTGAATTTTGCGGTAATCTTATAGTAAGGTTTGTCGTTGATAAAGGGAATTGCAAAGCTGTCAACTGCATCGGGATTAAAGCCTTCTGCATTTGTGTCTGCAGTGTCAAAGTCGATGTTTACATCGCCCTTCTCCCCTGCTTTGGCACTCAGAGCTTCCATGGTGATGCCTGTGTAGGAAACAGCATAGCCTGCAGGATATACACCGTCTTCAAAGTCATAGGTATACTGCGATTCAACATCATCAACACCATAGTTCCCAACAAAGAGGTCGTCAATCCACATAAAAGATTCATTTATCTTTGTTGCTTCCGATGCACCGCCACGGTCAAGACCGAATTTAACATCGGTTATGGGGCTGAGGTATTTTGTCTGGAAGCCGGCAATTGTTTTTGTGGTGTTGTCATCGGTTTTAACAACGGTAAGCTCATAGTAGCCGGTTGATGTGTCCATGATGAGGTCTATGTCATACCACACATTACCGGTGGTATCGTAGCTTGAGAAGAGTGTCTGTCCAAAAGCTTTGATGCCGCCGTAGAACATGATTTCTGCACCCGACTGACCGTTTAAATAGATACCGGCAAGCTTGGTGTTTTTAAATCTAACGGAGGTCTTTAAGTGGAACTGAGCCTGATTGGTGTAGATAATCCACTGGGGATATGTGTACTGACCCTCGGCAGTGCCGGCTGCAAGTTCGTCCGGTAATGCAGGGCCGTATACACAAGCACTTGTGCCTTTGTCGGTTTCAAGAGCTTTGAATACGGGGAGATTTGTGTTGCCCTGATAGCCGAATCTGTAGGTGTAGGTTGAGGGAAGTCCTTCTGCTGTCTGTTTTCCCGCTTCCTGATCTTTAAGTCCGTCAAAGGTCATTGTGGGATAGAGAGCAGTTTCGGGAATTACGAATTTGTAAGCTGAATTGATTGAAAGGTTATCCCAGTAAACCTTGATGTCATTACGGCTTGCATCTGCTGTTGAATGATAGAGAATCATCGTGGCAATGTTATCAATGCAGTTGCTTGTGTTTGTACCCTGAACATTGATATATTCAACGCCGTTTTCATAGATTATAACATGATACTGCTGATTGTCCATGTTGTAGGTGATGTCCATGTCGTACCATGTGTCTGTTTTGTAAGTTTTTCCTGTACCTTTGTCAAAAACAGAGATGCCTTTGCCGGAGTGAGAGAAAAGAACTGCCATTCTGTTGGTATAGGATGTGCCAGTAACTTTTGTTCTGAACTGAAGTCCTCTCTGGATGTATGCATCGTTAGCATTGGCTTCAGTGTAGAGAGATGCAGTTACATGAACTGTTCCGGTGAGATTGCGGTTAGGTGAGAGTGTTGTCTGAACATACTGAGTTGACGCACCTTCTTCCCATGTTTCGCGAACAAGAAGGCTCTTGCCGTAGCGATTGTCGGGAGCTTCGGCAACGTCGTTGTAGTAATACTTTGAGTTGTGGTAAGCTGTGAAGGTACCGCCGTCAAAGCTTTGTTCAATGTGTTTGTAGGTGCCGGTTGAAGTGGCATTACCTGTGCCATATTTGTAACCGGTGGAATTGCTCTCGGATACTTCATCAAATGTGATGGTATCCATTTTGTAGTTCTGGTGTGCCGATACATTTACAAAGGATATGCTTGATATAACCGATACAAGCATTGCAAGTGTAAGCACAAGTGAAAATACTTTTTTCATAAACTTTTCCGTCCTTTCCGGGGTTTTAAAATGAACTGTATATGGTGCCTATGCGTGAGGCGCCCCTGCCTAAGACGATGTCGTCAACTTAGTGACAAATTTGAGTTTGTAGGGGAGATGAGATTGGGCTGATGTGTGAGGCTTCCCCCCGGTGGGGAAGCTGTCACCGTAAGGTGACTGATGAGGGGAACCAAAAGAAAGTAATTTCAAATACAAATTTGAAAATAGTTCAAACTACTGAAAATACTGCTTTCTAACGCTCCACTAACCAATCAAATTCGCACAAGTGCTCTTTTCTTGGAGTGTCACTATC
>JAFQHQ010000031.1 GCA_017397885.1 Clostridia bacterium | reverse complement strand
ACAATATTTTGAGCCTTCTTGACGGAAGCATCAGAAAATATTCTGCAGATACAAACAGCAGAGCACTTTATGAACCTATTCTTGAAAAGCTCGGTGATGCACGCACTAAAATTGAGGATGTTTATCTTGAGGGGATAGGGACGAAGAACGGAGATGTTAATTCGAATGTAAGCGAAAAAAATTTGATTTTTAAGAGTTTTGAGAAAGATTTTGATAAGTGGGTTACTGATGGAAAGCCAAATAATAAAGTTTTGGATGTTGGTGTAACATCTGATGCTTTGAAGAGTATAGGTGTTAAAGAACAAAAAATTGTCTGGAGAACAGGTAAGATTTTAAAAATATTAAATGATCACCCTAATGTTGGAGTTGATGAATTAAAGTCAGTTCCTAAACTTTTGGAAAACCCAATTTTAGTTATTGAATCAAAATCTCATAAATCAAGGATTTTACTTTTTGGTGAAATATATGATAAATATGATGTTCCGATTATGGCTATCCTTGAACTTGCCTCTACGCCTTATAAAGGTAGCAAGAGTTTATATTTGGATAATATTACCATAGTGAACTCTTACGCCAAAAACAATTCAGAACATCCTGAATTAATGACAACAACAAGAAATTACATCGCCAATACACCTGTTAATCGTTTTTTGTATATTGATCCGGATAAAAATAGAACCGATACCTGGTTATCGCTGACTGGGCTGCAATTGCCTGTGGGCATAACCAAGTATGGTTCTTTAGGTAGTGTAACATATCCTGCTGATTATGTCAAGGAAAATATTAAAAAATCTAATTCCTTACCATTAAAAGAACCGCCTGCAGGTGAAGTTACATCAGATGCTCCGAAGGCTGAATACTTTAAAACACAGACAAATCCATTGACTTTCAGGCGTGGGGAAGCGGATGTTGAATATGGAAGAACATTTCAATTTGAAGATAATTCACAGCCTTCGAAGGTTAAGGATGCATATAACCAGAGCTTACATTTATCGGATTCGGTTATTGTTTCAACCGGTTATAATTATTCTGCAGGAAGAATATTATCATTCAATGCTGACGGAACTGTTAAGGTTGCAATTGATTCATCACTTGACATTGAGAGAAAAAACTATAATGTGGATCCAAAACAGTTACTCTTTGTTGCTCACAATGATGCAAAGACCGTTTCGGAAAACTACAACGGTGACTATAATTTATATTATAACAAATTAAAAGAAACCTTTGAGAATTATTTTGAAACGGGAATTATCAATGAATCCGATTTTGAGATGCCGGAGCTACAGTATTGCCTCAACAGTTTGACCCACAAAAGAAATATGCTGACCGCAAGGCTCAACAACATTTTTAAGGAACGAATTGACAGAGGTGTTGCGACAGAAGCAAAAGAGAGTGGTTTTGAGGTTTATTCCGATGAATTTGAAAAGGACACTGCTTTTGCAAGCCTTCCCGATGAAAAAAAGGATGAACAATCTCCTGTTTTTAACTATGGAAGATTGAGTGAACAGTCTAAAGTATAATTTCACCACCAAAAACAAAAACACCACCATTGTTAATATTAAAAATTCGTGTTAAAATTTTTGTATAATGAAAATGATGGGAGGAATTATCATGAATATGGACATAAAAACCTATTGTGAAAAAATAAGAGGATGTTTCCTCGGGAAAAACATCGGCGGAACTCTTGGGGCTCCATTTGAAGGCAAACGTGGTGTTCTTGACATAGATTACTACACTCATGATTTGTCAATGGGCGTACTTCCCAACGACGATCTCGACCTTCAGCTTGTGTGGCTGAATGCCGCAGAGCGCTACGGTAAAGCTGTTAACGCTGACATCTTGGCTCAGTATTGGCTCACATTTATTGTTGCAGACTGGGCAGAATACGGCAACGGCAAAAACAACTTAAAAGGCGGACTTCCCATTGGTCAGTCCAACAGACACAAAAACTGGTTCAGAAACAGTTGCGGTTGCTTTATCCGCAGTGAAATCTGGGCGTGCTTGGCTCCCGGAAGACCTGAAATTGCAACAAAATATGCCTTTGAAGATGCAATAATCGATCACGCAGACGAAGGTCTTTACGGTGAAATCTTTATGGCGGCAATTGAAAGTGCGGCTTTTGTTGAGAAAGACATCAGAAAGCTTATTGAAATTGGTCTCTCCTACATTCCCGAAGACAGTGCAATGGCAGGGGCAATTAACCTTGCTGTCAAATGCTATGACGAAGGTCTCACATGGAAAGACGCAAGAAAGAAAATTCTTATGACCTATCCCAGCGGATTCGGACTTCATATTGGTGAATATTTGAGCGAAAAAGACAATGATATTCCCGAAGGTCCTGAATATTGGGGCTTTGATGCTCCTGCCAATGTCGGCATCACCGTTATGTCGGCAATCTACGGCGAAGGCGATTTTTCAAAGGCTGTTTGCATTGCGGCAGGTTGCGGTGAAGATTCCGACTGTACTGCAGGTTCTGTTGGTGCAATCTATGGTATTGCATACGGTCCTGAATGTATTGATGAAAAATGGCTTGTTCCCATTGGTGACCAGATTAAAACAGTTTCCATTGACAGAACAAAATGGAGTGACACCGTTAAACGTTTCCCCAACTCTGTTTCAGAGCTTACCCAAAGAGTTATCAGACTTATGCCCGGGTTTATGAGCGAACACTTTGACCCCATAACCTCAACCATTGAAGCAAGTGACGATCTCTTTGATTCAAAGGAGCGCTGGCCTCTCTACAACAGACTGACAAACTGCGAAAAAATGGCTCTTCGCGGCTCCGGAATTATCAAAACTCACTGTCTTGCAGAAGTTATTATGGTTCCTGAAAACGGATATGAAATTGAAGCTGATTGTGAAAAAACATTTGTCATGAACATCAAAAACATGCTTGTAAATATGCAGTGGGTAAATATAAAAATTGATTTTCCCGAAGACTGGGAAACTCACCACAGAGAAATTGCTTTCAGTATGTATGAAAATCTGATAAACAGATATGAAACGCAGGAAGTTAAATTCATTCCAAGAAACCTTACAAAAACCAGATATGACATTCCCGTCACACTCAGTTTTGTGGGCAGAAACGAAGAGCTTCACACAAAAATTGTGTTCTTTGTGAAATAACTTAAAAGGGCTTGTCTCAATAAGTGGATTTAACGTTCACTGTCTTGAGACAACGCCCTTTTTATTATGCTATGTTTATTTAACCGTGAGAACAACCTTGCCCACATTCTGACCTTTATACAAAATGTCGTGTGCCGCCTCTGCCTCAGTTATGGGGAGAACTGCGTGGATTGTGGGTTTAACCTCGCCCGCTTCGATTTTCGGGAACACATTTTTAACGATTTCGGAGAGAATCTGTGCTTTGACTTCGGGAGTTCTTGAGCGAAGGGTGCTTCCTATTATGCGGACATTGCGCACATAGATGTTTTTAAGGTCAATTTCGGTTTTCTGACCTGCCAGTGCCGCAATCATTATCCAACGTGCACCGTGGGTGAGATAGTGAATGCATTTGCCCATTATTTCACCACCGAGACAGTCGATTGCCACATCAACAGATGTGCCCTTTTCAAGCTCTTCCTTCAAAACTTCGGAAATATCTTCTTTGGTTGTTACAACAACTCTGTCGGCATTCAGATGCTTTATGGAATCGGCAATTTCCTCCGTTAAAACAGTTGTGATTACCCTTGCACCAAAGGCTTTTGCCATTGGGATGATAACACTTGCAAGACCGGATGCACCTGCATTCATAAGGAGTGTGTTACCCTCTTTGAGACCACCTTCCATAAAGAGGTTGAGATATGCGGTTGCAAAAGCTTCGGGAATTGCCGCCGCTTCAACCATTGAACGGTTCTTGGGTACGGGCATAAGCATGTCATATTTGACTGCAACATACTCTGCATATCCGCCTCCGCCAAGGAGTGCACACACCTTGTCTCCGATTTTCCATGATGATTTTGCCTTTGCTTCCTCTCCTATTTCAACAATTACACCGGAAATTTCAAGTCCCATCCATTCAGGGCATCCGGGAGGGGGCGGATAGTCGCCTTCGCGTTGCATAAGATCGGCACGGTTGAGCGCCGCCGCATGGATTTCAACAAGTACCTCTTCGGATTTTATTTGCGGGTCGGGTACATTGTCCCATCTTAAACTTCTGTCATCATTAACTAAAATAGCTTTCATTTTTTTCTTCCTTTCAAATTAATTATTTTGTTATATACATGTCAAACATGTATATCATCCTCATCAAACAAATCTTTGAAAATTGCATTATGAATTTCTTCGCGCATTTTCATTATGTCATTGTAGTCATATCCTTTAAACTCATTTTTCATATTTGCATGGCGTGTTGCGTTGGTAAGGATAACTACATACAAATTCTTTTCGCGATTTATAAAGAAACTTTGTCCCGCATGACCGCAATGACCAAAGCTTCCAACCGGAAACAGTTTTCCTGTTTGAGAATATTTTTCATCCACAACCAAATAGCCCAGTCCTCTTCCCTGTGAATAATCGGGAGTATAATTTTTCTCCGCAATATCAAATAAATCCACGGAATAAAGCTTTTTATCTTTGTCTAAAACAGCTTTGGCGAATTTTGATATATCATGAAGACACGACTGTTGTCCACCGCTTCCTGCACTTTCGCCCATTATCTGAATGTTTTCATCATCAAAACGCTTGGGCATATTTTCATCACGAATCCATCTGTAACACACAGCACTGTTAGGTTCATCAAAATCTATTTCAAATGCTGTTCTCCTTAAGCCCAAGGGCTTTGCAATTTTTTCATCATAAATTTCTTCAAGGGATTTTTTATATAATTTTTCGAGAATAAATCCAAGGAGAATTGAGCCATTGCAAGAATAGATATAATCTGAACCGGGTTCAAATTTTAACGGATGTGACAAAATTTCTTCGGCAATACCATCATGTCCGCAATCCACCGACTGTGACGTTAATATATGACGAACTATTCCGGATGTATGCGTAAGCAAATGCTTAATGGTTATATTTTTCTTTTCATCAGGAACATCGTCAAAAAATTCGTTTAATGTATTTTCAAGTGTCAAAAATCCACTATCTATAGCTTGAAGAATAAGTGTAGAAGTAATGAGAACTTTACCCATGCTTGCAACATCAAAATATGTTAATTCATCAGCATTATCCGAAAAAAATGTTTGTTCTTCATCACCATAATGAACCAAAACCGCATAAGTATCAAAATCTTTGTTTTTATACTTATTGTCCAAAAGCTGTTTCGTGTATTTCAAATTCATAAATTATTCCTCCTGTAGTCTGTTGAATTTCACTCGGCTTATTGATTAGGATGAGCAACGGATGTAAATTGGGGTTTGTAGGGTAGTTTAACACAAGTGCGAAAGGCTCCCTTGTGTAAAGGGAGCTGTCACGAAGTGACTGAGGGATTGTTAAATGATAAACTCTCAATCAAGCACAAATACTGCAATTGAGGCAGTTTGCTACAATCCCTCCACCGCTTACGCGGCCCCCCTCCCTTTACACAAAGGAGGCAACGCTCCGGTGTTCATTTCATCTTCAAATAGCTCGACAAACTCCAATTTAACATTCTATTTAACTTAATGTGGCTCCTTATGATTTGATGAAATAATGCTAATGGTATAACACATAAAACCATTGCGGCACAACAATTTGAAAGATCTTGGTCGTACATTCAAATTAATTATTATTTTCTTATGTATTTCTCAAGGGAATCTACAAAAGGCAAATCTCAATTCATTGGGATGCAGAATTACTTTTTTGGACTTCATAAATAAGTGCTTCTTTTATGGGTTTAAAATCTTCTTTTTTTGTTCCGGTTGCATTCATAACCTTACTTGCATCCACAGAGCGTTCAAGCAATCTGTCATATTTCAAGCCCCATCTGTTCCATCTCATATCCGGTCCGTATTTAATAAAGTCATCCATACTTCCCCATTCAATGTCGGCACCTAAAACCTCATGATAAATGTCTGCCAGTTCTCCCCATGTGATGTTTGGAGCAGATGAAATGGTGAATGTTTCGCCCATAGCTTTTTCGTTCATCAAAAGCTTCGCTATGAGTTTTCCCGAATTGCCTGCCCAGTCAACTCCCGCAACGATATTTCTGATATCACGGGGCAAAATGATTTTTTCTTTGTTTTGCACCTTCGAAATTATTGTTGAACCGGAATACATAAACAAATCAAATCTTTTGTCAGAGAATGAAATAACCGGCCTCACAATTGTCCAGTTCTTCCGGGGACAACTTTTCAAAAACGCCTCACAACGAAGTTTGGGCAAAGCATAATCTTCTGTTTCCAAAAATTCCTTATCTGCATCAACATCAAACCATGTGGGTGATTCTTCCACTATGGGGTGTTCTCCATCGGCATAGACTCTGTATGAAGACAAAAGTACAATTTGTTTCGTGTGTTCAGAATAAAGATTATATACTTTTTCATAATCATTTATTTCCACATAGTGTAAAAAATCAACAATTGCGGCGTATTGTTTGCCTTCAAGGAATTCGCTGATATATTCATAGGTTACTTTTTCTTTGTAATAGGTAACCATATTACTGCTTTCATAGTCTTCAAGACAAATGACATCAACATGTACTCCCCTTGAAATCATTTCTTCTGTTACATATGTACCGAGAGTTCCACCCCCGGCAACCAATAAAACCTTACCCATAACGACACCCCTTATATTTCTATGCCACAAGCTTTAAGCAGTGTTTTATATAATTCAAGTTCATAATCGCATCCCCACGGATTTTGTTTTTCTCCCCTCACCATTTCGGCAAACGATAGCATCATTGGAGCATAGCGGTCAAATGGCTTACAAGTTTCTTTTGAAGTAGCCTGTGTCCAGTCATCATTTTCTCTTATGTATCTGTCAGTAATCATATTTCCGCCTTCAACAAACCATTCAAGAGGTTTTAATTCAACAGTTTTCTTGGTGCCGTTAACAACAAGCTGTCTTCTTTCAAAACCGCCCTTTTCCACGGCAGAAACCTTGGCAAAGGAAACACCGTTTTCATATTCAAAAACTGCCATACCAAAATCCTCGCCGGTCACGCCGTCTATACCGCTGCATTTGTTCAGCGGTATAATGTTTTTGGGTGTGCCTTGAATTGAATAAATAAGATCTACAAGATGGCAACCGAGGAAGAACATCATACCGCCCGGGAAGTTAACGAGCCAATCACGAACCTTTGGCGGATGAATACAGTTCATCTGAGCTTCAACGCTGATTATGTCGCCAAGGTCACCGTTTTTTACCTGTTCTTTCAGTTCCATAATATATGGATTGTAGCGATACATATACCCTGTGTGAAACACGGTGTTGTTTTGTTTAACAATTTCAATAAGCTTTTCAAAATTCGAAAGCTCAAGTCCTCCGGGCTTTTCCATGTGGATATGCTTTTTGTGCTCTGCGGCAAGAAGAGCATATTTTGAAAGATACACTTCCTCCGTTTCAACCGTAACGGCTTCAATTTCGGGATTTCTCAAAATCTCCCAAAGAGTCAGTTCTTTGTAATCTTCATAGTCTTTCATATGCCCCGGAAATTTTGCTCTTTCATTTTCGGGCATACAATAACCTACAACCTCAAATATGTCAGTGTTGTTTTTAAGAGCTCTGAAAATGTGATTTCCGTGACTGTTGGCACTTGTGCCTATCTGTGCAATTTTTATCTTTCTCATTATTCTACCTCTCTCCAGTCAAACTGTACAACTGTCGGGAAATTTTTGTCCTGTGCAAGTCTTGCAAACACTTCACTGCATTCATCCGGCGTATGGGTTTCATCAATAAGCGATTTCAGGTCAAGTCTGCCCTTTTCGCATAAATTCAGAATACATTTCATATCATCATATGTTGTAAAATAACCGGGATGAGATTCACCGGTGGGACGAGCCAAAGTGTGGGCACCAACAAGAGTGATGCCGGGTCCGTGAACCTTGCGATAGTAGTCAATGGTGAAATCGCTTTTTCTTGTGCAGCCAAGCAGTGCCACTCTGCCAAACTTTGCCATGCAGTCGAGAGTCTGATTGAGAGCCGCTCCCTGCCCGGTGACCTCTATGGCAACATTGACTCCGCCTCCGGTTACTTCTTTGACCTTTTGAGCAAAATCCGGATCAAACGGATCGAAAGCGAAATCAGCACCAAAACGCAGTGCTTTTTCTCTTCGCTCTTTCACGGGGTCAACTGCAATCACGGGAACCGCACCGGCGCATCGAGCCAAGCCAACAGCCAAAAGGCCGAGAATACCAAGCCCCATAACCATTGCAGACTCCCCTATTTCAAGTCTGGTTTTTCGAATTGCCGCAAGGGGAAATGTGGCAATGTGAACAATTGATGCTTCTTCCATTCCCACATTTACTCCATCTATTTTCACAACATTTCGCTCGTTCATAACATTGTAGCTTCGGTGAGTTGTCCAATACATTGCAACCTTATCACCAATTTCAACAGATGCCACATTCTTCCCTTTTTCAACAACAATCCCCGATGTGCTGTATCCGACAACTCTCGGAAATTTTGCCTCATCGGTTTCTTTTGAATATATGCTCACAACGGGATCGCCCGTGAGGTTTGCTCTTTCGGTGCCGTTTGATATGGTGCTGAAGCAGGTTTTAACACGAACCTGATTATCACCAAGAATCTGACTTTCAACATCAAGCAATTGGGCTTTGTTTTTTTCGGTAAATACAATTTGTTTGTCCATGTTCGTCTCTCCTTTTAGAATCCCAAATCATCTCTTATTGCTTTTGCAACGGAAAAAAGCGGCTGTGTGGGTGTTGAACGGGCGTAATGCTCATAAACACAAAGACACATGCAGCATCCGAGCTTCATACCCATTCTTCGGTGAATTGAACATTCGCCGCCCGACAAAAAGAGGAATGGTGCACCAAGTTCTCTTTTTAAAAGTTCGGTGGTTTTGAGATTATCAATCTGCTGTTCCATATTTTCTGCACCGGTCACGATTTTTATTATGTCGGCACCACGGCGTTTTTGCTCAAGGGCAATTTCAAGAACTCTTTCTGCCGGAGTATAGCGGAGAACGTGAGATGACATAAGTACCTCAACACCTCTTTGGTGAAGCTCATCTATGTAGGCAATCTGTTTTTCAATTGCCTCGGGATTATCGGTAAGCTCATCGGGATGCTTTGAGAACATATCACCCATAACATCACAAAGAGTTGCACCGCATTCGGCATAGGAGAGCATTTCTTTTGCCAGAATTTCATCACTTTTGCCAACATTTGAGCCGCCTCTGTAGTTTGTAATATACACAGGTTTTTCCTTCATTTCGGCAAACACATTTTTTATGGTATCGGTGTTCTGATATTGGGTTTCAAAGGATTCTATCTGAAGACCAAAGGCTTCAACCCCAACTGCCACGCCGTTTCTGATTGCACCTATGGCAAGGTCGGGAGTGGTGTATTGAAGCATTGCAGTAAGAAGAGGTTTTTCGTGATTTAAAAAAGTTTTTTTCAATGTTTTTCAACTCCTGTACGTTCAAGATATTTGTCCATTCTTTCATTGATGGGAAGATTGCATCTGACCTGATCGAGAGATATATTTTTATATTCCATCGAAAGTCCCTCTTCAAGAGACATAAGTTCCTCCCGGTTCATATTGCAGATTGAAAGAATTTTTGAATTGTCCACAACCCTGTCAAAGCATCTGTCGTAAAAAAGCTGTTGCTTTGCAAAATCATAGCCGAGGATATCGATGTAATCCCGGTCATCAGCAATTATATATTTCAGATTTGCAATTTTCTCATAAATTTTTGCAACATCTTTCCATTTTCGATGCTCAGAAGTGGAAACATTGTAGGTTTCACCATAGGCTTCGGGATTTAAAACAAGACTTGCAATCATCTTTGCCACATCCCCTGCCCACGTCATTGTTGCTTCTTTTTCCATTGCACTTTTGGGAAGAACAACCGTTTTTCCCTGAAGCATACGCCACACAAGAACATCAGCCTCAAGGGTAACAAGCTGAAATCTTCGCTTGGAATAGGTTATTGCAGGGCGAAGAATTGTATAATTTTTGTAATCGGAATTGTTGATGAAATCTTCCTCTTCAGCTTTATAGATTGAATATTCAAGCTCCGTCACAAAGTCCGCAGGTTTTTCAACATCAAGAAGTCTTTTTGAAGTTTCGCTAAGGGGCGAATCATCGGCATAAACCCTGTAGCTTGAAAGGAAAATGTAGTGGTTGGTGTTTTTTATAAAAAGATTATAATATTTTTCGAAAATCTCAAGCTTGTTATATACCATAAAATCAACTATGGCATCAAATCCCGATTCCAAAAGCTTTGTAAGAAAATCAAAATCCTTTGCATCGGCTTTTATATATGTAAGTTTTTCGTTGTCGCTTTTTGCATCGTCAAGACTAACCCCCACAACGCTGTAGCCTTTTTTCAAAAGCTCGGGAATGAGATATACAGCCATTGCTCCGGTGCTTCCGAGAACAAGAATTTTTTTGTCTGTGTTTTGCATCTTAGTTCCACCTTCCCATAGCATTTCGACCGCCGTCTATCATTATGTTTTCACCATTTATAAACTGACCTTTTTCGGAAGCAATGAAAAGGCAAAGATCAATAATTTCCTGTGGGTCTGCCGCTCTGCCGAGGAGGGTTTTCATGTTCGACATGTTTGCTCTTGTGAGAACAGGTCCCGGTGAAACGCAAACACATCGGATTCCGTGACCGGCTCCGTATTGAGCGATGGACTTTGTGAGACCATACATCAGTCCTGCTTTTGCCACGGGATAGTCCATGCCCTGACCGGAACCCTCGGCACCGGTGATTGAACCGATGTTTATGATAAGACCGCTCCCCTGCTTTTTCATCTGACCCAGAACTGCGTGGGCAAAATAAAAAGGTCCTTTGAGATTGACATCAAGACTCCAGTCAAAAACCTCAATTGGCACTTCGGTAAAATCGAGACTGCCGTCAACCTTTTGCATTCTTCTGCCATAGCCTCCGGCAAAGTTTGCAACAATGTCTATCGAACCGAAGGTTTCGAGCGTTTTGTCTCTCACCGAGCATATTTCCTCATAGTTTCGGACATCGCAAACAAGACCGATTGCTCTGCCCTGTCCTTTTTGATTGATATCATCAACACATTTTTCGAGAGCTTCCTTGTTCACATCACAAAGAACAACATTTCCGCCAAGTGAGGCAAAATTCTCGGCAAAAAGAAGACCCATACCCGATGCGGCTCCCGTTGAGATTGCAGTTTTATTCGAAAAATCCATCATATCACATCCTGTATATATTTTTGTTCATTATATATTAAGCCTAATCTTTTTACAATAATAAAAACGATACAACTTTGATGTTTTTGATATTTATAGTGCAAAAATATTGATTTTTGATACACAAAATGTTATAATTACAAAAAACATCACACAGTTAAAACGAACTTTTTATAAATTGGGGTTTGTCGGGGAGATTGACACAAGGGCGAAAGGCTCCCCTGCCTAAGGGGAGCTGGCAGTGAGCGTAGCGAAACTGACTGAGGGGTATTATTGAAACCATTGATATTCCTGCGTTTCGTACCCCTCCGTCTTTGCCTGACGGCAAATCCACCTCCCCTTAGGCAGGGGCGGCTTTCGCTCTGGTGTTTATTACATAGTTGGGGATTTTCTGAATTTATTCGGCGTGCCGAGGTCGACACGCCCTACGATGCACATTTCGTATTCGTTCTCCTCGATAAACTCCAATTTTTAAAATTCTTCACAGGAGGTATATCATGGAAAAGCTAAAGAATGCAACCGTAGTAAATATTGACGGCGTATTCACCGTAAACTCCCAAAAAGGAAGACGGGAGGAAATGAAAAACAGGCAGTGGTACGGAATTTCCTTTTGTCTCGGCGGACAGATTACATATGTTCACAACGGCAAGAAATTTGTTTCAGACAAAAACTGTGCGGTTATTTTGCCCATGGGTGCGAATTATACCGTTTTGGGTGACAAAACCGGACTTTTTCCCCTTGTGAATTTTTCGACGGTTGAATTTTTGTGTCACACCTTCAAAATCATTCCCATAGACAATGTAAGCGATTTTATGAATGATTTTGAAAAGCTTAAAAATCTTTATCTTTTGGGAAGTAACCGGGCAAAAATGATGAGCGTGCTGTATGACATTATTGCAAAGCTCACCTCAAAGGATGAGGGAAACAAAACCCTCATTCCGGCAATAAGATTTATTGAAAAAAATTATGGGAATTCGGACATTACAAATACTTTGCTCGCCGAAAAATGCAGCATCAGCGAAGTGTATTTAAGAAAGCTTTTTTTGAAAAATTTTAACATGACACCCAAGCAATATATTATGGACATTCGCATTAACAAGGCAAAACAGCTTCTTTCGGAAGGAAGTTTTAAGATAAATGCAGTTTCCGAACAGTGCGGATTTGCAAATCCCTATCATTTTTCAAGATATTTTAAAGAAAAAACAGGACTTACACCAACGGAATATATGAAAGAAAATATGATTTATGAGATTTAATTATTTTAACGGCAAAACCCCCGGAGTTAAGAAAACTCCGGGGGTTTTTGAGTGAGAATAATCACTTATTATTGAAGATTTCTGTAGACAACAATTGTTCCGCTTCCGGTGTAGACCGTCTGGAGGAAGATTGTTGAACCTTTGCCTGTTGTTTTGAAGTCTGAAAGGTCTGAAAGAGAGCCGATTCTTATGTTGGAGGTTCTGTCTTCCGGATCGAACACAAGAACTGTGAAGGTAGATGCATTGTAAGTTTCAAGCTTATCAAAGCTAAGTTCCTCTGTTCCCTCGGGAATTGGACCTTTGTGAACAAGAAGTGTGCCGGAATAGTTCTGATACACCTCGTTGATGCTTATTCTGTACATTGCATTTGCTCCTGCAGTGTTATAATAAGTAGAAGTGTAGAACTCATTTTTAACCCTGTCATAAACAAGCTCGATTTTTGATACATTTCCCTGTGAATCAAAATTGAACTTAACAATGTCCCCCGGTACAAATTCGTGATTGAGAGATTGATCGGTGTTTGATGCCTCAACCCATTTTGCGTCAGCAAACACGGCTTTGTCCTTAACATAATAGGAATTTTCGTTTCTGCCGAGATATGCCTTGATTCTTGTTGCGGGGTTGCCGTCTTCGTCAAGAGCTTCGGATATGTCGGAAATGATGTAGTTTGTTGTTCCCGTGTCTTCAACCGCATCGCCGGAATTCAGAACAATGACATCTGCCTGAGGTGAATCATTCACAGTTTTGTAGGCTTTGAACGAATAGGTTTTAAGAGTGAGTGATGAAGGGTTTATAACGCTGAAATCTTCATCGGGAGCATCACTTGACGGTGCAACTCTAAAAAATACACAGGTTCCCTTTGTGGCAATTCTTGAGCCGAATATTCCGCTTCTCCATTCAAGTGCCACACGTGCCGTTTCGGTTTTGTTGCCGTCTTCATCATAGCTCACATCAAAGCAATTGTACATTTCTTTGAGGCTGTCTGCAAATTCTTCGCTCTCATTGTAGGTTGGTGTGTCAATGTTTGAAATAAAGCCGTCTTTGTTAACCTCATACACAATCGGTTGTGAATTGATTTTATTGCCGCCAAGATAGTCATATGCCTCATTTGGTTTCATTGATACGCCGTCTACAACAAGTTTTGGCGCTGCTGTGGCAATAACCACATCGCCGGTCTGACTGAGAATTCTGAAACGGTACTCTGCTTCAAGACCCGATGTGGGCTTTGCATTTATGAGATAACCGTAAAAAGAGCCTTCTGTTACCAAACTTTTATTTACGCAGGCAATTTTTCCCGTTGTGGTAACACCAAACACTCCCCACTGTCCTGTTTTAACATTTTCATATTTTGCAAAATCGGGAGTGGTCTCATATTTCTTTCCGCGAATCGTAAGATAAGTTTTGCCGTTGGTTGTTGCAATCTCTTCAATTGTACCTCTGGCTTCCAGGTTCGAGAATATTGCAGTGACCTTTTTGCCGTCATAACTTCTCTTTACGGACACAACATCATAACGCAAAAGCTCCGAAAGATACATTTCTTTACCGTATCTGTCCACAAAAGATGCATCAACACCATCTTTATCGGAGAGACAAACGCTTTTTGAGCTATCGTACATATCGTAAATCGTCTCGGAATAGGTGTCGGCAACCTTTACAACATAATCTTCGGTGACATCGAGCATGGCAACATCATACTTTCCGTCGTCATCGTTATCAACAAAGGTGAACTCACCCTGCTTGTCAAGGAAAAATGCTTTGTTGAAAATGTCTATGACAACGTCGTTATACATGATTGTTGTGTTTTGAGTGAATTTAATTTCTTCACTGTCGGGAATTCTTGAGCCCGGATTTTCGACCGAATAATAAAGAGTGCGATCTGCGTAGTCATAAACCGATTCGGCATCAATCTTTATAACATTGTTATTATAGGGATAGATTGAACAAAGCTTGTTTGTGTCGGTGTTGTAGTAATAAACCACATTGTATCCGACAAAATCGGAAAGACCGTCTATTTCGGAAGTGTATTTTTTCCCGTCGATGATTATGTCACCAACATCTGCACTGTCGGAATTTTCAATTGATTTTCCCTTTACGGTTTCGGCAATGCCTTCGGCAAATGCAATTGAGTGATATTGAGTCAGAAGTGTTCTACCTTCAATTGAAGTGTAGGTAACATCGTCACCTATGGACGAGGGTTCAAGCACATTTACACCAATAGCATTGTACAAAAGAACGATTGCATTTCTCCAGCTTAATGCCACATCGCCAACCTCGCTGACATCGTTTAAAAGCTCAATGTCACGGGCAACAGCCTGATAGCCAACGGGCCAGCCGCCCTTGTGGAGAGCATACTGATTGTAGCCGGTGGCGCATACAAGCATCTTTATGGCTTCGTTGCATTTTATTGCATCATCGGCACGGGTGTTTGGACCTGTTATTAGTCCGAGCTTTATGGCACGTGCCATTGTGGGATAATAGTCGTGAAATTCGTTTATATCGGTGATTACCGCACCGTCGGTACTGATGGCATCCCCTTTGATGATAGCAAGAAGAATGTCGGTAAACTGTCCTCTTGTGAGGGTATCGTTCATGTTTTCGGGGATTGTTTTTATAAATCCAAGCTGATTGAGGACCGTTGTCTCTTTTTCAATGTCTGCGTTTGTGTCATCTGCAGCAATGCCGACAATTTGGCAAAGTGATGAAAAAACAAACACTACAGCTACAAGCAAAGCCGGTATTTTTTTCATTATTTATCTCCCCTTTCTAAAGTTTCATAAATCATTTTTGCACTTTCTGCTCTTGTGGCAAAGCTGTGAGGCTCAAAGCAATTGTTGCCCTTGCCGTTTACTATGCCCGAAGCTGCAAGGGATGCAACGGCTGTTTTGGCGTAATCTGAAACAGATGCGGAATCTGCAAAGCCGAGAGTACCGTTTTCAAGATTTATGCCAAAGACCTCGGATGCACGATATAAAATTGCAGCCATATCCTGCCTTGTGATTTTTTCGCCAACGCCAAAGGTGGTTTTGCTTGTGCCGTTGATTATGCCTATTTTAACACCGGTAGCAATGTAGGAATAATACCATGCACCGCTTTGAACATCTGCAAAATCACAGGTGAGATTAGCATCTGCTGATGTGAATGCATTGATTACCATTTTGGTAAATTCTTCACGGGTAACCGTTGCACCGGGATCAAAAATGCCTGCACCTCTGCCCGAAATAACGCCTTTTGCACTGAGTGATTCAATGGCTTCTTTTGCCCACGGGTAAGATGCGATATCGGTAAAGGTTAATTTTGTATCTTCAACTACAACGGGGCCGAGAACAAGCTCTTTGTCTACACTTCCACCAAAGGAACCGCCCGACGAGCCGCCGGATGAACCGCCGTTGTCTTTGCCAGATTCTTTCTTTTTCTGCTCTTTGACTGCATCGTCAAAGGCTGATTCGAACTTTTCAAGACTTGAATAGTATTTTCCAACAAGAGCTTTGTTTACGGCAGACTGTTTTTCAAGTCGGTCGTAATCTTTTGTGTCAAAGCCGAGATAGTCGTTGTTGTCGGTGACTATGTTCTTAATTTCAACATAGTTATCGGAATACTGAACAGCTCTGAGAATTGTTGCATCGGCAAAAGCCTTTTCAATTTTCTCCATGGTTGAGAGATCTTCTGTGGATGCAATATCCGAATAAATTGCTTTCTTTCCGGCTTCGGGAACAGATTCATAGGTCTTGTAGGCAATAAATTCTTTCATTCCAAGCTCTGTGCCGTATTTTTCGAGAGCTGTCTTAACATCGTCTCCACTTTTTGCAGTCTCAAGTACAACACGGGCAATTGCATAGTTGTAGGCATCGGAGAACTGACTGACTGTTTCAAATCCATCTGCAAGCTTTGCTCTTTCTTCGTTTATGAGAGCTTCAAGTCTCGCTTTTTGAGTGTCATCAAATTGTGCAAGCTCGGTTGTATCTGCACAAAGTATATCATTGTAATTTTCAATACACTGAACATAGTTTGCATCTTCTTTGTTAATCTCGGCAAACACATTTTCAATTACTGCCGAATCAATGTAAGTGAATGCATTGGATTTGAACACGCCGTTTATTGCAACACCGTATTTTCCTCCCACAGACGGAGTAAATGCATATACGTCATTGGAAACACCGTCAAACTGACCGATGTATTCCACAACATCACCAAGCTTTGAAGCGACTTTAACATCATTCATATTTTTGCCGGGTTTAAGAACAAGAAGTGTATTTTTTTCTTCTTTGTTGATGCCGGTGTTTGTGGCAGTGAGAACGCCTGTGTCCATATTCTGAACATAACCGTCTTTGCCGGGAAGAACATCTGCAAGCTCATTTGTGCCAAAGATTGCTTTGTCTTTTACGGCACCCATTCCATTTACGCTGTCCCAGACATAAGCTTCATAGTAGGCTCCGTCTGTTTTTTCAAAGGATACCGAATAGTCCTTCAAAGATGCGCCAAGAGAAACGGGAGTTTTGGCAATGTTTATGAGCTTGTTGGTTTTTGCATCGAAGGATGCAAGAATGAGGGTGTAGTTATATTTGTTTCCATCATAGGAGAAACCGCTCACCGATGCTGTTATATTGGTGCTTTCTTTTATGGATATGCCGGAGAGAGAAGATGCATACACTGTGTAGAATGTGTGTTTGAAATCTTTTGTTTCGCCGAACTTATCTTTTGCACCCGTGATGTTAATCACATATTTTTTGTTATATTCAAGGTCATCTTTTATTTTAACTTTGATTGATTTATCCGAGGTGAATTCATATTGAACAGGAACATCATTCAAAGTAACAGAGCCGATTTCTTCCACTGAATTTGAAAATGCAAACTCTGCATCAGCAGGAATAACATCTGTTTCATAGGAAGCCGGCATTGCAGATTCAATGAAGAAACCGTTGTCGGTGCATACATCAAACGCCTTAACAAGGGTTTCGGAGGGGGCGTCTTTCTGAACAACCGAAAGTGTTGCATTGCTTATTGTGCCATCGGGAATCTTGCAGGTTCCGTTAAACACTTCGCCGTTTTCGTCGGTCACAATGACTGTCACCTTGTTATAGTAGGTTGCACCCTTGTCATCGGTAAGCTTTGAGGAATCAGCTTTCACAACGACTTTGTAATCTTTTCCTGTTTCATAATCTGTTTGAGCCTGTGCAACGGTGAATTTTCCGTCTGAGCCAAATTTTGCAACCTCTGTTTCGCCGATTTTTATTATTCTGTCGGCATTGGCATCGGGAATATTAAGCTCAAATTCTGTTCTTATGTTTCCGTATACAGAAGCTGTGTAGGGTGATTTGAAATCAAATTTCTTTTTGAGAGAAAGCTCGCCATCGGCGGCAGTCTTCATAACAAGAGTGCCTTCTTCCGAATAGAATCCGTTTTTGTCTTTAACAGTGCCCGAAGCTTCAAAGCCTTCGGGAACAGTGGTTCCGGTTGTTCCGGGGGTGAAGCTTTCGAAATCTGATTTCTCATCCATCGTGAGACAGAAGGGGTCTGTTTCTCTGATTGAAATATCATCAATCCAGAGATTGGAAATGTCGCCGAATCTTCTGTTACCCGAATAACCCACACCAATAGAGTTGAAGGTTTTGAAGTTTTTGATTGTTTCATTAACACCTTTCACGGTCTGACTCTTATCGCCGCAGGTTACGGTTGCTTCAAAGTAACCGGAAACCTTGTTTATTTTAAATACTATGTCATACCATTTGTCAGCCTCGGGAAGGAAGTCAAGCTTTGTTCCGATAACATTGATGTTGTTGTCATCGGCACGCATAAGGAATGCGGTGAGCTGATTGGGACTGCCGTCACCGAAGAAATAAATTACCGCTGAAACATTGAACTCTATGGGACGGATTGAAACCTTGATTTCAAGGCTCGTTTCAATTTTTTCCTTTGCGGCGGGACGAACCTGAGCAGAACCGTATTTGCCGTCTTGATCTCTGTTTACAATATTAAGACTGTTTCCGCGGTCTGTTTTAACAGAGGTGGGACCTGCAACACCTTCACCAAGACCGTATGCACCCCAGCCTGTTGTCCAGTTTTGGAGAGTCTGAATTGAAAGTGTTTCGTCGTTACCCACGTATGTTTCAAAGTCGTGGAAAACTGAATTTCCTGCGGGAACAATACCCTCGGAAACATCTTTTTCGTTTTCTTCTTCTTCGAGTCTTTCTGCCACAGCCTTATCGAAAACTGTTTTAAACTCTTCGGCATTATATACGTTTGCTCCGATAAGTTTTGTGTGAAGAGCCGCCTTATTTGTAACCTTGTTATATTGAGACAAATCAAGATGCAAAGCAGTATCATTGTTTTCGGCAATGATGGTTCCTATCTGAGATTGAGTTTGTGAATTTCTGATGGCAGAAAATACAATTGTGTTTGAAACAATGGTATCTACCTTCTCAAATGTGTCTCTTTCGCCGAGAGCTGCATTTGCAACTACCACATACACATCTGCCTTTGCAGTGTCGTTCGATTCAGCATAGGTTTTGTAGGCCGAAAGATTCTCTATGCCGTATTCTTTGCCGTATTTTTCAAAAGCTGTCTGAACATCTGAGGCTTTGTCCGAATATTTAACAAGAATATTTGCTACTGCGTGATAATAGGCATCGTGGAAGGATGCTATTGTTTCAAATTTATTTTCAAGCTCATCTCTCTTTGCAAGAATGATGGAGTTGAGTTCTGATTTTTTATCGTCATCAAAAGTATCGAGTTCGGTTGTATCACAAACAAGAATCTTATTGTAGTCCGAAATGCATTTTACAAAATCTGCATTATCTTTGTTAATTTCTTCATATACCATTGAAACATATGAGGGATCTATGTAGTCGAATGCATCTTCAACATAGCTTCCGTCAATAATATATGAATACATACCGTTTCCTGCAGAAGGAGTGTAGGAAATAACATCGGTTTCTTTTGAATCGAACTGTTTGATAAAATCGATAACATCGGTAAGCTTTTCAGCCGATTTGATGTCTTCGGGTGTCTTGCCGGGTTTTAAAACAATCAAAACAGAGTGACCGTCAGCTTTTATGCCAAGGTTAGAACCGGACACAACACCTGTGTCCATATTCTCCGAAAAACCGTCGTTGCCGGACTCAGCATCGGCAAAGGGTTCGGTTCCAAAGGTGATTTTATCACAGAGGGCGTTTTTTGCATCAAAGCTGTCCCAGAGGTATGCTTCGTAATATGAACCCGGAGCATTGACAAGAGAAGCCGTGAATTTCTTTGAAGCTTCTTCCAAGGTGAAATCTGTCTTTGCCAAGTCTATGAGCATGTTGTTTGTTTCGTTATACTGAACAAGAACAAGAGTATAGCCGTAATCCTGACCGTCATTTGCAACACCGGTAACAGAGGCGGTTATGTTCTCCCCTGCCTCCAAGGAAAGCTTTCCGAGAGTCTTTGCTTCGATTGTTGAAAGCTTGAGGCTGAAATTTTTTGATTCACCGAAAATATCGGTTACCGCCGAAAGGTCAAGCACATATTCTTTGCCGTATTCCATCATGGATGCAGTGTAGACGGTAATTTCATTTTTAGCGGTAAGCTCATAGCTTGCATCCTCACCTCCAAATGTGATGTCACCTATACTTTCTATTGGATTGGAGAAAGTGAGAGTAACATTTTGGGGTTTGATATTTTTTGAACCGTCTGCAGGATTTGAGGCACTTAATTTAAGACCATTATCATTGTAGATACTGAAATCTGCAAGATATGCCTCGGAAGCAGAAGAAGTCTGAACGGTTTTAAATATAATATTTTTAATGTCGGAAGCTGAAAGTGACACCTCACCGCCCGCAAGTTCGCCGTTTTCGTCTGAAACCGAGACTTCGGCTTTGTTTGCATTGGTATCAATCTTAACAGAAACCTTGTAGTCGGTGTTGGTTTCGTAGCTTGCAGATGCATCACCGACAGTTAAAGTGCCGTCGGATGAAAATTTTGCAATCTCTTTGCTTCCTATCATAAAGCTTCTGTCGGCATTTTTGTCGGAAAGATTAAGATTTGACAAAACACGAAGTGTTCCGAATACCGATGCAGGAAGTGCGTCTGTAACGGGGATTGTCTTTTCGAGGGTAAGAGGAGTGGTGTTTCCTGTTACAACCTTAAGCTTGCCGTTTTCGGAATAAAATCCGTTAACATCTGCACTGATGCCTGTTGAAGAAAAGCCTTCGGGAACTTTGCTGCCGTTGGCATCTGCTTCAAAGGAAGCAAAATCACTTTCGGAAAGTGCCGATTTGCAAAAATCCTCGGTCTCGGCAAAATAAAGGTCGTCAAGCCAGAGGTTATTCAGTTCAAGCGTACCTTTTCCGCCGTAATAACCCATATCCATATAGTTATACGATTTTCCGATTGCGGCAGAATATACACCTTCAAAGGTTTCGGTTCTGCCTTCGCTTGTTATGCTCGCAACGTAATAGCCGTTTTTGAGATTAAGAGAAATGTCAAAATCATACCACACTTCTGTTTTTGCAGGTTGGCTGAAAGCATTGCCCATAACAGAAACCTTGTTGTAGATATTTTGCATAATTACCTGACTGTTGTTAAGACGAACAGCATAGCCACGCACAAGATCTCTGAAGTTGAATGAAAATTTGATTTTGAGAGATTTGGTCGCATTAGCCGGAAGACAGGGTCTGACAAACACATAGTCTTTTCCGGAACCTGCACGGTTTATGATGTTGAGACTTGTTCCTCTGTCGGTCTCGACATCTGTTACACCGGTTACTCCGTCTCCTGCAATTGCATATGAGTCCCATTTTCCGCCATAGTCTCTGAGACTCTGCACACTAAGATTGTCATAGCCCTTGTAGCCTTCAAAATCAAAGCTTAGTGACATAAGCTCTGAATCTGCCGCAACTGCGCTTGACATATTCACAGTGAATACGCTTGTTGCAAGAAGCGACAAAACACAAATCAGTGAAATTATTTTTCTCATTGTTGTTCCTCCTTATTACTGATATGCTCTATATTTATAACTGCGTTTATACTGCCCGGCCGGGTTTGGGTAATTGAAGTATATATGCCCGACTTTTCCGCAAGAAATACGGGATTTGATATTATATATCCGTCTTTGACATCTGTTTTGGCAACCTCTGCGGTCAATGTTTTTGCATTTCCGAAGATGTCTTTGATATTTAGAGTGATGTTTGCATCGCAGTCCGTAGAATGGAAAATCTTCAACGTGTAGGCATCTGCAATCTCATACACTGCAACACTGCGGTTAACCTTTGCCGTGACAGAGGCTTTTGTGTCTATGGGATTATTGAGTTTTACCGTATATTCCCCACTTCCCGAAACAAAAGCTTCGCTTATGTCAAAATCATACTTTGCAGAACCGAAATGTTTTGTGACTTTTACTTCGTCCGACGAATCGGTTTCATATTCAAGATAAGACCCGAAAATATTTTTGTTGTCAGACAAGGCAATATCTTTTTCCAAAAGTACAACACCCTTTTGAACTGCGCTTACCTTTACCGAGGTTTTGGTGATTTGTGCATTCAAATCAACAGGAATGGTTTTGTCAATGACTATCCCCTCTCCATCTCCCGATTTGGCCGTGAGAGTTGATAAGTCAAGCTCCAAAAAGCTTTCATCGCTTTCGCCCGAAAGCATAAGCTTAATTCTGCCCGATTCAAAGCCGGGGTTCAGTGTGTAGCCAAAATGATATGATGAACCTGAATTTGAGGGAACATAAAGCGTTTTTGTACGGTTGTTTTGACTGTTTAACAAAACTCCCTCTGCAGGTTCGTTCATATCACAGTGTGAAATATAAATCGAATCTCTGCCATATAGCGATATGTTATCAACAATCGTCTTCATAGCCGTCTGTCCGTGCGGCATATAGTTTTCAAAACAAAGCTTGTATGCCGAAACTTCTTCTACACGGGGAAGCGGTAAGGTAAAGCTTGCTTGCCAAATATTTTCACCATCTGAAATTTTGGCAAATCCGCATCCCGATAACAAATCGAAGGATAGAGAAATGTGATAATCCTTAAACGGCGAAAGACTTATCTGTGTGCACTGACCAAACAAAGATACGCTACCGGTCTGAGCCTTGATTCTCAGTGCTTCTTCATAACAGGCGGTATTGCCAAGATACAAAACCGTGTCGGCAATGGAGTTGCACAGACGAAGGTCGGTTTCGAAGGTTCCGGCATTATTTATCTTATACTTAAAATTGCCCCAAAGGGAAAGCGGAGTATCTGTATTCATTGAGAGTGCCAAGGCCTCGGTTCCGTCAAGTTCATCTTTAAAAACTCCTGCAAAGGTCTTGGTATCGGACTGATTGGCAACAAAGCTTGTCAGCATATATTCATCGGAAACCTTTGTGCCGTCGGGGGAAAAATCAAAATCCGAAAAGGTTTGAACGCGGTTTTCAACATATACCTTGGGAATTGACTCAACAAGCCAGTCGTCAAGATAGATTCTTCCTTCATAACCGCCTTTTATGTACCCGGTGGTCTCAACCATAACAAGCTGCACGGGAGTAAGTGCTTCCTCATAGCCACTCATACCCTCATAATCTATATTAAAATCTTCACCGTCGTTAAGATTGATTTTGGTATAGCCGCTTGTTACATCATAGATGACATCAACATAGTACCACTTGTCTTTTTCGTATCGGGGAGTGATTCCGTCTTTGCGAAACACCTTACCAAAGAATGTAACATATCCCGAATCGGAAAATGTCATCACATTGTAGGGAGTTGAATTGTTGGGTTTTCGGAATCTGAATATTACCGAACCATCTTCAATTGTTCCGCTTATTTTGATTGCAAATGAAACGTGGAGACTGTCGGCAATGGTATAATTGTTTTTGAACGAATAGTAAATTCCCGGATACTGGGCATTTTTTCTCACAAGAACCATGGATGTGCCCTTGTCGGTTTTCGCCGATGTAACCCCGTCACGAAGAAGTGTAGAGGAATTCAGCGGATTGTTGACTCCCCAGTTTCCGTATGAGCCGCCCTTGGGAACAACCTGAAGGGTTTCGTCATTTCCCACATAAGTTTCAAAGTCAAAATAGTCCTTTGACTGCTGATGGGCAGAAACCGCAAAGGGAGAAAGAATTAATATTAAGATTGTCAAAAAGAATATCTTTTTCATAATCTCACCTATACATAATAATGTTTTTAATAAGAAACGGATAACAAACAAAAGAACCTTGCTTATTATTCGTTGCTCATTAAAATGAACTGCCGTTTTGCTCCGGGACGGGCAATTTGCCCGTCCGGAATAAAACGAGTTTATGAAGAAAGTTTTAGAGCAATCAAGCTTAATTTACTGAGCCGCAACGGTTTGAGAAACCATTGTTGCACCTTCATAGGGATTTTGAGTTAATGCATCCCATCTGAACGCTTTGGCGGTATAGGTAATATCGTCGTCGGGAGCAGTAATTGAAACCTTGTATTCCTTTTCGATGTCTGATTTTGAAAGAGTTACGTTTGCAGGAACAAGTGAAATGAGCTCATCATCAGCATAAAGTGCTACCGCAAAGAATACGTTACCCTCTTTGCCTGTTGAAACAAATGATGCTGTGGCTGTTCTGTTTTCAACAGAAATTGCAACTGCACCGGCTACAGGAGTGGGTGCGGTATTTACTTCAACCCAGTCGGAAAGTGTTGCACTGAATACATCTGTCACATCAAATGCGATGTGATAGTGAGTTGCTCCCTGTTTTGGGAAGGTCAGCGTAACAGATTTTTTATCGTCGGAAACTACGACATCAACATCTGAAACAAGAGCACTATCTGTAATTGAGCCTGTGGGAGCATAAACTTTAAAGTTTTCTGCACCGATTTCATCTGCAAGTGCATTGGTAAATGAGATTGTCACACTGTCTGAAATGTGTACATTCTTTGAAACCTCAGCACTTGTAACCTTAAGAGGAATCTTTGCAACAAAGCTTACATTGTCGATTGACATAATACTGTTTGCACCCATATCCTGAGTAATGTTAATGTAGGGAGTTGCAGCAGATGTTGCACTGATGCCTGCAAGCTCAATTGTTGCAGTGGAGGAGGTTGCGTGGTTTGTATCTATAACCATGCGATATACCTTGTCCGCCTCAAGCTGAGCTGTAGCCTCACCCATGGTGAGAATGCCGTTTGTGTCGATTGATGCAAATGCCGAATTTGAACCGAATGCTATGCTTCTTGCTACATCAAAATTGTTGAATTTTACATCTGCACTGTAGATATAACCCGAACCACGCTTGTCGTGAGGGATGAAAATTGTACCATTGGGAGCAGCGTTTACAAGAGATTCGATTTTGTAATCTTTTGAAGTTGATGTTGCATATGAAACGTCAACTATAATATCACGGAGGGTAAGCGTGCTTGTTTTTTCTGCATCATTTGTGGGATATACGGTAATCTTAAAAGGATCATAAGGTCCTGATGGTCTGCCGGAGCCGTAGCCTGCTTTTGACTCTTTGATTGTGCCGTTTACATCCATAACACCGCTTACGTAGGTGGATGAAATTGTGCAACCCGCCTGCATAACATGAGTTATCGTATATTCATTGCCTACGATAAGGAAACCTTCTGTATTCGGTCTTGCGGACTGATTACACTTAACCTGACCTGTGGTGAGGATTTCGAGAATCGGGAGATTGCCGAAATACACGTTTTTTTGTGAATTAAGATCTTCAAGTGTAAATTTTGCAGTAATCTGATAATAGGGCTTGTCGTTTATAAATGGAATTGCAAAGCTGTCTGTTGCATTTACCGGGGTTTCAACAGTGCCCTCTTCGGAGCCATACTGACCTGCAGTTGCACTTATATCATTGACAGCAATGTCTGTGTATGTAAGAGCGTAGTTTGAAGTAAGATTGCCGTCCTGGAAATCGACTGAATACTGCGATCCCACATCGTCAACATCATATTTGCCAAGATAAAGATTATCAAACCAGAAGAAAGATTCGTTTACAAAGGTTGCCGCAGTTCCGCTTCCACGGTCGTGACCAAACTTAACTGTGGTTATGGGAGTCTGGTATTTAGTCTGGAATCCGGAAATACGCTTTGTGGTGTTATCATCGGTTTTTACCATTGTGAGGTCGTAGTATCCTGTTTCGGTGTCCATGATAAGGTCGATGTCATACCACACATCGCCTGTTTTGTCATAGCCTGTAAAAAGTGTCTGACCAAAGGCTGTGATGTTATCATAGAACATGATTTCGGCAGCACCCTGACCGTTGAGGTAGATACCGCAAAGCTTGGTATTTTGGAACTTAACCGAGGTTTTCAGATGGAACTGAGGAAGTGAATAACCGCTGATGTTAAGCTGAGGATATTCATATCGTTGAACTGTCATCGAGGTATTTTCTGCTCCGGGATAAGGAGTACCGTAAACGCAGGCACTCACACCTTTGTCGGTTTCCAATGCTTTTAAAACACTGAGTTCGGGGTTTGACTGATAACCAAAGCCATAGGTATAATTTGAAGAAAGACCTTCGGCAAAGGCCTCGCCGGCATTCTGATCCTTGAGGTTTTCAAAGTCCATAAGCGGGAATTCGTCTTCTTCGCTGATGGTAAACTTGTCAACGGAGTTGATGCTTAAATTGTCCCAGTATATTTTCTGATTGTTACGGGAATCGCCTGCAGATGAATGATATAAATATACATTGTCAACATTGCCCAGGAGCTTGCCTGTGGAGGTTCCTGTCATATCGACAAAATCTTTGCCGTCTTCCAAAATTATTACATGGAACTGATTGGTTTCGATGTTATAGGTGATATCCATATCATACCAAGTGTCGGCAATGAATGTTCTGCCCGTTGACTGACCGAAAACTGAGATTACTTTACTTGCTTCGTGAGAGAAAAGAACCGCATACTGTTCACGGTAGGTGGTATCAAGAGGTGAAGGAACTGTTGAACGAAGCTTGATGCCTCTCTGAATGTAGAGGTCGTTGCTGTTTTTCTCGGTGTAAAGAGAAGCCTTGATATTTATTGTTCCGTTAAGGTCATTGTTTGGAGTAAGCGGTGACTGAGCATAAACAGTTGTTGCACCTTCTCCGTATTTTTCGCTGATTAAAAGGCTCTTTCCATAGCGCTCATCGGGAGCTGCGGCAACGTCTGCATAGTGCCACTGATTGCAGTTAAAACCTGCAGAGAACCTTGCACCATCCGATGAAATGCTTGCCATGTTTTTATAGGTACCGTCGGTGGTAGTGTTATTACCTGTACCGTAGAGGTAGCCTGTGGGGTTTGTTTCTGACAACTCATCAAATGTTATCATTGTCATTTTGTGGTTCTGATGTGCCGATACCGTTACTATCGACATAGATGCGAAACAAGATGCTAAAAGTGCAAGAGTGATAATTACACTTAAGAATTTTCTCGTTTTCATAAAAACATCTCTTTCTGTTTCATTTTTTCAAATTGGGGTTTATCGAGCTGTTTAACATAAGGACATCGTAGGGCGTGACGACCTCGGCACGCCGTGTTATCTTTCGATGAAATCAGGCTAAAGCGTTGCCTCCCCTGCCTAAGGGGAGGTGGATTTGCCGTTAGGCAAAGACGGAGGGGTACGAAACGCAGAAGTATCAACGCTTTCAGTAATACCCCTCAGTCAGTTTCGCTACGCTCACTGCCAGCTCCCCTTAGGCAGGGGAGCCTTTCGCCCTTGTGTTAAACTCAGCGTTAAACCCCAATTTACATTTCTTTAAATCAGCTCAATGAATATTCAGCATATTCAGACGGTGTCATAAATACAGCGCCCTGCTCTTTGAGCCAAAGGAGAAAATCATAATAGGTATTGCCTTCTCCGCCGTAGATTTTGCCGTCAGATGCTTCAACGGTTCCCCAACCGTGGCAGGGATGTGACTGGAGAAGAACATATTTATAACCGTTTTCAACTGCACTGTTCCAGTCTGTTTTGAGATCTTCGAGATGACGGACAACTGTTACCTTGCTGTCGCCCTCGGCATATCCTTTTTTGTAAACACCAACTTCAATTGTGATATTTTTGTTGAGAGTTACAAAGCTGTTGCCTTCGTCAAAGAAACCTTTTGATTGAAGACCGGAATCTGCCCCTGTTATCATAACAGCTTTGAACTGTGGATATTGATTGAGAATATTCTTTAAATTTTCACTGTATGCGTTCCAGGGAGGATTGAATGCTGTGTAGTTTATTCCTGCCTCGGAAGAAGCTTTAACCGCCTTTTCAAAATCGGCAAGCTGTTCTTCGTAGGTTGCATTTGAAAAATGAATATCGGAAGCATGACCGTGGTTCCAAATTTCAATGAGGGGATCGTCGCTGAGAGCTTTAAGTTTAGCCTTGGTGGTTGCATCTGCACTGTCGAGAGTGTAGGTCATGAGACCAAATCCCATTTTGATGTTGTGTTCTCTTGCCCAGTCGGCAACACCTTCAAAGGTGTCAAGTCTTGTGCCGCCGCCAAGGTCATCAAGCTTTACAATGACAATTGGTTTGTCGGTTGTAAAGGAAAGAGTGCTTGGATCGGAAAGGGGTTTTACATTTGTGATGTCCCACATGAAGGTTTTGAGTTCATAGAACTTGCCATCATCAGGAACTGTGAGCGTAACTTCGGGGAATGCTCCTTCACTTGTTACGGGCACTTTTATTGTCTTTACTGCAACGAGGTCGCCTTTGTTGTACATACCCATTGCAAAAAGCATATCAAAATCATTACCGTTGAATGCATATGCCGAAACGCTTGCTGTTACATCGCCCGGAGTGAGAAGGCTGAGAGCTTCTTTTTCTTCGCCGTTAATTCTGTAGAAGGCAGGAGTGCCGAGAACGAGATTGGGAAGCATGGTGTTAAATTCCACTACATCGCTCATGGTGTTACCGTAAACATCGGTAAGATTGTCAATTGTAATGTGATAGTGAGAATCGGTATCTTTTTCAAAGCTGATTGTTGCACTCTTGCCGTCTTCGGCAAATTCAACTGTTTTCTCGGTTATTTCGCAAGTACTGTCAATTGTACCGTTGGGTTTGTACACCTTGAAGGAATCAGCCGAGGGATTTGAAAGTTTTGTGGAAAATTCCACAACAACATCATCAAATATGCTGATGTCTGATTTTGCATTGTGATTCGTTATTTCAAGAGGAATCTTTGATTCATAGTGAATGTTGTCAATTGTGAAAAGCGAAGTACCTGCACCCTGTTCGATGTTGATGTAGGGATTTGCATTGACATTTGCACTCACACCGCCAAGTGACACTACGGCAGTTGATGTTTCTCCGTGAGATGCATTAATGGTGAGTTTGTATACCTTTCCGGCTTCAAGAGTTGCCATTTCTTCACCAAGGGTAAGGTCGCCGATGGTGCCTATTGTTGCAACGGCAGTGTCCCCTATTTTGATTGTTCTTTCTGCATCAAAATTGTCAAAGCAAAGGTCAGCTTCAAAAATGTAACCGGAGCTTGCTTTGTCGTGGGGAAGGAAAATTGAAGCCTTTGGCGATGCGTTTGTCATTGACTCAATTCTGAAATTTTTGGTTGAGGATGTCGCATAGTCTACATCGATGTTTATATCGGTGAGTGTGAGTGTGCTTGTCTTTTCGGCATCACCTGTGGGTTTTACATAAATCTTAAAGGGATCCCAGGGACCTGATGGTCTGCCCGAACCGTAACCGGCACTTGATTCTTTAATTGTTCCGTTTACATCCATCACACCTTTTACATTTGTTGATGAAATTGTGCATCCTGCCTGCATTGTGTGGGTGATGGTATATTCATTACCAACAACAAGGAAGCCTTCGGTTTTTGGTCTTGCAGACTGATTGCATTTAACCTGTCCGGTGGGAAGAATTTCGAGAATCGGGAGATTGCCGAAATATACTATTTTGTTGGAGTTAAGGTCTTCCAGTTTGAATTTTGCGGTAATTGTGTATTTGGGTTTGTCCTGAATAAAGGGGATTGCAAAGCTGTCTTCAGCTTTTACTTCCTTTCCTTCTTCATCGGTCTGTGATTCGGCATTCAAATTGCCAAACTCTCCTGCAGTTGCGGAAAGTGAATCCATTTTGATGCCTTCGTAGGTTACGCTGTAACCGCCGGGATATTTTGTGTCTTCAAAGTCATGTGTGTATTCCGAGCCGACATCTTCAACGGTGTAGTTTCCGATGTAGAGGTTGTCTATATAATAGAAGGATTCATTCACAAAAGTTGCCGCAGTTCCGCTGCCGCGGTCGTGACCGAACTTAACCGTGGTTATGGGAGTTTGGTATTTAGTCTGGAATCCGGAAATATGCTTTGTGGTGTTATCGTCGGTTTTTACAATTGTGAGGTCATAGTAGCCGGTTTCGGTATCCATGATAAGGTCGATGTCATACCACACATCACCTGTTTTGTCATAGCCTGTGAAAAGAGTCTGACCAAAGGCTGTGATGTTATCGTAGAACATGATTTCAGCAGCACTCTGACCGTTGAGGTAGATACCGCAAAGCTTGGTGTTTTCAAATTTAACCGAGCCTTTCAGGTGGAACTGAGGAAGTGAATAACCGCTGATGTTAAGCTGAGGATATTCATATCGTTGAACTGTCATTGAGGTATTTTCTGCTCCGGGATAAGGAGTACCGTAAACGCAGGCACTCACACCCTTGTTGGTTTCCAATGCTTTTAAAACACTGAGTTCGGGATTTGACTGATAACCGAAGCCGTAGGTGTAGGTTGAAGGAAGACCTTCTGCAAAGCCTTTTCCTGCTTCCTGATCCTTAAGATTTTCAAAATCCATCACGGGATAGAGGCTGTCGGCTGAAATTTTGAAGTTGTTGACCGACTGAACCTGAAGGTTATCCCAGTAGATTTTCTGATTGTTACGGATATCGCTTGCAGGTGAATGATATAAATATACGGTGTCAACATTGCCCAGGAGCTTGCCTGTGGAGGTGCCGGTCATATCGACAAAATCTTTGCCGTCTTCCAAAATTATTACATGGAACTGATTGGTTTCGATGTTATAGGTGATGTCCATATCATACCAAGTGTCGGCAATGAATGTTCTGCCCGTTGACTGACCGAAAACCGAGATTCCTTTGCTTGCTTCGTGAGAGAAAAGAACCGCATACTGTTCACGGTAGGTGGTATCAAGAGGTGAAGGAACTGTTGAACGAAGCTTGATGGCTCTCTGAATGTAGAGATCGTTGCTGTTTTTCTCGGTGTAAAGAGATGCCTTGACGTTTATTGTTCCGTTAAGGTCATTGTTTGGAGTAAGCGGTGACTGAGCATAAACAGTTGTTGCACCTTCTCCGTATTTTTCGCTGATTAAAAGGCTCTTCCCATAGCGGTCATCGGGAGCTGCGGCAACGTCTGCATAGTGCCACTGATTGCAGTTAAAACCCGAAGAAAACCTTGCACCGTCCGATGAAATGCTTGCCATGTCTTTGTAGGTACCGTCGGTGGTGGTGTTATTGCCCGTGCCGTAGAGGTAGCCTGTGGGGTTGGTTTCTGACAACTCATCAAAGGTTATCATTGTCATTTTGTGGTTCTGATGTGCCGACACATTGAGTGTGCCAAAGCCTGCAATGAGAGATGCAAGCATTGTGAGTGTCAACACAAAGCTTAATACTTTTTTCATTGAAAATCCTCCTTATAAATTAATTTATTTTATTATTTTTGATTATGGGGATTAGTTTATTATCTTTCCAAACGAAAACCGATGCTTCATATTTTTTGCCGTCATCGGGAATATCAAACTTATCGGTCACGATAATCTTATCAGAAAGACTAATTTTTTGGGAACGAACACTTACCAATTTTTTTGATTCATTCATCGGAGAATCGAATTCTGTTTTCTTTCCTATATATATATCATCAAGCAAAACCTCATGATATTGATAGGGATAGCTGTTTTGCTGAAAACGGAAATGTTTTTTTGAATCATCAAAATATGATTTTACCATGTCGGAGGTTCCCGTGACGGTTTGTGTTTTTAATGTATCCTCCGAATCTGTTACGGTAAGAGAATAGCTTCCGTCAGATTTGAAAATGATTTCAAAATCATACCATTTGTCCGGATTGTTCTTTGCATCGAGAGTTGTCAGATTTTTCATCAGAGATATTCCGCTTTGGGGTGCATATGAAACAATCGGGAAGGAGCCGTCAAGAGATGAATATATCATAAAGAGATATGCACCTTTGAAATTGGCTGAAAAACTAATCTCAAATTCATCCCCCATATCATTTGGAACGAAATAGAGTCTTGGATATTGAAAGTCGTTGTCAGCAATATCTTCGGTGCCGGGAACGGGGTCGTCGCTTGCATCAACCCTGCCGTCACCGTTGGTATCTTCAACATATTTTTGGTGTGCCTCAAACCTGAGACCGTCTCCGTTTTTACCAAAGTTGCCGTAAGACAGGATTTTTAGCTTTGAGCCGACGGAGTAACCGTAGGACCATGTGCCGTCAAGTCCATCGGGCATTGAATTTTTGTCTCCCTCGCCCGTGAAGCCTTCAAAGGTGAGCGGTCTTTTTTCGGTTTGCGTGCCGGTTTGGTAAAGTGCAGTTATAACGTCGATGGTTGCTTTGTCTTCAAGTTCTGCACCGTATTCAAATCCGTCAAAGATATATGCTCCGAATTCTGAAATGCTCACAGAATCCGAAAGAGCAGTAAGCTTCAGATGGGTCAGTGTCTTATCTGCAAAAAACACTGTTTCGCCGTCTGATTTCAGCTCTGATGCATATTCATAATTTATACCGTCTGATGAAACAAACAGTGCCGCATCAACGTTTGTTCCCTTTACAGTCACATAATTCACAAGAGATTTTTCGTTAAGCTTGTATGTAACCGATTCGCCATTGCCAAGGATGACCGATGTTGCGGTGTTTTCATCTGCCGACATATAAGAATTTGGCGATGTTGAAATGATTTCTCTAAATCCAAGTTTTTTGTAACCTGATTTTTCTATGATGTCATTTTCTTCGGACAGACTCACCCTATAGGTTACATTTGAACTTGAATTACCAACGGTAACAAAGGCATTGCCGGGAAGGGAGTCGGGGTATTCAACAGAAACGGATGATGTAGCTTCTGCCTTTATGACTGGCATTTTGCCTGTTTGGCAACGATTGTATTCATAAGCGAACACATCGGGGTTAAAATCTTCAACAGTGTTTCCGTCCACCGTAAGGCTTGTGAGCCTTGCACTGCTCCCCTCTGTATCACTGCCATCGAGAGTCCATGTTGAAATTGGAGTGACAGCAGGAAGCGGTGTGCTTTGGTAATAAATTTCCGGGGTGAAAAAAACTGCAATGTCTGCATTTTCAATTCCCGAAAGGTGAATGAATAGCTTTTGAAAACCTTTGTTGGGGTTCTGCCCTGCTCCGTTTGGCGAGGAAGGAAGCGGTTTTGGTTCCATCACAGCAAATTCGCCGTCTGTAAGAAGGGTTGCATACATCTTGTTGCCGTTAATATCAAGCTCGGCAACCTTATTGTTATTCAGAAGAGTTATATTGGCTTTGGTATGCATAAACCAATAAAGTTCGTTTTCGTTATTTTCTGTGGGGGTTATGCCCCTGACCTCATCCTGAAGAAGAATTGAGGTGCGGTTGTTGGTAAACTTCATACCTCTTGTGGCAGACGTAGCATAACCTTCGTAAGCTTCGGTCATATCAACCACTGCAATTGATGAGGATGAGTTGTATTCGTGGCGTCTTATTATGCCGGTTGCATCGAGGCTTTGGTCATATACTCTGCCGTTGGGGTTTATCACAAGGGTGTTGTGCCCCTCGGCTCGGTTGCGGTACTTCTCATAATAGGGAATCATGAGATTATAGTCTTCAAGACCGAGATCCGATGCAAATCGGTCACCGAAGGAATCTATAACAAATTCGCCAATGTCAAGATGCCCCTGAGCAGGCTTGTTGGCTCCGCCGTGAAGCCCTGCAAAAATGAGACCGTTTTTGACGTCCGCATTACGCATTGTAACAATCTCGGAGGTTTTGAGATAGTAATCGGTATTCAGGGATATTCGCTTTGGATCAAAGCTTCTTGTGCAATAGATCATATCTCTGAAACATGGGTCAAGGTCATTGTCTGCCATCAGCATAAACCGCTGATTTGCAAAGTCATCTCTGCCGAAATAGTCTGCATAGAAGAAAAGCTCTTTACTGCTTGGAATTTCGTGAGCTTTCACTTCTCCGGCATTTGAAATGTTAAATGAATACTCTCCGATTAAAGCAAAGGGAACCTCCGATGATTCGAGAACTCCGGGGGCTTGGAGTATGCCATAATCGGTGCCTGCGGCGCTGATTAGTGATGCGCAGGTTTCGGTGAGGGTTTCGTTGGTGAGTCTTGCATAGGCAGGACCCTCATACCAGTCACCGCTTGGCGACATGCAGGTTACGCCATAGGAAATAGCTTTAACCGAATCTTCAAGAACCTGCTCACACTTTTGTCTGTCTTCGCCTTCGCAATCGTCATATATGGCAAGTGCCGCCATAAGTGCTCCGCCGCAACATACAAAATTCCAGTTGTCGGATTGATCGAAGAAATAGTAGGCTCTTGGAGTTTGAGACCATGAACTGTAGACCGCTTTACCGTCATAGATGTCACACATAACATCCATTCCTTTGTCTACTATTGCACGTCGCATAAGTGCTTTTTGCTCATCGCTGAGCCAATCATAGAGCCAGTCATAGCCAAGTGCCATACCGTTCATAATCTGACCTGTGTCGAGAAGATGAATGGGATTCCAGTCGGGGAATTCATCACCGGAAACTGTTTCGATGGCTTCCCATGCGTTTTGTGCATAGGTTTCATCCCCCGTGACCTTATACATGAAAGCGTTAAAGCCAACCTTGCCATAGAGTATGCCGGAATGTTGTCTCATTCTGATGTGGTCTGTGGGACCGTATGGCGGAAGGTCGGTGTCTGTCCAGACCTTAGCCTGTGCCTTAATGCGGCTGAGCCAATATTCCTTGAGAGGCTGGAAGCTGTCGGACGAAACAACCCCCGTTTCCTGCCTTATTCTTTCAAAGGTTTCATCTGTAGCCATAATACGAGGATGATTGCCGTCGGGATTCTTTTTTTCTATGTCGGAAATAATCTTTGATGCATCGGGCAGGTCGAAAAACATCTGACCAATGATTCCCGAAAGCATTTTTCTGTCGTTGTGCCAGGTGTAGGACACATCGCTTTGTCCCACAAGATATAAATCGGAAAGACTGTCGTCAAACATTTTAAGTCCGACGGTGTCTGCATAGACCTTAAGAGAAATATAGTCAATTCCGTCTTTTGTTCGGGTGTGCGTTGTGACATCTTTGCCGTCTACATAGATTAAGCCGCCGTATTTTGTATGATTCGTGAGAAAAATGTAATCCAGAGAAGACATCGGAACAAAAATCATACCGTCTTCCTTGAAGCTTTCTCCGGCAAGGCTTACAATGCCAAAATCTGTGACAGCACGGTCGGTTCCGGGGTAAAAGGATGCAAATCCCTTTGTTTTTGCTTCGGATAAGACCTCATTTTTTGTGGATATATAGTCCGCTTTTGCCGGTTGGGGAAAGAAAGAAAAAACCGAAGCGGCACAAAAAGTTGCCACAAGACCTGATAATATCTTTGATTTCACAATGCATCACCACACTTTCTTTTTTGTTTATAAGTTTTTCAAATTGGGGTTTGTCGGAGTGTTTGAAGATGGAATTTGCACCGGAGCGAGAGCCTCCCTTGTGTAAAGGGAGGGGGACCGCGTAAGCGGTGGAGGGATTGTAACAAACCGCCTCAATTGCAGTATTTGTGATTGTTTGAGAGTTTATTATTTAACAATCCCTCAGTCACTTCGTGACAGCTCCCTTTACACAAGGGAGCCCTTCGTCCTTGTGTTAAACAGCTCGATAAACCCCAATTTGAATATTCAACTGTAAATTATTTTGTATAAAGCTTAATTTCTGTAGGACTGAACCAACCCTGAACTGCCGTGTCGCTTCCGGGATTAACAATTCCGGTACCTGTGATTCTTACCCAACGAGCACTCACGCCTTTAAGGTCAAAGTTCTGAAGCTCTGTTGAAGTGCCGCCGTCTCTGCCCTGCCATACCTTTATCCATGAGGTTCCGTCTTCCGAAACTTCAACATAAAATTCATTTGCACGGGTGTTACCCAGGTAGAATGCCATTGAAAGATAGTGAATGGATTTTGCTTTTCCCAAATCCACGCAAATCCAACCGGGCTGCTGAACGGAGAATCTTGTTTCAAAATCATTGTCAAATGCGCTCTTTGGCGGATTTGCTTCCTGAGGTACGGAAGATGCGGTTATCTCTTCGATGTCAAGTTCAGTGTAGCCTTCGTCAGCAAGAGAACGCGGAGGAACATTGAAACGAATACCGTATACATTTTCGAATATACCGTTGCTGATTTTGATTTCAACACTACCGGGCCACTGGGCAGGAGGAATAATTTCAACCTTACCGTCACCGGTTGCTTCGATGTTGGGGATTGGTGAATCGGCTTTTTTGAGAGCTTCAACATAGAAGTTCATATCAGGTCTGAAGCCTGCAACATCTTTGCCGTCGATTTTGAGTGAATCGAGTCTTGGCAGAACGCCCACAGAAACCTTTTCGGGGTCTTCAAGCTCCCACTGTGCCATGGGAGTGACTTCGGGGTAGTTTATTGTTCCGCCGACAGGAGTGTATACCAAGGGAGTAAAGCATACGCTTATGGTGAAGTCCTTGACATTTTCAAGATGAATTGCAAGCTTGCAAAATCCTTCGTTTTTGTTCTGACCAACGGGGTTTGGCGAAGTGGGAAGGGGTTTTGCTTCCATAACTTCAAATTTACCCACATCGGAGAGAAGCTTTGCTTCCATTCTGTTGCCCTTGATGTCGAGAATTGCGGTTTTGCCGTCTTCGGAAAGAGTTACGGTTGCAGGAGTATGCATAAACCAGTATACTTCGTTTTCTTTTTCGCTCTTGACCTCATCCTGAACAACGATTGATGTTCTGCCGTTGACAAATCTCATACCTCTTTCAACATTTTCAACGTAGTTTGAGTAGTTGCCTGTGGTGTTTGTTGTTACAATGGCACTTACATCATTGTGTTCAAATCTTTCTATTTTGGAATAACCTGTTTTTAATATATCTTCGAGCTGGTCGTCGGGATTGAAAACAAGCATATTGTGACCTTCGGCACGGTGACGGTATTTACCTCCGCCGGCAAGGTTATAGTTTTCAATACCCAAGTCATAGGCAAATCGGTCACCGAAGGAGTCGATGTAGAAGTTACCTGTGTCAAGATGACCGTGGGTAACATCGGTTTCGCCTGCATGAAGTCCGCCCCAGAGCATGCTTTCGGTATCCCAGCTGTTTCGGATTGAAACTGTTTCGATTATGCGGTAGTAACGGTCAAGAGAAAGCTCCGAAGTTTCGGTTTCGGGATCGCCAACGCAGGCAATCATTTCACGGAAATGAGGTATAATGTTGTTTTCAATCATAGTTTTGTAGCGAAGGTTTCGAAGACCGACATCACCTGCTTTTTCTGCAAGCCAGAAAAGCTCTTTGGTGTCGAGAGATGTGGGAAAATCGGACCTGCATCACCATAATTGATGGTATATTTGCCGGAGAGTGCAAAAAGGAAATATCCTGTTTCTGCCATACCGGGAGACTCAGCCAGTCCGTAACTTGAGCCGGTTGATGTCTCTAAAGCCGACATACCTTCAACCATTGATTCGGTGGTGAGCTGCCAATAGGAAGGTCCTTCGTAGCATGCACCGTCGGGAGCCGCAAGAAGAACTGTGTTTTCCATATTCTTTATTGCCGCCTGAATGCATTTTTTGGAAATTTCGGGTTCTTCGTCCATAATTGCAAGGGCAGAACATATGAGACCGCCCTGAATAACAGAGTTCCAGTTATCGGACATTGTTGACGTGTACCAGGTTGATTTGAGATAGGGTTCAAAGCCGAATTTGACAATTGTGTCTCTGATATGTTTGCGCTGTTCTTCGTTCATCCAGTCATAGAGCCAGTCATAACCAACTCCGTAGCCTTTCATCCAGCATCCGGTATCGAGCCAGTGACGGTTGTGGTTCCAGTCGGCATAATAGCCAACACCCATTTTTTCGAGCCACTCATAAGCATACTCGGCATAACTTTCATCGCCGGTTATCCGATAGATAAAAGCATTGTAACCAACCACCATATAAAGTCGTTCACAGTGAGCTCTCATACGTATTCCGTCGGTGGTTCCGTATTCGGGGAACTCAATTTTATTTACATATGTATCGGTATAATTCTTAATCTGTTCGAACCAGTCTTTTTTGATTTCGCTTGTGGCAATTTCCTGCTTAACACGTTCAAAGTCTGCAGCGGTTGCCCAGATTCGCGGATGCTGACCAACGGGGTGCTTTGCTCTGAGGTCTTGTTCAACCTTGTCGCCTGTGGGGCGTTCATAGCAAAGTGATGCAATAAGTTCTTTTATTATTTCGTCATCGTCATACCAGTTGTAGTCGACTTCAATATCGGAAAAAAGAATAATTCCGGTTTCTTCCCAGAGGTTTTTGCCCGAAAGCTCGGAGAAAAGCTTGGAAGAAACGTAGGTTCTGCCGTTTTCGAGGAAAACATCGCTTGTTCCTTCTCTTTTTTCGCCGTCAACCTTCACTTCACCGGTAGACGTTAATATTTCAACTTTTTTATCGTTGACTGTAAAACTTGTTGTTTTGGTCTTATCATCCCACAGTACTTTTCCGCCAAAGGCTTCGGCACCGTATTTGACGGGAATGTAGGAAATATCATCCTTTTTGATGGCAGTGATTTTGCCGGATGTTCCGTTCATGGAAGAAACTTTGCCGTCAACATAGCACTGAGAACCGTTTACGAAAAACGCAAGCTTGTTTGCCATGTAAACTTCCATGAGACCTTCTGAAATTTCATTGCCTGCATTCCAGTCATATGCCGCAATTTCTTCGGGAATAAGAGCTTCGGGACCTTCATACACTTTGAAATCATCAAAATAGAAGCTTGTTTTGCAACCCTCACCTACACTTGTCAAATGGACACGCATTGTCGCCATGTTTTTGGCACCTTCGGGGAGAGGACTATTGGGAACACGAAGTTTGTGATTTATATAAAGCGATGCAACATTTTTATCGGTGTCTATTGCAAAAGAAAGTGTTGTAAACTTTCCTTCGGGAATTGTTATACCTGTGTCTTTGCCGAGGAAGGTGATGCGGTTGGAACCGCTTATGCTCATAACAGTCCAGGTTGTTGTAACGGAGGTTGAGCTTTCCTGTGCATTATACATATAGAAATTTTTGGCACAACCGTAGGAATCGTCAATACGAAGTGCCATTTCAACAACGAACTGTCCGCTTACGCCGCCTATATCCTGAAAGGATTTGGTGTGCATAAGTGAGTCATCACGGGATCTGATTTTGATGTTGATGCTTCGGTTGAGATTGCTTGGGACAGCAGCAATACCCATGAGATTACCTTTCTGACCGTAGGTTGAGATAACCGATGACGGAGGCATCTGACCTATGTCATAACTGTTGAAGTCATCGCTAAACAGCCATTTGTAGGCGGTTTTTGAGGTTTCTTCCTCTGCGGCATTTGCGCCAAGTGAAGAAACATTCAAAAACGATGTCAAAACTGTCAAAATGACAATCAGTGAAAGTGCTTTTTTAATTGATTTCATATGCATTCTTCCTTTCATGAAAATGTATTTTATCTCATATTATATCAAACACTGTTCTCTATTATAAATTATATCATCATATGCGGTTTAGTGCAATAGGATTTGGCAGACAGTTTGTTCCAATTCATGTCCGCCAATAGCACCAAAATCTGCTGTTTTTATGCTTTTTACACAAAAAAATGTCTCAAAATTGACAAAAACAACATTATCGAAACAATGTTGTTTTTTAAATAATTAATATTAATTTGATTCGTCACGAAAATCACCCGGAAGACAACCGTAATGATTTTTAAAAGCTGTGTAAAAGCTTCTTACGGAATTGTAACCGACCTGTCCGGCAACTTCTGCCACAGAAAGTTTGGAATGAACAAGTAATTCTCCCGCCTTTTCCATTCGGGTGCGGGTTACAATCTCTTTAAATGTACAGTTATAATTATCTTTTACAATTCTGCTTACTTGCCTCGTGGAAAGCCCCACAACCTCCGCAACCTGCTCGATGGTTATGTCTGCACTGCCAACATGAAGCATGGTGCTGATTTTGTGAAGCCTTAAGTTCATGTTGTCATTTCCGGAATCGCTGTATATCCCCGAAGTTTTGCCGGAACATTTGATTAGCAAATATACAAACTCATGAAACATCGGGCCGAGGGTAAAAATGTCTCTTGTCTCTCCTGCTTTTATAATGCCCAAAACCAGTTCGAACATTTTTTCGGTCACATCGAGAATTACGTATTTGCCGGAAAGAACATCCTTAAACATGGAAAAAAGGTCAACGTCGGTAACAAGACCATTATTGCTTATCTGAAACATAAAGGTGCCGCCATCCGTTCCCTCATCGGAGCTTTTCATGGCATGATATGTTTTTGGAGGCACACAAAGAATCTGCCCGGGCATAATATTGACTTTGACATTATCAACAACAATGTTCATCTTGCCGCAATCGCAGTAAAAAAGTTCATAGCACGAATGGGTGTGCATAAAAGACGGATTGTACAAAGATGCACGGCGGGTGATGTTTGTATGAAGTTCGGATGAATCAACTGTTATGAGTGTTATCTTTATATTCTCCAAATTGAATGAAAATTCATTGGAAAAGAGGGTTGAAATTTTTTTCTGTCTTTCTTTTGTTATAGGCATTATCTCACCTCCCGCAAATATTCATGACTTTATTGTAGCACACAAAAATAAATTTTGCAATCATTTTAAATTGTAGCCCAAAAATAAGTGAAAGGCTCTGAAACAGAGCCTTTGCAAGAATTATTAGCAAGAAACATTTCCGTTTGAGACTAAAATTTCACAAAATCGTCTTTTAAGGATATGTAGGAGTTTTAACCACCACGCAACTTTACATTTGATCCACGGGATAGAGAATTTTAAGCTGGTTAATCTTTGACTGATAAGCTTTTTGCTGTTTGTCTTTCATAACAAGATCCCCAAGCTGACCTCTGATTTCGTCAAAGCCGTAGGTTTTTTCTTCATTTTTGGCATTGAGCTTTATGAGGTGATAACCAAACTGTGTTTTAACCGGCTGCGAAATTTCGCCCACATTCATTTTAAACACGGCTTCATCAAATTCGGGAACCATCTGACCCTTGGTAAATTCACCAAGGTTTCCGCCGTTTTCGGATGAAGGGCATGAGCTTTCATTACGTGCCGCATCTTCAAAGGATATCTCCCCTGCCTTGATTTTTTCAAGCAGTTCGTTTGCTTTTTCTTCGGAGTCAACAAGAAGGTGACTTGCATTTACCGATTCGCCGGCAACAAAGCGTTCTTTGTTTTCTTCATAGAAAGCTTTTATTTCATCCTCCGTTGCAGGCTTTACGCCTTCGAGAGTCTTTGACATCGCAAAGTTTACGAGCATATCTTCCTTTACCTTCTGAAGCTGTGCTTTAAATTCTGCATTATATTCATACATGTTCTTTTGTGCATCAAGAAGAAACAGCTTGTTTGCAATCAGCTGTTCAAGCACCATTGCTTTACCCTGTGCATTGTCGAGGTTCTGACCGCTTTGCATCAGTCTTACAATCATTTCGTTTACTTCGGCTTCGGTTATTGCAAGTCCGCCAACCTTGGCTAAAATTTTGTTTTCCATAAGTTTAAAATTCCTTTCGTTATGTATTCTTGAGGTTTTGTTCGAACCCGACAAGAATTGTTCATTTGCGTATAAAGCGATTATATCACAAAGATTTAGAAATTACAAACATTTCTTTTAAAAGCTATAAAATTATTCTCTGCGGAATAATTTATGTTGAGATTTACAAAATGATTTGAGACACAATAAATAGGCACAATCTAAAACTATGCCTATAACTCCATATTTATCTAAACTTTTCTAAACGAATTAACTGCTCTTCATCAACAACATTAATTCCATTCTTATATGTATAACCCATTTTTTTATAAAACTCACAAGCCGTAATTGAAGAAGGTATTTCAATGCGCTTTGCTCTTAAAAAGAACTCATCTTGTTCTAAAGTTTCTATTATCTTTCTGCCAACACCCTTTCCTTGATATTCCGGCAACACAAAGATAGTGAAAAAACTGCTTTCATCTTCCTTGTTCCAATATGGCCCTATTGCACCACACCCCACAATAGTAATTCCTTTACAGACAACATAAAAATGTGTCCAGCTGGCCCTTTGCATTACTCCCTCCGGACTGAACATTTTCACATCATTCTCTATGTACTCTGGTGAATAATCCTTACTATTTGTTGTTCTTAATGTTTTAATGATTAAAGAAGATACTTCATCTGCGTCACTGCTTTTAAATCTTCTTACATTATAAATCTCACTCATATTAACCACACCAAATCCAAGTTTATACATATAGTATAACTGTTTTCTTGCATTCCGTCAATGGGTTTACTGCATTTGCACAATGTGTTTTAAAATAATATTATTGTAGTAAAATTGGGGTTTGTCGGGATGATTGAATTGGGCTGATGTGTGAGGCTTCCCCCCGGTGGGGAAGCTGTCACCGTATGGTGACTGATGAGGGGAACTAAAAGAATGTAATTTCAAACATAAATTTGAAATCCGTTCAAACTATTGAAAATACTGCTTTCTAACGCTCCACTAACCAATCAAATTCGCACAAGTGCTCTTTTCTTGGAGTGTCACTATCCCCTCATCCGTCAAGCAAGCTTGCCACCTTCCCCACCGGGGGGAAGGCTCACGTCCTTGTGTTAAACACCCCGATAAACTCATATTTGTTTTTTATAACAAGAAGGTGTAATACCCTCTCTTTTTTTGAAAGTATGAGAAAAATGGTTATAGTCTCTGAATCCGCAAAGTTCGGCGACATTCGAAAGAGAATAGTAACCCGTTACAATAAGCATTTTTGCAAGCTCGATTCGTCTTGAAAGTATGTAGCCAAAGACGGTATCCCCTGTTTCTTTTTTGAAAAGATTGCAAAGATAGTTTGGAGTAATGTGAAGCCCTTTTGCAATGTCAGCTATGGTGATAACATCTTTGATATGTTCCTCAATGTACTGCTTTATGGCTTTGACATATTCGCTGTCTGTGTCATAAACCTTTTCGGCAAGCTGATGAAAAAGAAACATAAAAAGGTCATAACTTTTTTCGAGCCTAAGGGGAGATGCCGATTTCATGAACTTGTCGATTGTTTCAATCATATACACAGTGTCGTGATTTATGCATTTTCTGAATACACCCGAAATATCAATGATGTCTTCTTCTCGTGGCATAACATTAAAACAAGTGTAATATGAACTTACATTTGTTTTTCTTCTTATTCTTTTTGAACCCGGCGGAAAAATGAATGCATCTCCGCTCTCTAAAATAATTTCTTTTCCGTTAAATTCATACTCCATGCGTCCTTCCATGCAAAAGGTCACGTCATAATATGGAATTTCGGACAGCGGAATATAAAAAATGCTGTCTGTGCGAGTGTGAATAAATGTAAAAAGCTGCGGTTTGTGGTATGGTGAATTCATAGTCGGTCTCCTTGTGACATTTTCAAAAGTATACCATAATTTAAAATGATTATCAATAGAATTTTTACGCAAAATTGAGATTTATTTTTCAAACAATCTTAATATAGCACTACTTTTGTGTTGTTTTGCGTAATATAAATTGTTTACTTTTAGCATTTAATTTGATACAATCAAATTATCCAAACTTTGAGGAGGATTTTTACAATGGCAAACTATTTTGGAATTGACTGTGACAAACAAAGAGAAAGACTTTTAGAAAGCAAAGCGGCAAAACCACTTATTGAAAATACAATAAACAGAGCCGACCTTGCTCTTGAAAAAACTTATGAAAACCTAAAAATCAGCGACTATATGCTTCACGACGAAACCGGCGACAGAAGAACTTTTGAAAAGCCATATTTTGAGCGTCGTAATGATTGTTCACACGTTGCAATTGCGTACTGGCTTACAGGCGATGAAAAATATTTCAAGCACCTTACAAATCTTATCTTTATGATTTGTGACGAATACACCTGGTGTCTGCCGGCTCATGTGAAAGCCATTACAGACCCGCCGAAAATATCTGAAATAGTTGAAGCTGTAGACCTTTTTGCTTCGGAAACAAGCAGAATGCTTACAGATATCGTAATTCTTCTTGACGGAAAACTGCCGTGGTATGTTAAAGACCGAATTGAGTATGAAGTTAAACGCCGTGTCATTTCCTCTATTGCAAAAAGAGATTTCTGGTGGCTTGCCGCAAAATCAAACTGGGCGGCAGTATGCTCCGGCGGTGTTTCTGTTCCTGTTTTAACATATGCAACCGAAGAAGAAAAAGAAATAATCCTTCCAAAACTCTATGGTGCAATTGAATCATTCCTCAAAAGCTTCGGCGAAGACGGATGTTGCAGAGAAGGTTTTTCATACTGGAACTACGGTTTTGAGTATTTCCTTATTTTTGCCCGTGCAATTTTTCACTACACAAATGGTGAAACCAACTACTTTGAAAGAGATCTTGTCAAAAAAATTGCCCTTTTCCCTCAAAATGTAATAATGAGCGAAAACAAAGTTTTAAGCTTTTCAGACTGTACACCAAATTTCGTATTCAGTCCCGGAGTTATGAGTTTTCTTAAAGAAATGTATCCTGATGAATTTTTGCGTCCTGATTTGTCAAAAGGAACAAGAAATGGCAATGTATTTTCTGTGAAAGAATTTTTGTGGTTTGACCCGGATTATGAAGCAGACATCAATTCATCGGATACAGTATATTATGAAGATGCTCAATGGTACATAAAAAAATGTGACAAATTCAGTTTTGCGGCAAAAGGCGGTCACAACCATGAACCGCACAATCACAATGACGTAGGAAGCTTTATGATTGTCACAAGTGATGACAAAACACCTCTTGACGACTTCGGATGCGGAGAATATACCAAATTCTATTTTATGAGGGAGCACCGTTACAATATTCTTGTTAATGCTTCCTGGGGACATTCTCTGCCAATAATTAACGGAAAAGCTCAAGAATGGGGTTTGGAACACTGTGCAAAAAATACCGCTTACGGCGAGAATTTCTTTGAACTTGATATTGAAGGTGCATATGAAGAAGAACTCATCAGCAAAATCCACAGAAGATTTGATGTTAATACTGACACCGTAATCCTCACAGACACATTCGAATATTCAGAAAACACAGAAACAATAACCGAAAGATTTGTAAGTTCCATAAAACCTGAAATCAAAGACGGTGTTGTTGACCTTGAAGGCACAAAAATATTATTTGACAATGAAAAATATTGTACAAGCTACTCTGAAGAAAGTTACAAAGCACACGACGGCCGCGGAACAGTCACACCTTGCTATTTTATAGATTTTATTGCAAGAGACGAAAGAGAAAGTGTGTTCAGATTTGAGATAAAACCCAATATGTAAAAAAGGAGTGAAAAATGTGCTGAATCTCGAAAAGCACCCATATTTTGAAGAATTTATTGACCCTGCAACCGGAGTAAAAAGCTACATTCTTAAAGAAAAAGTTGCAAAGCTTCAACTCAATTTCTATTTCACGGAAATGGGGCTTACATATGACAACAAATATATGTGGTTCAAATGCATTGACTGGCCCGCTCAAAATCGTCATCTCGGTGTTATGAGTATGGATCCTGATAATCCGTTTATTCGCAAATTTACAGGGGCAAGTATGAACTCAAGTGAACCGAATATTATCCCCGGAACCCACGATGCACTTGTGGCAATTGATAATTCGGTCTACCGATTTGATGTTGGCGGTAACTGCGAAAAAGTGCTTGAAGTCGGAAGTGATATTATACGAGGACGGCGAATTGACCGGATTTCCACACATCTTAGCATAAACAGCGATAACGAGCTTATGCTTCTTGACATGAGAATAGGCGAAAAAACATATATAGCAACAGGCAACCTCAACACGGGCGAAGTTAAGATGATTCACAAATTTATCAAAAATTACAATCACTCACAGTTCTGCCCTACCGACCCCAAGCTATTCCTGATTGATCAGGATTGGGAAATAGACCCGGTTACCGGTGAAAGATTTGATATTGACCAGAGAATGTGGCTTATGGACACAGAGGGAACAAGACTTGAAAACGTTCTCCCCGGAAACTGGTTCAGACATAACAATTCAATAATATGTCACGATTTTTGGTCGAAAGATGGATATCTTTGCTGGCCTGATCTTTTGGACAGCGTGTGTGAGTACAACATCGAAACCAAAGAGGTGAAAGGAGTATGGAATCACTCAATATGCCATGCTCACACCAACGAAAGAGAATTATGGGTTGGAGACGATTCACCATATGCATGGGACAAACGCCCTTGCCGCGTTGTTTTTTTTGACAGAGAATCGGGCAAAGAAATTGATATTTTCTCCGCACTCCCCAAACCCAACTACAAATCAACTTCGGTTTATCACCTTGACCCCCACCCCGCATTTACTCCCGACAACAAATACATCATCTCAACCGTAACATTAAAAAATGGAGAGGTTGATGTTGCCATAACTCCTGTTGAACCGCTTTTAGAGCTTTGCAGGGAAAAGGGATTAAAAGTTAATGATGAATGTATAGCCTTAACGACCGACACTAAAGGCGGTTTTAAAATATAAATTTCGCCTCACTCGTCGTTAAAATACTCGGAAATATTAATATAAAGGAGCATAAAAAAATGACAAATTATAAATTATGGGCAAATGAAATGTGGCAAAAATGCCAGCCAAAAGTAACAAAAAATGCCGAAAGAATCGGTGGAGATTACCCCTACACAACAGAAAACGGAAAATACAAGCAGGCAAGGCACATATCATGGTGGACAAATTCGTTCTGGTGCGGTATGCTCTGGCTGATGTACAAGGAAACTAAGGATGAACGCTTTAAAGCTTGGGCAAATGAATATGAAAATCAGCTCAACACTCTTTTTGAATCGCAGGAAAGACTTGACCATGATGTTGGATTTATGTGGCTTCATTCATCGGTTAACAACTACGAAATCACAGGAAATGAAACTTCAAAAAATTATGCCCTTCTTGCGGCAAGTACACTTGCGGCAAGATATAACATACGAGCAGGATACATAAGAGCTTGGAACGGCAGAGATGGCGAAGATGCCGAAATGAGAAAAGGCTGGGCAATCATTGACTGCATGATGAACATTCCCCTGCTCTATTGGGCAACCAAACAAACCAACGATAACAGATTCAAATATATCGGTATTGCATTTGCCGATAAGGTGCTTGAAAACTTCATAAGACCCGACGGAAGTGTGTGCCACATTGTGGAATTCAACCCCGAAAACGGAGATTTTGTAAAAAGCTATGGCGGTCAAGGATACTGTGAGGGTTCATCCTGGTCAAGAGGTCAGGCTTGGGCAATAAACGGCTTTGCTCAAAGCTACAACGAAATTGGTGATATCAGATATCTTGATGCTGCAAAAAGAGTTGCAAATTACTTTATGAATGCCTGCAGTGAAGATCCCGTTCCAAGATGTGATTTTCGTCAGCCTGTTGATGCCGTAGCATACGACAGCTCCGCCGCAGCCATTGCCGCAAGCGGCATAATTGACATTGCACTTGCATGTGAGGGTGCTGAAAGAGAAATGTACTTAGCGTCTGCTGTCAGACTGCTCAAAGCACTGGACGAAAGATGCTGTCCTTGGGACGATCCCGAAGATGAAGCTATTGTGAACTTTGGAATGGAACATTTCAACAACGGACAAAAGGCGCTTATCTACGGTGATTATTATTTCCTTGAAGCTATCCTTAAACTAAAAAATCTTAATTTCTGATAAACTTATGCCTCTGCAACCGTCTCATTGGTCGCAGAGGCATTTTTATGGGTTAAAAGTTTTTCGTTATAAAATTATTTTTCAAAAATATGCATCGGAATGAGGCATATATCTCTGTAAGAATGAAGAATTTCTTCCTTCTTTTTGAATCCGAGATTTTCGGCGATTTTAATTTTGGACTCATCTGCATCTGCAATCTGCAGATAAATCCTGCCGTATTTATCTTCAAAGTTGCTTACAAAATCTTTGGCTGCACTTTCAAACCCCGGACGAACACGAAAATCGGCTCTGATGCCTTTGTCGGTGGGCATTGCGCTGGCCGTTGCACCAAGAATGCCGTTTTCGTCAATTGCACCAAGGAAGACTCCGCCCGCATTTTCAACATCCAGAAACTTTTGGTAAAGCCCCATGCACGAAACCTGGGAAAAGTTTATTCCCCTTGACATTATGCATGCGTTGATGTCGATAAAACAGTCACCGGACAAACCGTGTACAAAAGGCACAAGGGGCAGACGCATTGCCGCATTGCCGGGAACGATTTTTATATTTTTATGCTCTTTGGAGTAGTAGTCACAGCAAAACAGACCGAAATTACTTCCGGGAACTCTTGCCATTGCTCCGGTGCACGAAATAAACGAAAATCCGCAGGATTCATACACCTTTATGCCAATGGGATTTCCCGTTCCGAGAAACGTTGCTTTAACGCCAAGGGAATCAATTTCTTCCATTGCCTTTTCAAAAAGGATTCTGCTTATGCCCCTTCCCCGAGCTTCGGGTGTGGTGCACACGCCCGACATTCCGGCAAGCACCGGCTCGGTTTTTGAAATTGTGGTGTGAACAGCACCAAGTAGCTTACCGTTTTCCTTTGCCAGGTATACAATGTCGGTGTTTAGCTCTTCTTCTGTGCCGTCACACTGGATTTTTTCAAGCTCTGCCTCATATTCGCCGAATATTTCCGACCAAAGATTTATGACCTCATCACAATCAAAGGGTGAAGTGTATCTTTCTATATCCATATTATTATTCCTTATATTGTCTTTGTTATTAAATGTGTTAATTTACGCTGTAGAAAGCGATTTCCGATTCACCTTGAAGGTCTGTTTTATGCTCTGAAAACTTAAAATTGTCGATATATGCAGTAAACGGTGATTCGTGGTCTGCCCTGAACATTACCATGGGGATGTTTTCCATGGGAGGTGCACCATATTGGTTAACCTGGAAATATGTGCTTGTGTCCACAAGCTTACCGTCGAAGTAATATTCGGTTTTAGCGTTTTCACCGTCGGGCATATACACAATTTTAATGTTGTGATACATGGTGCCGTCAAAGCCCTGCTTAAGATTTTTCCCGGCATCTGTTGTTCTGGAGAACACAAATGAACCATTACCTTTCCTGAGGTTTGTAACAACGGCAAAGCGATATGACCCGATTTCACTATAGAGAAGACCGGTGCTTTCGTTTTCGGTTTCAAACTTGATGTCATAGGAAAGGGTGAAGCCTTTGCCGCTTCTTGTGCCCACATCAAAGATTACAACCGGTCTTTCCCCACCGGGAGAGTGAATGCGAAGTGCTCTTTCGTCAACATATTCTCTGTCTTCGCAAACGGTTACATCACCGGAGCTTCTTATGGGAAGATAATCGGGAACGGGACCGTCGGGCACATCGTCAAAGGTTAGCTCGCAATTGGTTTTAAAATCAATCTTCTTTGTAGATTCAACAGCTTTAAGCTTTTCTCTTGTCAATTCGGGAGTAAGAGCACCGCCAAACATTGACGGGGGGTCAAAACCGAGAAAGCGATATACTGCAGTTCTCAAAGAAATGAGTATCATTGATGTGCCGGAGATTTCGCCCTCAAGAAGACTTGTTCCATGGGGGTGTCCCTGGTTACCGTCGGCACCTTTGCCTGCATAATAGCTGTAGCCCCCATCTTCACACAATAGCGATGCTGTACGCTCTCTTGTGGCATCGATAAGCTGAGGAAGCTGAGTATATACCTTTTCACGAACTGCCGGGTCTATGCTTTTTTGAGTGTACATTACATTTCTCAGAAAAACAAAAGCATTGGCAACGTCACAGGCGTGGAAGCCCTGATCCTTATTGAGTATTACCTGCATAACGCTGTCTATGGCTTTTTCATAATATGGCCAGGTGAGACATTTGCCCTTCATGCTTGGATACCAGCTTTCAACAAACATACCTGCAGCCTTGTAGCTTCCGCTCATTGCATCAAAGTCAACCTCGTCCAAAAGCTTTCCGGTTTCGGGATCAACACGGCTTAAAAATCCGGTGTTGGGGTTGATTTTTTCCATGGTGAGTTCAACCATATAGTCAAACATATCTTCACCGGCTGCTCTTGCACCGCCGACAGCGTTCAAAAGCTGTGAGCCTGCGACATATGCATTGCCATCGGGAGCCGCCCAAGGAAGTGAATCGAACCATGCCTTAAAATCTTCTTTGGAATTAAAGCGGTTATCAAAAAGAGTGTTGCCTGTTGATGCGGCAAGATAACTTTGAACGGGAATTTCAGATTCCAAAAGAACTTCCTTTTCTTCATCTTCCTTTGTTGCAGGTTCGGTGTAGAGAGGTTTTCCGCCCGGAATCATGTTTATGAGCTGATTTGATGCCGCAGTTTCATACTGCATTTTTGAAGTGTTGACATATTTGCCCCAGGGTTCTTCAAAGAAGTAGAGATTTTCGGGGTCTTGACCGCTTTGTGCAAATTCAAGAAGTCTTTTAAGACCTTCCTCGTCATAAATCTCACCAAGATTTTTTGTGTCAACTGCACCTATTGACTCTAAAATCTGCAAGCATTTTACGGTGCTTTCCTTGTCGGGTAAAAATCCTTCGGTGTCTTTGGCACTCTTTTTAAAATAGAATCCGCCTGTTTCGGGATCATAGAGATTTATAACCCAGTCAAAGGTTCTTTCACCGAAGCATTCGGTTTCGAATCTGTCGAGTGCCGAAAGAACATCGCCTTTGAGAGGCTCTGAAATAACAACCTTTTGTGCAAACTGGGTATCCCAGTAAACCGAGTTGCCTGTTGCTTCGGCAATAAAGCGTGTGGGAACAAGAACTCTGCTATCGACAATTACTGCCGGGGAATCAAGATTTACTGTTTCTCCGTTTACAACAGCATTTTCATTTCCTACAACAAGTTCAATTGTGGTATTTTCATTTGAAGCGATAATTTTTTGGGTACTTTCGTTCCAGTCGATTGTCATACCCATTGCTTCGAATATGGTTCGCATGGGAACCATAACACGATTGTTTATGATGGCGGGCTTAACATCAAATTCAAGCTGATTGCCGTTTAATACAACGTAAATCGGCTTTTCAATTTCTTCTGCTGCCAATGAGGACACAGTCCCCATTGGCAAAATAGAAAAGACCATCACAAAACAAAGGAGGATTGTGAGTAGTTTTTTATACATAGATGACCTCCGTTAGGGTTAAGCTGAGAATTTTACATTGTCGATGTAATATACCATGTTGGGATCAAAATGTCCTGCAGGAGTATAATTATAGATGTATGCAGTTCTGGGAACATAGGAATAATCGGTTTTACCTGTTTCTGCACCTACAACGTGGTAGAAAAGCTCTCCGTCAAACCAGAACCAGTATTGACGAGCATTAGGATTGTCGACACAAGGAGCATATTCAAGCTTCATTGTGTGCCATTTGCCGAAGAAGTCATCTGCAGCCACATATTTGTTGCTGCCCCAGTCGGTAGCATATTTGTTGTTACAAATTACAAAACGGTTTGATGAACTGTTGTTTGCATACTGTCTTATCTGAATGTAAATAAACATTGTTGCATCAAAATCGACTCTAAAATATGTTTCGCGGTTAGCATATACGGGATTGCCGTTTTCGTCTACACCGTTTTCTCTTGGCGGAAGTTGCTCGGGCATATAGAAATCAAACTCAACAGAAGAGCTTGTCTGGTTTTTAAACTTGTTGATTGTGCTGCCAAGTGCACCGCCTTCGCAGAAGTTTGCACCGGCTGTTTTGGTTGAACCGTCAAATTTTAAAACTTTACCATTTTCGCCGAGGGGGTCATTCTGAACTGTTACATTATCACCAAAATCTTTCATATATTCTTTGTAGGTTCCGGTAGCAAGTTCTCTTGCAGGCATCTGACCTACAACATGAACATCTTCTTCAAAATCATAGGTTACATGAGTTGTTTTAGCGGGAAGTGCAGCAGCGGTTGAAAGAGGCATAACATCAAAGCCGTTCCAGATGAAGGCTTTAACCTCATCGGATTCATCAACTGCAATTGAAGGAGTGTAAACTGCCTGACCTGCATCGGCAGATGTGATTTCTTTAACTGCTACAGCTTTGAGTGCACTGTTTGAATATGAAGCAATGTAAAGATTTGCTTTTTCCACACCGCCGTCAAAAACAGATGTGGGAATTGTAACTCCTGCAGCCACATTTCCGGGTTCTCTTGTGAGCATGGGACGGTGATATGCCTCCGCTTCACCGTTTGGAACAATTTCTTTAACAATGTTCATTTCGGCAGTTTCCGCAAAAACGGGAAGTGCTGCTACGAGCATTGCCAAAGCAAGTGTGATTGATAATACTTTTTTTAACATAGTTTTCATTCTCCTTTTTTTGTTTTTATTTATATGAATTTTACATGATGTACAATAAGATTGTATGAGACAAATTGGGGTTTTGCGGTGGGATGAGATTGGGCTGATGTGTGAGGCTTCCCCCCCTGGTGGGGAAGGTGGCAAGCTTGCTTGACGGATGAGGGGATAGTGACACTCCAAGAAAAGAGCACTTGTGCGAATTTGATTGGTTAGTGGAGCGTTAGAAAGCAGTATTTTCAGTAGTTTGAACTATTTTCAAATT
>JAFQHQ010000030.1 GCA_017397885.1 Clostridia bacterium | reverse complement strand
TGGTTCAACAAGGAGAAAACGAACTGATACCTGATTGACACTAAGACAATTATATCACGGGTATTATCAAACCGATTAGAAAAATTTTCAAGAGTTATTGGGGTTACTCTGAACACCTCAAAATATATTATACGAGGAGATGGTAAAATGAAAAAGTTTTTTTGCGCAGTGACTTTTGTTTTTATTCTTGTGATTGCTTTCTCAATTTGTGCATCAGCCCACGATGGCAATGTGAAAGAAATCAATTTCGACAGCTTCACTGCAAATGAGCTTGGGGTATTTAATTCTTCGGATTTTTCATACCCTGCAAGAACAGCCTACACCGAGGGGGCAACGGAATATGCCGATGCATTTCTCACTCCCGAATCTGACGGCTCAGGTCAGAGGCTTACCCTGAAGGTGAGCAAAAGCGCTCACTTTGGCTTTGGTATTCCTTCAGAAACCTTTGGCGGACCCTATACAAAGAGCATTGAAATTCAGGCGAGCATAACACCTGAGGATTTCTACACCAGACGCATTATCGGTGCTTATGACTGCTGGCATTCAACATCAAATCCAACGCTTATGATGATACACTCAAACGGCTATTTCTATGTGTTCGGTACGGGAATGCCAAGCTCCTATAAGGCAAAGGCAGGAAGCACCTACACAATTAAGGCACGCATCAACACAGAAACCGGTTATTCCTTTGCTACCGTATATGAAAACGGAAAAGTCTTCTTTACCTATTCTAAAAAGTGGGATACCATTATCAACTACAAATGGACAAGCATCTATTTCTATCAGAACTACTACAGTGCAACTGCCGTTGACGGAGTTGCGCCGGTGTCGGTAGCACACATAGATGATTTTTCCATAAAAAATGTTAACCGTGTGTATTCCTTTGACAATTACTATGATTTTGAAAACTACACCGGAAACGAAGCAGGAAATGCTGTACCGGAAGGATTTTCAAGAGTAATCTATGTTGACTCAAAATGCGACACCGCAAATGGTGAAATAAAAAGACTCTACAGTGCCGAAACCGCCGAAAAAGGCAAATGTCTTGAATTTGTTGAAACAAAACAGAGTACATCCTCCGAGGATGCAATTCTTCTTGACTTTGATGCTCAAAAGAATTTTGGTTCATATTTTACAGACAACTACCTGCTTGAATTTTCTCTGATGAGAAAAGACAAGCTTTCAAACATTATTGTTCGTATGGATGCCGAGCACGGCGACCTTTTAAATATCTTTCAGTCAGGATATATGGTTCTGGCAGGGAATAACACAGGCATAACTCTTTCCGAAACCAACAAATGGTATGACATAAAAATAAGATTTTCAATTCCCAATAAATCGGCACACATCGAGGTTTATAGCGACGGTAACCTTGTGGGTTCATACGGATGCGTAGCGTCAAACAGTTTTCCAAACGGTTCCTACACCGATGAAAACGGTGAAGTTAAACCCTGCATAAAAAATATGTACATAGGTTTTTCAAGACACTATCCCATAACCCAAAAAGCTGCATTCCTTCTTGATGATTTCCGAATCACTCCCACAGAGGCGGTGTACGGAATTTGTGACGAAGGTTATGAAACCTTTGACATTGCCTATTCAACTCCGGGCACAGCGGGCAAAATGATGGCAGGAAATCCCGTTAAGGTGACATTTAACAACAAAATTAACAAAGAATCTTTTTCGTCTGCTTCAATCACCTTAAACGGCGAAGCAGTGGCAGACGGTCAAATCACCTTCGAGGATGAATACACTGTTGCTCTTAACCTTGCAACCTTAGAAAGCTCAAACTATCACCTTGCATTTACGGGAGTTTGTGACGAAAACGGTAACACACTCACCGATTATATTGAGTTTGAAACACTTCCCTCAAAATATGATGTCAAATCCATCACATTCAAAAATGCATCAGGCGAAGAACTTCAATTCCTTGAACCCGGTGACATAAGTGCTATTGTAACTTTTGCTTCAAATGACGGCAAAAAAAGACCTGCACTTATCTGGGCAGGACTTTACGACAAAAACGGTAAGCTCTGCAGTGTTGATTTTGAAAAAACAAACTTTGAAGCTGCAGAAAAAACAAATGTTCTCACACTCACAGTGCCACAGGATGGAACATACAAGATTAAATGCTGTGTATGGACAGATGTCCTTTTGCCCATCGAATCGGAGCTGATTTATCCCAGGGTTGCAGTGTTCAGATTTGATGATGTGAGAAACTCTTCAAGAACACTTCCAAATTTTGAAACACTGGCAACTCTTGCAAGTGAAAATGAAATCCCTGTAGCTATGGGAATTATATGTAATTCACTTGTTCCTGAAGATGACACTTCCACAGAAGGAACTAAATATGACATCGATAAGTATTATGACAAGATTAAAGCTCTTGATGACAATGAATTTGTGGAAATATGGTGTCACGGATACACTCATCATCAGACAACCGAAAAACCATATATTGCAGAATTTAATTCTCCCCTTGAAGACCAGATTGCAACTCTTGAAAAGTGCAAAACTGTTCTTAAAGAAAAATGCGGTATAGATGTTGTGACTATGGGTGTTCCGCACAATCTCAAAAATTCCGACACCGTACTTGCAATGGAGGCTGTCAATCAGTATAAAGTTCTCATGGGTAGCGGAAGTAAATATGAAAGTGACAGCTTTATCCATCTTAATGTTTCTTCGCCTTTTGAGAAGGCTACCGGTGATCTTATGGATCTTGAATCCATAAAAGAAGCATATGCCCCCAATGCCAACAATCCTGCTGTGGTATTTTTGGGACACGCAGGCTGGTGGACATCTGCTATGAATCAGACATTTGTGGATTTTGCATCCTGGCTTAAAAATCAAAACGTAGAAATTATGACTCCCACAGAGTATTATAATTTTATAAATTAATCAGGAGGTTTTATTTATGAAAAAATTACTGACTTTAACCGTGAGCATTATTGCGCTGTTACTTCTTATGACAGTTATAGCATCTGCTCACAACAACCTAAGTAACGAATACACCTATGATGATTTGACTCCTGCGGCAAACGGAACATATGTGAACACCGCAAAGTTTCACTATCCCGGAAGAACCGCATATGTAAACGATGAAACAACCTACAACGATGTTTTCCTTACTCCCGAAGAAGACGGTACAGGCAACAGACTCACATTAAAAGGTAACATCAACTCCAACTTTGGTTTCGGTGTTAAAACAGGAGAAATAGGCCCCTACACAGGAACCTATGAAATCAAAGCCACAGTTAAGATTGATGACATTCGTGCAAACAGACACATCGGTGCATATGATTGCTGGCATTCTTCAACCAACCCCACAATTTTCCTTGTTACAAAAGACGGTTACTTTTATCTTATGCAGACTGAACTTCCCGGCTCTTACAAAGCCAAAGCAGGAAGCACCTATGACATTGTTGCAAAAATCGACAGCATAACAGGTAATTGCAGAGCAGTTGTTTATGAAGACGGCAAAGAATTCTTCTCTGTTTCAAAAACCTGGACTGAAATCAAAGGCTACAAATGGACAGGACTTTATATGTATCAGAACGGTTACACCTCAAAGACAACCGATGGTACTCTCCCCGTTGCCGTATCTCACTGGGACAATGTTTCAATCAAAAACATAAACCGTTTCTATTCCTTTGACAATTACTACGATTTTGAAGCCTACACCGGAAACGAAGCAGGAAATGCTATCCCCACAGGTTTTTCAAGAGTAATCTATGTTGACTCAAAATGTGACACTGCAAACGGAGAAATAAAAAGACTTTTTGTTGCCGAAACCGACGAAAAAGGCAAATGTCTGAATTTTGTTGAAACAAAGCAAGGTACGTCTTCGGAAGATGCACTTCTCCTTGATTTTGATGCACAGAAGAATTTTGGTTCATATTTTACCGATGCTTATCTGCTCGAATTTTCTCTTATGAGAAATGACAATCGTGCAAACATCATTGTTCGCACCGATGGTGAAAAGAGTAATCTCTTAGAAATCTATCAGAGCGGATGGCTTAATCTTTTAGGCAATGAAACCGGAATCAGACTTTCCGAAACAGGCAAATGGTATGACATTAAAGTAAGATTTTCAATTCCCAATGCATCTGCACACATTGAAGTATATAATGAAGGAGAGCTCGTTGCATCATGGGGAGGAAAGACAAAAAATCAGTTCCCCTCTGTTACCTACACCGATGCAAACGGCGAAGTTAAACCCTGCGTTAAAAACATTTACATCGGCTACAACAGACACTACCCGATAACAGAACACACATCATTCTATCTTGATGATTTCCGTATCACCGGTGCACAAGATGTTTATGCACCTTCCGAGGAAGGTTATACTGCCTTTGACATTGCATATTCAACTCCCGGTTCAACCAACAAAATTGTTTCGGGACAACCTGTTAAAGTTACCTTCAACAACAAGATTGACAAATCAACCTTTACATCTTCCGCAATAACAGTAAACGCAGCAGCGGTAGATGCATCTGCCATCAGCTTTGACGATGACTACACAGTTAACCTTGCAATTGAAACACAGCCCTCAAAGCATTATCACATTGCATTTACAAATGTTGCAGACTTAAACGGAACCACACTTTCAGACTACATCGAATTTGACACTCTTCTTCCTGCTTATGAGCTTGGAAGCGTAAAATTCTACAGAGAAAACGCAGGGGAGGAAGAAATTCTTTCTGTTACAACTCCCGGCGTTGTAAATGCCACTTTCACAGGTCATACCAACAATGGTTTGGTTAAGAGAATTTCCTGCTATCTTGCTCTTTACAGCGATGGAGAGCTTGTTGCGTTTGACCACGAAAACGTTCTTTTTGACGAAGACGGCGAAGCTCCCGTTCTCACTGTGACCATTCCCGACGACGGAAACAGCTACACCGTTAAAATGATAAGAGTTGATGAGAGAAACCTTATGCCTTATGAAAAAACCGCAATGATTTCGGATATTAACAATCAGCAAGCTCCCATTGCCATCATCAAGCTTGATGACCTTGGTGCAACAAATTTATCGGTGTTCAACGACCTTGAAAAATTTGCCGAAGAAGAAAATATCAAACTTGCTTTTGGTATGATTGCAAATTCTTTTGACGAAGGCGCATCTGATGAACAAATTGCTGCTCTTGCATCATTCGGAGCAAATCCGTATATTGAAGTGTGGTGTCACGGTTATGATCATGCAGGTGGTTCGGGAATAGCAAGTGAGTTCAGAGAATCAAAAGAAAATCAGCGTAAAACATTTGAAGATTGCATACGTGTTGCAGCTAAGGCAGGTATTACACTGAAGACTCTCAATCCGGGATTTGGTGAACTCAATAACGATACCATTGAGCTTCTTGAAGAAGAATTTACCGATTTTACAACAGTTATGTTTATGTCCGAAGCAACATCTGCATCAGGAATAGTTGGCGGTGTAAAGCTTGAAGCCAGCGAAAAACTGAATGGTCTCTGGAACGGATATACTCTTGAAAACGGAACTTATACAGACAGAGTTCTTCCTATTGATGAATATAAGGCGGCTTATGAAAAAATAGCAGAAGGTAGAGACTATATCTTGATTCAGGGACACCCTGCACAGTGGGGCGAAAGTGGTATGGCAAAATTCAAAGCTGTTGTTGATTATCTTAAGAGCCTTGGCACAACCTTTATGACACCTGCAGAATATACTGAGCTTTCAAAATAACGAGGGTTCAAATTGGAATTTGTCGAGCTGTCTAACACAAGGACGAAAGGCTCCCCTGCCTAAGGGGAGCTGGCAGTGAGCGTAGCGAAACTGACTGAGGGGTATTATTGAAACCATTGATATTCCTGCGTTTCGTACCCCTCCGTCTTTGCCTAACGGCAAATCCACCTCCCCTTAGGCAGGGGCGGCTTTCGCTTCAGCC
>JAFQHQ010000029.1 GCA_017397885.1 Clostridia bacterium | reverse complement strand
CGAGCGTTAAGCGAAGATGACGGAGGGGTTGTAGCAAACTGCCTCAATCACTGCGTTTGTGGCGATTTAAAGTTCCCTGACAACCCCTCAGTCACCTTGCGGTGACAGCTCCCCTTACACAGGGAGAGCCTTTCGCTATCGTCCAATTCCATTCCCCCGACAAACTCCAATTTTAATAATTAATTTATTCCGCAAAGGAGACTAACTATGATAAATACTGTTATGGGTGAAATCAAAAAATCTGAACTTGGTGTCGTTTCATCTCACGAACACATTTTCATAGACATGAGAAAATGTGTTGACATAACAGGTGACGAACCACAGTGCTTTTATGATAAGGTATCATGTGAAAACAGAGCAGAAGTATTTGCAAAACCATACGCCATTTTAGACAATGCACTCCTTGATGAGTATGATCTTGCATTAAAAGAAATGGAATATTTCAAAAAGAGCGGCGGTCAGACAATAATCGACTGCACCCCCGACGAAATAGGCAGAGACCCACTTCTTTTGAAAAATGTGTCCGAAGAAAGCGGTATAAACATCGTCCTCGGATGCGGTCATTACTATAAAAAGGCACACGCACCTTATGTTAAAGATGCAACGGTTGATGACTTTGCTGCCGAAATGTACAAAGATATTACAGAAGGAGTCGGGAACACAGGAATAAAAGCCGGTATCATAGGTGAAATTGGCACAAGCGAGCCTTTCTATGATGATGAAAAAAAGGCTGTGAGAGCGGCGGGAATTGTTAGTGCCAAAACAGGAAAAGCCATTCATATTCACACTGACCTCTACTGCGAAAATGGTTATGAAATTGTTGATATCCTGACAAAAGAGGGGGCATCTCCCGAAAGAATATGCATCGATCATATTGATGTTCTTCTTCGTCCCGATTACATAAAAGACCTTCTTAACATGGGCGTGTATGTGGAGTTCGACAATTTTGGCAAAGAATTTTATGTTTCCGAAAAAACACGCTTTGCCTATGATCTTGAAAGAATAAAGCTTTTAAAACAGCTTATTGACGAAGGCTACGGCAAAAAGATTTTGATTTGTAATGACATATGCCTCAAAACCATGTGGAGATCCTATGGCGGACAAGGCTATGCTCATATTCTTGAAACCGTAAAATATATGGCTCTTGAAAACGGCATTGATGAAAATACATATATGTCAATGATTACCGAGAATGTGGCAGCTTTTATAGAATAAGATATTTGGAGACTTACTATGGACATAAAAAAAATTTGTGATATAATAGAAGAACGACAAGATGAACTATTTACCCTTTTATCAAAATTAATTAACATTAATTCCGAAAGTTTTGTGTCACACGGAAATGAAGAAGAGTGTGCACGTTTTATATATAACTATTGCAAAGATCTGGAGCTTGAATGTGATTTCTTTTCACCTCTCGAGCTTGAAGATTTTGAATCTCACCCCGATTATATGCCGGGAAGAGGCCTTGAAAACCGCTATAATGTTGTTGCAAGATACAGAGGCGAGGAAGATGTCGACGAGGTTATGATTATGGCTCACACCGACACGGTGAGAATTGGTGACCTTGCCGACTGGGAAGAAGATCCTCTTTCGGGGAAAATCAAAGACGGCAAAATATACGGCAGAGGTGCCGGAGATGATAAATATGCGTTGGCAACGGGAATGTTTCTAATGAAACTTTTTAAAGAACTTGGTTTTAAACCCAAAAAGAATTTCCTTTTCAGTGCATATTCAGATGAAGAATACGGCGGATCTCACGGTGCACTTTCAACAGTTCTTAAATATCCTGCGCCGAGAATTATCAGCATGGACTGCGACAATAGTCAAATCTGGCATTGTGCATCGGGCGGACAGGAAATAAAATATCTGTTCCACACCAAAGAGGTTGTTGACAGTGCACTTCTTGCTTCAAAGGGGGCATCTGTGGTTGTGGATATAATAGAAGAAACCTTTGCGGCTAACCGCAGAAAAGAAATGGCAGAAAACAGATTTTACAAGGGAACAATTATTCCCGAAACATCACTTCGCTACATGGGAGTTCGTGCCGGAAACAACGGCAATGACCTTGGAAAAGGTGAGGTGTATTTTGTTTTCTACACCGATAAGACTAAAGATGAAATTTGGGCTGAACTTAAAGAACTTGAACTTGTTATAAGCAAAAAGCTCGAGCCTCTCGGAATTGTCGGAGACGGTTTTAAGGGCGAAACAAGATTTTTCCACTATGCATTTTGCGAACCCGATTCTGAAGATGTTAAACTTTTGATTGAATCTTCGGTTGAATCAACGGGGGTGGAACCCGTGGTGTGCGGTTCGTGTCTTTCTGATCTTTCGGTTATTTCAAAATACGGCTCGTCCAAAGCTTTTGGCTATGGCATTGGCAGAGATTTTTCCGAAATTGGCGGATCTCATCAACCGAATGAATTTATAGAATGTGACAAGTTTTTGGAATTTACAAAGACAATAGCAACCTATATAATAAAAGTTTTAAACTAGTTTAAGAAGCAGTTGAAAAATCATATCTCGAATATCTTGAATCATTAAAGAACCAATAAATTTATTATAATAAACGAAGGAGACTCCGGTATGAATTTAATTAACATTGAAAAAATGCAAAAAATCAACAAGGAAGAGATTATTAATCCTTCTCGTTATACCGATGGGAAAAAAATGACCAAAGAAGTGCTCGAATCTGCCCTTGCCGATGCTCTCAAAAAGCTTGATAAGCTCTGGGAAGATATGAACGGTAAATTTCCGTCGGAAACAAGCATCAAAAACAAATATGAAATATGGGAAAACGATAAAGGCTGGGGAACAGGCTTTTACACAGGAATGTTCTGGCTTGCTTATGAAGCAACAGGTGATGAAAAATATAAAGAAAGAGCTCTTGCACAAATTCCAAGCTATGAAAAAAGAATTGACGAACAGCTTGGTGTAAACCATCACGATATGGGCTTTTTGTATTGTCCTTCCTGCGTTGCTTCCTACAAGATTGACGGTTGTGAGCAGGGCAAGAGAGCGGCAATTAAAGCCGCAGACCATCTCCTCACAAGATATATAGAAGAGGGAAAATTCATTCAAGCCTGGGGCAATGTTGGCGAAAGTCTCCGCCTCATCATTGACTGTATGAACAATATTCCGCTTCTTTTCTGGGCAAGTGAAGAAACAGGCGATAAGAACTATTATGAAAAGGCATATAATCACGCTGTAACAACAATAAATAATATTGTTCGTGAAGATGCTTCAACCCACCACACCTATTTCTTTGAACCCGACGGCACTCCTGCATACGGCAAAACCGCTCAAGGTGCGGCAGATGATTCATGCTGGGCAAGAGGTCAGGCATGGATTATAAGCGGACTTCCCATAAGCTATAAGTATACAAAAGAAGAAATCATGACCGACCTTTTTGAAAAGGTTGCAAATTATTTTATCAATCGCCTTCCAAAAGATTTTGTGCCTTATTGGGATATGATTTTCTCCGACGGTTCGGGTGAAGAGAGAGATTCTTCCTCTGCTTCAATTGCGGCATGCGGATTCCACGAAATGATTCCGCACATCAAAGACGAAAACCTTCGTAAAATCTATGAGGGTGTTGTTGACAAAATGATGTATTCTCTCTACACAAACTACAGCACAAAAGACACTCCCGAATCAAACGGACTTCTTCTTCACGCGGTATATACCAAGAGAGGTAATTTCGGTGTTGATGAATGTAACATCTGGGGATGTTATTACTATATGGAAGCACTGGTCAGAATGCTTAAGGCAACTAAAGCATATTGGTAAATTGAAATTTATCGGTGACGTAAAAAAAGTCCAGACCGCAAAAAGGCAATAAAATAATTTTAAAAATAGTGATAACACACATCATAATTTGAAATGATTTCAAATAGGTTGAAAAATATCTTTGCAAGATATTTTTCTCCCATTATATGCCTTTTTGCTCTTGCCAAATCTCACCCTCGAAGTACCTTTGTACTCCTTCGGGCACGTGCGAATCGGGAATACTTCCCGACTCGCATTCGATTTGACAATTCTGAATCGTTTTTTCCTGTCCCCGAGGCAAAGTAAAAATTGCAAGCAATTTTCACTTTGCCGAGTTGTCGTTCCTTGTGTTAAACAGCTCGATAAATTTCAATTAATATTCCTACTATTTTCAATGAGATGTGATAAATCATGCCAATTTTAAGAACGTGCACTCAATTAAATTTGCACAAATATTCGAAGGATGATGTATGCGAATACTTTAGACAAGGCATAGAATTTCACAAGAATGCAGGATTTGATGCTCTTGATTTCCCAATGAAAGAGATTGCTGTTATGCTCAGTGAAAAATCGGATGTCAACTATAAAAGATGTATTAAACAAGTAAAATCTGATGCATCAAACTATGATATTCGTTTTGAAATTTGTCATCTTCCGTTCACCATATGGAACAGAATATCCCATAGTTCCTCAATGGTTAAAAAGTTCGAAAAAATGATGATGACTTCAGTTGAAGCCGCCGCTTTGCTTGATGTTGACTATGCTGTGTTGCATCCGAATTCCGTAACAATTAATAAAGACGATTTTTGTGAAGAAAAGGAATTTGAAATATGTATGAAGCATCTTTCGCCAATTGCTGATTATGCAAAAAAGCTCGGTGTGAAGCTTGCATTGGAAAACCTTGCTTCGTCATATGTCGGCGAAGATCTTTATCGCTACGGTCAGAGAGCTGAGGAAATTTGCAAAATGGCAGATGCCCTCGGAATTGGCATTTGCTGGGATTTTGGCCATGCAAACATTGCAGGTGCAAAGCAGTCGGAGGAACTGATGATTGTTGGTTCACGATTAAAAGTGATTCATGTAAATGATAATCTCGGCTACGGCGATGACCATCTTCCGCCATATCTTGGTACAATCGATTGGTCTGATGCCATGTCGGGGCTCAAAGCCATTGGCTTCAACGGTCTTTTTAACTATGAAATTCAAACCGCAAACCTACCCGGTGAGGTGAGAGAAGTTTTTGCAAAATATCTCATCGATGCGGCGGCCAAATTGACACAGTGAGGAAAAAACAATGAACGATTTTAAAATTATCAGAAATGATTTAATTTCGCTTGGTCTGGGCAAAGGTGATTCCGTTCTTATTCACAGCTCTTTCAAGTCTATGGGAGAGGTGGACGGAGGAATACAAACCCTTGTTGATGCAATTTTAGATTGCATAGGAAGCACCGGAACCCTCCTTGCACCCACGCTCTCCTATGAATATGTTCCACAGACAAATCCTATATACAATCATGTCGACACTCCGTCGTGTGTTGGGGCAGTGAGTGAATTTATACGGAGTATGGATGGTGCAAAACGAAGTATACATCCCACTCATTCGTGTGCGGCAATTGGTGACAAAAGAGACTTTTTTGTTTGCGGACACGAAAATGACGAAACCCCTGTTGGCGAGAACTCGCCAATATCGAAACTCCCTAAGATCGGCGGAAAAGTGCTTATGCTTGGTTGCTTTTTCGGTTTTAACACAAGTATGCACGGCATTGAAGAAAAATTCCCAGTGAGCTATGTGCTTTCCGAAAAACCAATTTCACACACAATTGTTCTAAATGACCGAACATATGAAAAGAATTATTATCGTCACAGTATTTCAAAAAACGGATTTGATCAAAGATATGACCGTTTGCTTAATGTTATGGATGTGAACAGAGGTATAATTCATGGTGCGCAAAGCATTCTTATTGATTGTGCAACAATGTGGAAAACTGCACTTGAAACGTTGAAAAAAGATGAATTCTATTTTGTTGAAAGGAGAGTTACGCAATGAAAAGAAATTACATCAGAACCGCCGGTAGCTACGTTCCCGATGGGATGTACGAACTTATAAAAAATGTAAATCTTGAAAAAGACGAAGAATACAAAATAAACATCTACACTGCGGGCAGATATATACTCACCATCAATGGGAAATATATCTGCGAAGGTCCGTGCAAGAGTCACGAATACACAAGATATTATGATTCTGTTGTCACAAACGAACTGAAAAAAGGTGACAATGAAATAAAAATAACGGTTATGCATATAACCGACGAAAAAAAATTCACTTCTGTTTTTAAGAAGCTAAGGATTGAATTTGTATTTGAAGCAGTGTCCGAAAGCAATGTGATTGAGAGCACTACCGATTGGATTTGCAGAAAAAATAATAAGATAAAGTTTATATACGGTAGTCCGTTCTATAGCTTTATTCCTCCTTATGAAGAATATGATTATACAGGCGGATATGAAGAATATTCACTTGAAACTTTCGGTAATGAACCTTTTTTGGATGGATTTGATTTTGAATACGGCCCCGAAACCGTAAACGGAATTGAAAGAGGCAAACAACTTGAAAAAAGACCGATTCCAATGCTCTATCCCGGCGAAGAAATGAATTTTTCAGTTGTCCGAACGGGAAAAGATTTTATCGAACTTGATGCGGGAAAATATTCCACATCAAAGGTTTATTTTAAATTTAAAAAAGACATTAGTGCTAAAATCATTTATGCTGAGTCATATGTTCAGCCCGATGGCACAAAAACCATGTGCGACGATATTGACGGAGTATTCGACGGCAAGTATGACATTGTAAAAATCAAAGCCGGAGATAAGTTTTGTCCATTCTGGTTCAGAGCTTTTCGTTTTATCCGCATTGAAGGCGAGGGTGTTTGTGATGCACTTGAATCTGTCAGTGCAAAATTCTGGCACTACCCCGTGAAGCTTGAAGCAGAGTTTGAGTGCTCTGATGAATACATAAACAAGATGTTTGATATAAGCATCAACACGATTTATTGCTGTACACACGAAACATTCTATGACTGTCCGTACTATGAACAGTATCAGTATGTAATGGACTCTCTCATTGAGGCATCTGTCCTCATGCGTATGACAAGTGACACAAGAATAGTAAAAAAATGCATAGAAGAGTTTGCCGCATCACAAATGGCAGACGGATATCTTTCATCCTTCTATCCATCGGTATTCCCACAGATTATACCCGGTTTCACACTTATGTGGATTTTTATGCTGCATGATTATATGGAATACTCCGGTGACATAGTTTTTGCCAAAAAATTTATTGGTACAATATATAAAATTCTTGAGCGTTTCGAATCAGAACTTTCAGATGAAGGACTTGTTACAAGAGGTATTTACTGGGATTTTGTTGACTATACCGAAGGCTATCAAGGTGGTGAGCCGGTTTGCGAAAGAGGTAAACCCATAACGGCTTACAGTATGTATTATGCCTATGCACTGCGTTGTGCATCCGACATATGCAAAAAAACCGGAAAGAATGCAATGGCGGAAGAATATGACGAGAGATACTGCGAGCTTGCCAAAAACATAAAGAAACATTGTTTTGATGCCGAAAGAGGTCTTTATAAAGACAGCGGAAAAGAGGGCTCCTACAGTGTTCATACAATTGTCTGGTCAATTCTTGCAGAGCTTGAAGATGAAGAAAATGCACAAAAAATGCTTTCTCATATGAAAGATGAAGACCTTGTAAAAACTTCTTTTTCCATGAACTTTTTCCTTTTCCGTGCTCTTGAAAAAAGCGGAAATGCCGATTTGATTTTTGAAAATTTTGACGGTTGGCGAAAAATGATTGACAACCACTGCACCACCTGGCGAGAAATGCCCAAAGACAAACTAAGAAGTGAATGTCACGCATGGTCAAGTGCTCCGCTTTATGAAATATCTTCAAATCTTCTTGGTGTTAAAGTCGGATTTGAGGATGAAATTATAATAAAACCTACCACTGCAGGTCTTAAATTTGCCAAAGGAAAAGTACCCACAAGATTTGGTGTTGTGTCTGTTTCGTGGACAGACGATGAAAACGGATTTGCAATCAGTGTTGAAGCACCTTGCGCTGTTGACAAAAAGCTTGTTATGCCAAACGGTGACGTACACATGTTTGTTGATTCAAAAAAATCTTACGCAATAATCAAATAAGGTGATGCCAATGCTTAATATTAACGAAACCGGCTTGCACAAATTGTTTCGTGATTTCCACACACTAACAGGAATATCGGTTGTTTTGCTCGATAAGGACGGGAAATTTGTTATGGGTTATCCTGCAAAAAAAGGAGCAAGTTTTTGTAACACCATATATAAGGACGAGCACTGGAAAAGCAACTGCAAAAATTGTGACCGCATAAATGTTGAAGCATGTCGCAAAAATGAGAAAACCATGAAATATTTATGCCATTTGGGACTCACGGAGGTAATCACTCCTATTTTCGATTCAAATGGAATCTTTGGCTATGTTACCTTTGGCCAGATTCTTACTGAGGACACCGCCGATGAAATCCGAAAGAGCCTGAAACGAAAGTTTGATGAACAAGCTTTCCCGGGAATTTCCGATGCAATAGACGCAATTCCTATTAAAAGCGTTGCACAGATTGATGCCGGAGCGACTGTTCTTGAAGCTATCACCGCATATATTCTTTCAAACCGCTGGGTCACTCCGGGAAAAAGCGGATTTATACGCCGTATGGATATGTTTATTGAAAATAATCTCGAAAACAATATAACCGTTGAGGACATATGCAACGAATTCCATTTGCGTCGTACAAATCTCTATGGAATCGCAAGAGACTATCTCGGATGTTCAGTTGCATCTTATATACGCAAACAGCGCATTTTTCACGCATGTCGGATGCTTCGTGAAACTGACGAATCAATAAGTCAGATTGCCGAGCGGGTTGGATTTTCCGATTACTGTCATTTTTCGGGAGTTTTTAGAAAACTTATGGGAATTTCAGCCACAAGCTATCGAAAAAAACACAGACTGTGAGAGAAAATTTTAAAGGATTTAAAACAGAAAAATGTTGATTAAAGGCGGTTAAGGCTAAGACCAACCGCCTAATTTCAATGTTTTTCTTTTTTTAATTAGCCTGACAGAAGTTTTTGCGGAAAATTCACAGCAATACTACGTCAAAATGCTCGTTAATACACCAAGTATTAACTGTGCTTTTTCCTTGTCTTGCTATGAATTTATTGCAAAAACCTCTTTGAACTATCCAAGTGCGAAAAATATGGATTTTTGGTGCGGAAAGCGAAGTTGGGCTGACGCCCCACAAGCTTGAAAATCTAAAAAGGCATGATTTTTCACACTTGCAGAGCGTGCTCTGTTCGAATCTTCACGTTTATACCGTTCACGCTCACACCGTCATCTGCCCGGTGAGGTGAGAGAAGTTTTTTCAAAATATCTCATCAATGCGGCAGTAGCTTTAACGACCGACAATAAAAGTGTTGGTTGTTAAGATCAAGCTTAATGAACAAATAAATTTGATAAAGTGGGTGTAATTTCACTCACTTTCACTTTCGCTCTTTTTGTAGCTCATCGGCGTTTGCCCGGTGAGCTTTTTGAATGTGGAAATAAAATATGTGTAGTTGTTAAAACCCGAAGCATAACACGCATCGGTTACATTATATCCCTTTTTGAGCATATATTTTGCATGATGTATTTTTCGAAGATTAATAAATTCTATGGGAGTGGTGTTAAGCTGTTTTTTAAAAATTCGGCAAAGATATGACAAGCTCACCTGACAGTGATCGGCAATTTCCTGAATGCCGTTTATGGTGAGATAGTTTGAAGAAATATAATCAATCGCCTTGTTGAGAGCACGGGTTATGGTCTGATTGCCGCTCATTTTATCCTTATCTGCCAAAATGTCACAAATGTATGATGCAAAAGAAATAAGGTGGGAATAAATTAAAAAAGATGCATGGGATGATTTCCCCTCCAACAGCCTGTCAATTTTTCTGAGAATATGAAACATTTTTTCTGCCGCCTCGTGAGTTGGTGAAATTATGCTGTGTTTTTTTTCGGACAAAAACAGCTCATGAAAAGGGGATAAGTCATTAATGTGTTTAAAAAAATCTTCCGGAAAGTTTATTTCATAATATTCTATTCGGTCACGCATGAGAAAAATCGGCTGATATATGTCGTTTCTGCCTATCATCACTACGCTTCCGAATTTTGGAATATATACATTGTCATTTATCATCATTCGGGTGTTATGCTCAACAAAAACAAAAATCGTATAATAATCGGGGCACATTTTCTCCGGTGCAGAAAACCCTTTGTCATCATCAAGAATGTGGTCATAATGTCTGAAAATTATGGGGTTACACTCTTTCGGACTGTATGTTGAAAATTTTATGCGTCTCGGACTGCATGACATATCCCAAGGATCATCATAAGATTCGATAAGAGATTTTAAACTTCCTGATTTTATCATATCCTGTGTGAAGTTCTCACCAAAAAATTCTGTTTCTTTTTTCAATACATTCACCTCCGCGATTTTACACCATTTTATAACATCGTCATGTGGTCGTCAACATCTTTTTGCATTGGAAGAATTTTTTTGTAAAATATGTTCAATATAGTTAATCAAAAACGTTAAATGTGTAAAAATCTATAAGACACCATATTCATTTTAGTGTATAATTAAACCGAAAAACAAAAAATGATTCTGAAAGGAATAAAGAAAAATGAAAAAATTAAAGTTGATTCCGACTCCACAGTATGTGGACTACAAAGAAGGACAAACTCTTTCAATAAGCAAGGTTTATGTTTGCAAATGTGTCGGAAATTCAGTTAATACAGCCTTGGAACTTCTTGCAAAGAAAACCGAATTTGTAATATCTGAAAAATCCGAAGCGGATGTTTTAATCACGCTTAATCCGGAAAAATATTTTTCAAAAGAAGACCTTGCTGTTTTTGATAAAAAATATGGTGATACACAGGGCTATCTTCTTAAAAAGGAAAAAGATTCTCCAATCATTATTGCAGCTCATTATCCAATTGGTTGTGTCTATGGTATAATGACTCTCATTGACCTTTTAGGAAAAGATGTTTCCGAAATAACAATCCGTGACTGGCCTGATTTTAAACAACGTGGTAATAAATGGCAGATCTGGGCAGAGTCGGGTATTTGGTCCTATGACTACGGTGATGGTCCCGAGGCAATCAAACAAAGATTTTTGCAGAAAATCGAAATGAATGCCCTTCGTAAAATCAATGTTATTTATGCCGATTCTTTTGGTCTTGATGCCGACCGTTTCCCTGAATATGCTGACATAATGCGTACTGCCAACGATCATGCGAGAAAGCTTGGTATTTCTCTCTACACGGGTGGCTACGGCATGAGCTACGGTCAGGCGGCTTTTGGAAACACCTTCCATGGCAATAACTATCTTAATCGCAAATCCTATCCCGATGGCGAAGTGTATGAGTGCATAGGTACATACGATGCCTACGATATAGACTTTGACACCGAAACCACAGACTACACCCATCGCCTTGACAAGGTGTATGCAAGAGAACACGGTACTTGTCTTTCTAATGAAGCACTCACAAAGCTTAAGCTTGACGAAATGAAAGACTACATCACCAAAACCCACTGTGGTGGTCTGTATTTACATAACATGGATGCTCACGAAATTCATCCCGAGCTGTGGAAGGCAAGATGTGTCAGCTGTCGCAAAAAATGGCCAAATGACGACCTTTTTGCAAAGGATGGATGTGCAGGGGCGTTTGCCGAGTATTTAGACACAATAGTAAATGAACTTTCAAAAATCAAAGACGGTGACTATGATGCATCAAAGCATCTCAAAATAATGGTCGTAAGCCCGGGATATCTCTACCCTGTGGTTACAAATGACGTTGATTTCAACACAGGTGTGGACTTTTGGAGGTCTGTTTCTGAATATCTGACATCAAATGTTATCGCAATTGGTTTCAGAGAGCATTTCTTCTATCATGATAAAGATGTGAGACGTACCGAAAAAATTATTGAATCAAAATTCAAGCATGACACAATGGTCATTAATTTCAGTGGCGGTGACGGATATTATGATGATAAAATTTTCACCCCCACAGCGGCAGTAAATTACATCATGAAAGGCTTTGACGGTATGATTTGTGCCAATGGAAACGGATTTCAGGAACCGTTGCAGCTTTTTAATGCCGAATACCTCTGGAACTCGGAAAAAAGTGCGTATTTTAATATCGAAGATAAACCGAAGAATCAGACAGAGTTTTTGAAGTTATACCGCTCGGCAATCAGATCTCAATTTCGCCCCGATGAAATATACGGGGATAACGGTTTTATTGATGTTATCTGCGAAAAAATATATGGCGAAAAAAATGCAGAAAATATGGCACAAATCTATAAGTTGTACGGTGAAAGCGGAGAACCGCCGATTCTTTGTGCTTCATGTGTTGACATATACACCAACTTTTCAAAAATGATTTTTCCAATGCGCTGGGATAATGCAGACATCACTTTCGAAAAGATTGACGAAATGACAAATCGATTCCTTGAATGCTCAAAGACAAGTGCGAAGGCTGAAGAAATAATGAGTCTGACATCAGATGAATTCGGCGGTGACGAAGCAATTAAAACCGACATCGAATGGCTTTTGGATTGTGCAACAATGGGTAAGAAGCTTACTTCGCTATTCCATGAATATATGCTGATCTACACAGAGCTTGAAAAGGCTTTCGCAAACAGTGAAGATTTCAGATCCGGCATAATTGATGATATTAATGCACTAAAAGTAAAAATAAAAGCTTATAACGATTGGGTTGATTCATCACCGAGAAAACCCATCGATAAACTTGGTGGTGGGCTTGTACGACGCAAAAACATGGGCGATATGCTTGATTACTGGACAAGTCTCATGATTTCGTCAATAAAAACTAATAAACGTATCCCCGATGATGCAAAACCGTTGCCTGTTAAACATTGGTGGTAAATCGGAGTTTGTATATGTATCACTATGCTGAGACATTGCCCTTAGGCATGGACGATGCTTGCCGGTGGCAAGCGTTTATTGTCGATTGAATCGATGATGAGTCCGGATTTCGTTTTATTCTAATTTCATCAAAAGATAACACGGCGTGTCGAGGTCGTCCCGCTCTACGTTATCCTTGTGTCAAACGCCACTACAACCCCAATTTTTAAAAATTAATTTACAGTATTTTCCAATATGTAAATACATTAACAAAATTGTTTAAAATAGCTATTATTCTACAAAAGAATATAAGATAGAAGCTAAAAACGGTTTCGTCTTAGTGTATAATGAAGTGCAAAATTATAATAGTGTAAATTTGAAATTTCATATTTCAGAAGGAGGAAAAAATTATGTTATGGGAAAATTTAAGAGAAGAAGAATTTAAAGAAGCCATAGAGAAATCCAAAGGGGTTTGTATTCTCCCTATCGGCTGTCTTGAAAAACACGGCCAGCATATGCCTGTGGGTACAGATGTTATTCAGGCTGCAGAATTTGCAAGAATTGCCGCCGAAAAAGAAGATGCCGTTGTATTTCCTGCGATGTATTTCGGAGAAAAAACAGGTTCGGGCGAATTTGCGGGTACAATAATGTTTTCGGCAAAACTTCGTTTCGACATTCTTACCGAAACCTGCCGCGAAATTGCTAGAAATGGTTTTAAAAAAATCCTTATTTACAATTGCCACGGCGGAAATTCTGACATGATCGGAAACTTCACACGTTCAGTGCTTTATGACAAAAACGACTATATGGTATTTTCTACAGATCTCACTACAAACTGCATTCCTGAAATTCTCGAAATCGGTTATGACTTCCTAAATGAAGACGACATAAAAATCATGAGAGATTTTGTTGACAACAAAATTGTTCATGGTCACGCTTGCTTTGTAGAAACAGCATTTATCTATTCTGTACGACCCGAAACCATACGCATCGACAAAATGAATCAGGAAGACGGTCTTTCAAATCATCGTTTTGACAAGTTCGGTGAAAAAGGTATCGGAACACCTTTTGCCTGGATGGCAAACTACCCCAACTCTTATTCGGGAGGCTATGTTCCGGGGCTTAACGAAAGAATTGCAAGAGCAGTCAAAGAATATTCCACAGATGTTTTGTCTGACAAGATTAAATTTCTTAAAGAAGAAACAATCTCTGATCAATACCACGCAGAGTGGATTACAAAGCAGAAAGAATAGAGGCACAGATGACAAATGTCCACCCGCAAAAGCGCAGAAGACTATTTGTTTTAATTCTCTTTCTTCGACTTTGTCGAGCAGGACAAAGTATGCGGTTATGTTTAATTTTTAGTTTGTCGCTGTGTTTAGCACAAGGGGAGCGTAGGGTGTGTCGACCTCAGCATGCCGTGCTGTCTTTTGATGAAATTGGAATGAAGCGAAATCTGCACTTGTGCAATGCAGTGTCGTCAACATCTTTTTGCATTGGAAGAATTTTTTTGTACAATATGTTCAATATAGTTAAGCAAAAGCGTCAAATGTGTAAAAAACTATAAGACACAGTGTTCATATTAGTGTATAATTAATTCATAAAACAAAAATTGATTCTGAAAGGAATGAAGAAAAATGAAAAAAGTTTTATGTTTGTTTTTAAGTGTTGTTATGCTGATGGGCATAAGTCCGTTGGTTATGGCAGAAAGTGAAAGCTATACGGTAACCGAGATGGCACCTCTTCATGATGCGTGGATAGGCCGTTCGAGCAGTGCGTCAGTTTATACATCGGCATGCACCGACGGTACGGAGGCGATTGTTCGTCTATTCCACAATGTGAATTACGATGCCGAGCCTGCATGGAGCAACGCCACAATAGGTGCATTTGCTTATGATGTGACAGATGTTTTTGAGCTTCTTTCATCCGGCGACGGTTATGTTATCGATAAGGTGTTTTTTAAACCCTATCAAAGCTCAAAATATGGTTCGGTAGCAGATATGAAACTTCATTTTTATCACATAACAACAAAATGGAGCGAAACAGCCGAGGAAGGCTGTGTGGAATTTACCTCGGCAAACAAAAATCTGATTTTCCCTCTTGATGCATCCTATACTGCGGGACCAAAGTTCGCAAATTCCCCTGCACTCACAATTGATGAACCAAACGGAGAAATCACTTCGGAATATGATATAACTTCTCTTTTCAAGCTTCATCAGGCAACCTGTGAGGGAACAGAGCTTCAAAATTTCTTTTCCTTTGCCCTCACCATGACCAATTCAAACACCGGTTCCAAAGAACGTGACATTGCAACCAAAGAATCCGGAAACGGGGCAGAGCTTGTGGTTACATACAAAAAGCCTGAAGCTCTCACAGTGGCAGAAGCTGTTTTCCCTGAAAATCCTTCCGAAAATATTTCGGTTACATTCAACAATCCCATTGACACGGCTACCGTAACCTTGAACGGCGAAGAACTTTCGGACGATTATATTATAATGGAAGACGAAACTGTTACAGTTGAATATGAACTTTCCAACAACACAACCTACAGCTTTAAAATCGTTGCAACCGACATCTATGGTGACAGCTTAATTCACAGTGAAATTTTTACCACAACACATTCCACCGAAGAACATACACAATCTCCCATTTCTGCAATTCACATAGGCAGTGGTGAAACCGATATTTCTTCAAAGTTTGAAGCGGTGGGCGGTTCAAATCACGGAAACGGCATCGTGCTCTACGGCTTTGATGCACCAAAAACTCCTGAAAACGGATATATCGAAAAGGCAGAGTTTTCTTTCTGGGTAAGAGGTAGCGGTGTGGGTGTTAATACCTACAAATTTGACGGCGACCCCGAAACCGAAGAACTGAGCCTTTCAAGCGATTGTGTTCAGAATGCACTTACAGATGAAACCTCCCTTATTGCAAATGCAACCGAAACAGGTAACAGTGCTCAAGTTGGTTCTTACACATGGTATGAATATTCGGCAGATGTAACGGCATATATAAATGAACTTGTGTTTGCAGAAGTAGCCGATGAAATTGCATATGTGGCGGTTGGCTCAAACAGCACAACCCGTCTTGCGGGTCAAAGCTACAGCGGCAACCTTCCCATAAAACTCAATATCATCACAAACCTCGATCCGGCAATAGAAGCGCAAAACAAAAGGTTTTCTATCAGAGGAGCAAAGCTTGAAAGTCTTTCATTCACACTGATGACAGTTTTTGATAAAAATGTTCTTCTTGAAAATCTTTGTTTGAGATCGGAAGACGGAGATGCAGTTGAAGCAAAATTTGATTATGACATTTCAAACTCAAAGGTTTATCTTGCCGAAGAAGAACCTCTCATGCTCAGCCCGGACACAGTTTATGAGGTTGTTATATTGGGCGGTGCATCGGATGTTTTCGAAAATGTTGCAGAAGATGACATTGTTATAACTGCATTCAAAACAAAGGCAAACTTTGAGGTTGCAATTCCTAAAATTGTTGCCTCGGATACTTCTCTTGATGCCGAAAGCTTTGAAGATGCATCAAATCTTGAAAGCCTCGGAGACAGTGCCAAAGCGGTTTGCATTCTCACCAACAACGATTACGTCGGTGAAAGAAAGGCATATCTTGCAATTGCCACCTATGACACCGATGGATGCCTTAGCGCAATAAAGCTTGCTCCAATCACAGTTGGCGCAGGAGAAACGGTCTTTGCAGAAACCGAATCCGTTTCAACCCTTGATGAAAAAACGGCAAAGGCGTTTATCTGGAATGACATCGAAATCGGTGGAATCGACCCCCTTGCATCCTTTGCACAGGTAGACAGATAAACAATTTTATGAGGTATTACAAATATGAAAAACAAACTGTTAACTATAATTTCGTTTTTGGTAATATCTGCTCTTTTAAGCGTACCGGCTTTTGCTGATACGCTTAAGGTGCATTATGACCCCGAATTATCAACGGTCTCTGTTACCTACATGAGCCCTTATTATCAGAATCATGATGTTGCAATTTCTGTTGTCCGTATTGATGAAACCCGGTCAGACAACATGATAGTTTATGCAAATCAGCTTAAAACCGACACCCACGGTGTTATTACTCTGAATGACATCAGTGTGGCGGATAATGAATCTCTAAAGGTTTGCGCCGCACCACTTAACGGTGTTTATGTTTCGGAGGAAATCGTAATCAACGGTCAATATCGTAAGGGTCTTTGGAGCATTGCCGCCCAAAGCACCGATGCCGGAGAAATCGCAAATCAGCTTGACACTGTTTGTGACCTTTTCGGTCTGAAGATTGGATTTGAAGATGATTTGAATTCAATTCATGATTTTTGTCAAAAACTTGCTTACACAAGAGAAAACTATGACATTGGTGATGAAAGTGCGGGAAATAACGAAAAACTCAAAAATGTATATTATGAAATCGGACTTTTCACTGCCGCAGAGAGCATAAACTCTGCATCAGACAAAGAGAACAGCCGAAAAATCTATGATATGATGTTTGAAAGAATTGATGACAAAGATTTTTTGCAGGCAATCACAACTGCAGACGAAGAGGTTTCGGAGCTTGTTTTTGACGAATTTGTGAAGGCGGAAAAAGTCATTAATTCCGATGAGGACTTTTATATTCTCATTAAGGATATTTATAACGGTGCCAAACAGGCAAATGTACTTGAAAAGCTTAAAACCCTTTCCCATCTTTCGCAGGTGAGCGAAATTCTTACCGATGATAAAACCGTGTTGGCTATGGGTATTGAAGAACTCATCAAAAGATACAAAAAATTAGAATCAACCTCCTCTGTTGACAAGGCGCTTTTCAAAAAGGGTTTTGCCGATAGGGATGAATTTATTGAAGCTCTTGAAAAAGCCATAAAAAAAGCCGAGTCAAACGAAAAAGATTCTGAAGGCTCATCTTCTTCATCCGGCAAAACATCTGCGGCAGTGGGAACCATAGGCACAATTACACCGCCAAAGTCAGAACCTGAACCCACAATCTATGCAGACCTTGCAGGTTATGATTGGGCAAAGAGTTACATTATCACTCTTTCTGAGGCAGGCATAATTTCCGGCAAAGGCAACAATATTTTTGACCCTGCTGCTCCGGTGCTTCGTGAAGAAGCCTCAAAGATGATTGTAGAGGCTTTTGGCATAAACGCATCCGGCATTGAAAGCTTTGAAGATGTGACAGAGGCTCATTGGTTTGCGCCCTATGTGGCAAAGGCAAAAAATGCAGGCATTGTAAACGGCATTTCCGAAACTCTGTTCGGTGCCGGGCTTTCCATCACCCGTCAGGATGCGGCAGTGATGCTCTATAATGCCCTTTTAAGAGAGGGAGTTATTGACAAGGCAGAGACTATGCTAACCTTTGCAGATGCAGACTATGTTTCGGAATATGCAAAAACCGCAGTAGGATACATGAACAAATGCGGAGCCATTGCAGGCTATGAAGACGGAACTTTCCGTCCGCAAAACACCATAACAAGGGCCGAATTTGCAGTTGTTCTCGGACGAATTTTTGACACACTAAAAAAATAAGGAGGCGTGGATATGAAAAGATTTTTATTAATTCTGACAGTTTTCGTGCTTGTGTTTTCACCGGTTATAACCGTCAATGCCCAAGTCTCCAATGTTGACGATGAACGATTAAACGAAGCTGCCACGCTTCTTACAGACCTTGGCATAGTCGATGGAAATCAAAATTTCAATGACGGGGTCAGCCGTGGTGAATTTACCAACATGCTCATAAAAGCTCTTGGAATAGGGACACTTGAAACCTCAAACAAAATTCCTTTTGCCGATGTGACAGAGGGAGATGCGTATTATGCATCGGTGAAAACCGCTTTTGAACTGGGCATCATATCACCTGCGGAAGAATTTTATCCCTCAAAAGCCATCAGTTACAACGAAGTTGTCAAAATGACAGTTTGTGCCGCAGGCTATTCGTTCATTGCCGAAAGCTACGGTGCATACCCCGGTGGATACCTCGCCGCGGCACAACGCCTCGGTATGACAGACGGTATAAACAACGGAGAATGTAACCTTGCCATGAGCTATATATTGCTTTATAACACAATCACTACACCACTGCCCGAGCTCGCAATCAAAGACGGTAAGGCAGAATACTCCATTCACAGCAACACAAGTATTCTTGAATCAGTCTACGGTCTGACTGCTGTTGAGGGCAGTGTTGACGGTGCAGAATTCTTTGGCGGAGCAAAGGGCAACGGCGTTGGTGAAGGCAAAGTATCAATTTCGGGCAAAATTTATAACCGTGGTACTTTTGACACTGATTCTATGTTCGGAATGTATTGCAGTACATATGTCGATTCATCAAACACAATTCGCACAATCTACGCTCACTCGCCCGAAGCAAACACTGTTTTGGAGCTTAAAAGCGGAGACGAGCTTGCCTTTGATGACATGAAATATTCTTACCGAGATGAAAAAGACAGATTGCAAACGGCTTCGGTTACTCACGATTCACTCATTGTGTTAAACGGCAGAGCGGTAGTTTTTGACGAAAAAATCATGGTTCCGACCCACGGCGATGTTAAGCTTTTACGCACAAATTCTTCTTCGGGCTATAACATTGTAATCATCAATTCATACGAAGAATTTGCGGCAGGGGGCATAAACACTGAAAAACGCTTTGTTACCGATGCATCCGAGCCTCAAAAAAGAGTTTCTTTTGACGAAGACGAATATCTGAAAATCGACATCTACGACCTGAACGGACGAAGCCTTTTATTTGCCGACATCGAACAAAATGATATTCTTTGGGTTGCAAAAAGTGCTGATTCTAAGCTTTTGAAAGCAATTGTTTCAAAAAACAAATTCACCGGAGAATACATGGGTCGTCAGGGCAACAGTCATATTGATGTTGACGGCAAAAAATATCCCCTTGCAAAGCCTGCAGATGAATTGATTGACCCGTCAATTTCCTTTGGCACTGTTGTCATGGTACACTTAAATCCCGACAACGAAATTTGCCATGTTGCACCGAGGGCAGAGGGCGCTTCCGTTAAGGTGGGATACCTTGTGGCATCAAAGCTCGGTGGCGGACTCGACTCTTCAATCAAAGTTAAAATCTACACTGCAGACGGAAAAATGAGGGTTTTTGACATTGCCAAAACTTTTCTTGTAAACGGCAAAAAGTTTGCGGCAACGTCCGATGGCTATGCAAATCTTCCCAAAGACGAAACAAATCCTTCGTCAATGAAAGTGGGGCTTGTGAGCTATCGCACAAATGCAGACGGTGAGCTGTCCTCTGTAAACTACGACAACATCACCATGGAATCCATCGACGGTGCAAGCTACACCAATCTTTATAAAAACGCTCAAATCGGAAGTTTATATGGTGAAGAAAGAGATAAATACATTCGTTGGTATTCATCGCCAAAGGTTATTCGAGGAACAGGCAATCAACGAATCTTTGCAAAGGACTCGGCAATTCAGTTTAAAGTACCCTCTGCAAAGGATATTTCCATAGCCGAAGATTCCCGGGACTATTCCATAAGAAAGATTTCAGATATTCCAAACGGTGAATATCTCACGGACTATGACCACATCGGCTACACCCTGACCGAAGGGTCAATGATTTCAGACTATGTGCTTTCCACCTTCGACATTGAAGCAAACATCGGTTCTGTTTCCACAACTGGCGGACTTTTCATCATAACCGATGTGTCACTGGGGCTTAATTCAGACTGTGACGAAACCACGTTTCTCACTGTTTCGGGAAGTGGTGCCGACGGACTAAAGCTCTCTGTTAAGGACGACAGCTTCATAAAAGAAAAAAGCATTTCCAAAGGCGACCTTGTGAAGCTTGAATATGACATGAACGATGTTGTCTATGCCATAACTCTTGTGTATAAATGCGGCTCAAATGCACTTTCCAATGTGACAAACCTTGGCGACACCGGTTATGTGTTCCCATCGGATGCACCGCAGGGAAGCATTATGAACAACAACGAAGGTATGGCGTCTATCTCATCATCTCACATCACCCTTGCAAAAATGTATGACAGAGACGGTGCTATTGTTGCACTCATGCCCTTTGGTTATGCAATTGGAGATGAGGCAAACGAAGAATTTCTGATTAAATACAGTCTCAACGGATTTGGAAAAGTGATTCGCTATGATACCAAAAAAGAAACCGTCATAAGGGTTGAATACACTTCTCTCAATGACTTCATCCACATGGGTGATATGTGTGACACGGTTGTTGCAGAAGGCTCCGGCGGTCTCATTCAGGCATTTTATGTGTATGAATAATGGAGGTGGAACAATGAAAAGATTAATCAGCTTATTTGTCATTGCAACAATGCTTTCCTCATGGCTTCCGGCATTGGCGGAGGAAGGGGTTTTCCCTGTTGTCTCTTGCACATATGACACCTTCATAAACGGAGCAAACTACAAGGATGCCGTTTCAAACGAAGACAGCCCCGTTGTTTTTGCCGGAGATGTGTATGACCGTACGGTATTTATGGAATTTGACATATCGGGCGGTGTGCCCGAAAATGCCAAAGGTGCAGTTCTTGGCTTCTTTGCCCGTCCCTCCGAGGCAGGTGCATCTGTCATAGTCTACGGTTGCGACAGCATCGAAAACTTCGGTCCATATTCAAAGTCCGTTGCCTTTGTCACTTTGACAAACAGCGGAAAACAGCTTTGCCGGTTTTCGGTTCTTGACTACATAACAGAATGCATTTCGTCAGGAAAAACAAAAGCCCTTTTTGCCATAAGGTCTTCAGCCGATGTGCTTCCCATATTCTCATCGGAATCCACAAACAAAGACGACAGACCATATATTTCTTATTCGGACATGGAAATATACATAAAAGGTACAAAAGATTTTGATTATCCCAAAATCACAAGGGAAATGCTTTCGCAGGATATTGAAAAAATGCAGCAGGGAGGTCATCCTTATCTGTTTTTCAGAGCAGATGACCTTGAACGCATAAGAAAAGATGTCAACGGCGGTAATGAATTTCTTGTAAATCAATATGCAGGCGTGAAGAAAAAAGCCGAAAAGCATCTTACAACCGAGCCTGTACCTCGCGGTGAACCAAACGGAATAGGAATAGCAAGAGGTTTTAGTGCGTGGGAAATCGTTTCGGAATGTGCCTTTGTCTATCTTATGGAAGGTGACGAAAGATTTGCTCAAAGGGCATACAAAGAGGTTGAATATTTTGCAACCCTCGAATCCTTTGGTGAAAAGCAGTTCATAGACATTGCGCAAATTGTTTTTGCGGCAGCTCTTTGCTATGACTGGCTCTATGACTGGATGGACGAATCCATGCGAAGCACAATTAAACAAGGCTATCTCACAAAGCATTTTAACACCATTTCAAGATTTTTCAACAATCCAAACGAACCCGAATTTCAGCCCTCACGTTTCACGGGCTTCTATGATGGCAATAACCACTGCGTAATCAACAACACAATGACCGTTGTCGGTGCCCTTGCCTTTGCCGATGATGCCAACATTTCGTTTTATGCAGACCTCATTGCTCACTCCATGAGGCTTTTGGAGCCTGCCTTTGACAATCTCTATCCCGACTCGGCATGGTATGAAGGACCGTCATACTGGAACTTTGTGGGACCGTTTTTTGCAAGAATGTTTGCCTGCATGAAATCGGGTCTTGGCACATGGTATGGCTATGAACAGATTCCCTGCGTTGTAAACACATCGGACTATCAGCTCTACGCACAGTCAAATCAGGGTTATTTCATGGTGAATGACTGCTCACAGGGCAGTTCTCACGACATGGAAAAATATTATTTTGCCATAATGAAGAATGATGACGGACTAAAAAAGCTCGTCCTTGACCTTGACAAACCCAAAGACTCTGTGTTTCATTGCATATGGTATGACACAAGTCTCGATCACGAAAATACGGTTGCATCCTCCGTCAGTCTCGACAAATTTTTCAGAAATCAGGATCAGGTCATTTTCCGAAACACATGGGAGGGCAATCAGGAGCTGTACACCGGCATGGTTGTTATGCCTGCCTATCTCACTCACGGTCACATGAACTCGGGCACAATTGCTCTTGATGCTTTGGGCGAGCGCTGGATAACCAATCAGGGCGGTGAATCCTACCTGACCGGCTATTTTAACAATGAGCCTGACGGTGAACGCTGGAAATGGCACGGCACAAGAGCTGAGGCAAACAGCTGTCTTGTTATCAATCCGTCGGGATATGGCGGTCAGTATATCTATTCGGAGGACGTCATCGACAAGTTTGCTTCGGGCAAAGGCACCTCCTTTGCATGGGCAGACCTCACCGAAACCTACAAAGACCAGGTGACCTCCTATAAACGCGGTCTCATGCTCACCAACAACCGCCGAACCGTTGTTTTGCAGGATGAGATGATTCTCACCGAAACTTCGGAGGTTTATTCCTTCATAAACTTCCACACCTCGGAATTTGAAATATCCGAAGACGGCAAAACCGTAACAGTTACAAAAGGAAACAAAAAGCTTCGCTTGAACATAATCTGCGATGTGCCCTATGAAGTCAGTACAATGCGATATGCCGCACTCCCCACTTCAAATCTTCTGGCAGGAAGTATGAGAAATAAAGACCTCAAAAAGCTTGTAATCAGAATACCCGAAGCCGTTAAAGCCAACATCAGAATTGAAATGACACCGTATTTGTTTGACGAAGACCTCGAAATTATCCCTGAAAACAAATTTGTTCCAATTGAAGAATGGAAGACGGTAGAAGATGAACGTGACATCCCCGTGCTTTTGAATTTGAAAATCAACGGAGTAACTCACGAAAACTTTAATCCTCAAAACAGATGCTATGTTATTTCTGAAGACATTAAAGATGCCCGGATTGAGGCAATAGCTGATTCAAAAGCTTATGAAGTTGAAACATCTCTTTATTCAGAGGGTGTTTATAAAATTATTGTTAAAGACAAATCGGACGAAACCAATGTTAATTCATACATGATATATAACTCCGAACCCAAAAGAGAAGCAAGCATTATTGACGTTTCGGGCATGAAAAAGATTGATGTGAAAAAAGTTTCGGCAAGCGAAGAGCCTCAGGCGGAAAACAAGGCTGTTAACGTGCTTGACGGTGATTTTTCCACAAGATGGTCTGCAAACTCTGCAAAATCGTCAACAGGCGAGCAATATCTGACCTTTGCTTTTGCAAAGCCTGCAGATGTAAACTGCGTGGCACTTGCATTCTATCGTGACGGCACAGAGCGAATTGCTTATTTTGATATTCAGATATCCTCCGACGGCGCAAAATGGGAAACTGTGGGCGAATATGATTCAAGCGGTATTACCGATGGATTTGAATATTACGAAATAGGTGATAAAAAAGCATCTTATGTGAGAATCATGTGCTACGGAACCAATGTCAGCTCATGGAACTCAATTACCGAGGCTGCATTTTATGCCAAATAATTGTTAAAATCTATTGAAAACCTAACATTCTAATGATATAATAAAACTAATTTCATCCGCAAACAAAGGAGAGAGAAAAATGGACAAACAATATTTTGTAAAAACCAAAGAAAGAATCGATTCAATACTTATGAATGATTTTATGTCATTCTGGGAAGATGTTCACGTTGACAAAGAATACGGCGGTTATCTTTGCGGTTTTGACCGCGAGGGGAAGCTTTTCTTTGAAGATAAATCCGTGTGGCAGCAGGGCAGAAGTGTATGGATGTTCTCAAAACTCTACAATGAGTTCGGAGGCAAAAAGGAATGGCTCGAAATGGCAAAAAGCGGCTATGATTTTATGAATAAATATTGCTTCAATCCCGAAACCGGACATATGTATTTCAGAGTAACAAGAGACGGCAAACCCCTTCAGGAAAGACGTTATTATTTCTCAGAGCATTTTGCCATAATGGGTTACTGTGAATATTACAAGGCAACAAAAGACCCCGAGGTTAAGGAAAGAGCCATCAAGCTTTATGACAAAATCGAAGGCTATTTCACCACTCCCGGAAGCTTCCCCGCAAAAATCAATCCCGAATCAAGAAGATACAAGGGTCACAGCATCTATATGATATTTATTAATGTTTGTCAGCACATGAGAGACATTGACGACAATCCGAAATATGATGAAATGATTACCAAGTGCCTCAACGAAATCACAACAAACTTCATTAAAGAAGACAAAAAGGCACTTCTTGAAACTGTCAACCACGACAGCAGCTTTGTAGACACTCCCGACGGCAGATTCATAAATCCCGGTCATGCTATGGAAACCTCATGGTTTATTATGCAGGAGGCTATTCACAGAGGCGACAGAGAGCTTTTTGAAAAGATGATAAAGGTTACCGAGTGGTCATTGGAACGTGGCTGGGATAAAGAAATGGAAGGCATTTTCTATTTTATCGACCTGGAAAACAAGCCCGTTCGCAGTAATGAATGGGATATGAAGCTTTTCTGGGTTCACTGTGAAGCCATGATAGCACTTACATATGCTTATTGGCACACCAAAAACGAAGAATATCTCAAAGGCTTTGACAAAATCTTCGACTACTGTCAGAAGCATTATGCAGACCCCGGATATCCTGAATGGTGGGGTCACCTTCACCGTGACGGCACACCCATTGCCATGATCAAAGGCAGTGACTGGAAAGGCCCTTATCATAACGTGAGAGCATTTATGATACTTTCTCAACTTTTTGGATCTCTTGTGAACGGAGAGGAACTCGGACTTTAATTCTAAATTAAAATATGATGCAGGATATATCACGAATCATTTGTTCGTTCGCCGGATATATCCTGCTTTTTCTTAAAAAATAAAGAGAATTGATTTATAAATATAATAAGCAATAAAAACATCATTTGAATTTTTTACGGAGGCTCTGATGAACGATTTTAAAATTATAAAAAACGATTTAATTGCCCTTGGTCTGTGTAAGGGTGACAGCGTTCTCATTCACAGCTCTTTCAAGTCTGTGGGAAATGTGGATGGTGGCATACAAACACTTGTTGATGCAATTTTAGATTGTATAGGAAGCGGTGGTACTCTTCTTGCACCCTCGCTTTCTTATGAGCATGTTCCCATGGACAATCCCATATACAACCATGCACAAACCCCCTCGTGTGTTGGTGCTGTGAGCGAATATATCCGAAAAATGCCCGGGGCAAAAAGAAGCATTCATCCCACCCATTCCTGTGCGGCGATTGGTGACAAAAAAGACAAGCACTTCGCCTGTCTTTTTGTTCCGGAGAAGGAGAGATTTGCTGCCTGTTGTAACATCGGTTCAAACTTCGCAAAAAGTGTTTTGCTTGTTTTCACCGTGTTACTGCCACTCCTTTTTGCTCCCTTCATCTGCCACCGGCAGCGGTCGCAAACGTCCCTCTCTTGCCGGTTCCCGGCGCTTCGAGTTCAAATCTTTTCAAAAACAAAAAAGACAAGCACTTCGCCTGTCTTTTTTTGTTCCGGAGAAGGAGAGATTTGAACTCTCGCGCCGGTTACCCGACCTACACCCTTAGCAGGGGCGCCTCTTCAGCCTCTTGAGTACTTCTCCGTACCTATGCAATGCCGCTGTTTCATAAGCATTGCCAAGTATAATATTAAAAATAAAAAACGGAGAGGCAGAGATTCGAACTCTGGGTGCTTTCGCATCACTAGTTTTCAAGACTAGCTCCTTAAACCACTCGGACACCTCTCCAAAGCTGTTTTAGAACAAGAGATATTGTAGCACAAGTAATTCTAAATGTCAATATATTTTTTGAAAAAACTGTATCAAATATGTATTTTATATTAAAAATCCAAAAAAATCCCTTAGATTTCGTATAAAATTTTTAAAAAAGAGGTTGACACCGACGCTGTTTTGAGATATAATATCAATGTTGCAAATTTAATACATAGGGGTATAGCTCAGTTGGTAGAGCAGTGGTCTCCAAAACCACGTGCCGTGGGTTCAAGTCCTACTGCCCCTGTGAAATAAAAACCGTACCGTCAAGGTGCGGTTTTTGTTTTGCAGAAAGTAGGACTTGAACCATAAGAGGGTACGGAGCGTTAAGAAAAAGTGCCCGGTGGGCATTTTTTTAGCGGAGTTGTGCGCAGACGGGTACTGTGGCAAATGCCACGGTCGTCAAGCAGTCCGGATGCAT
>JAFQHQ010000028.1 GCA_017397885.1 Clostridia bacterium | reverse complement strand
ATTAACAGGGGACAATTCTTACGAAAACCTACCACATATAAAAACAATACTTCAAAAGGACACAATATATAGTAGACAGCAATTCTCGTTGGTCATTTATTCTGTTTTAATCGCTCAAAACACTACTTTTTCAGTGGTTTCAAACCGTCCCCTGATTGGTATGTGATTGGTATGTGATTGGTATGTGTTTGGTATGTAGAACCGTCGCCTGATTGGTCTGTGTCCTAGTGCTATCCCCGTCTGTTAAGTATTCGGCAAAACAATTTATATCCGTGTGGTGTTGTTAATGCAAAGAAAAACAAAACAATTGCATAGACAATTTCAATGATAATAAAAGAACAAATAATCATGAACCTTTCACCACTTCGGGCTTCGTTATAAAAATCCATGGTGTAAAACGTATTTTTTTCGCCGCAAATATCGACGATAACACCATTTTTCGGCAAATATCGAATCGTCAGTTGTTGTGTTCGTAGGCTTTTGAGAATTGTTTCATCTTTTATTATATCATTTGAAAAAAAATAAATGTATGCATTTGAATCATGCCAAACAATTACTTTTCTTCGATTGTCACCAATTGGTTTTCTTGTAACTTCAATGGAGTCAGCATAAAAAATCTCTGCTTGTGTGTTATTTTTGGTTGCAATTTTTGCCGCATCATACAGCAAAAAACAGGAACCGCAAATAATCAACTGAATGAGAATAAAATATATGAGTGATTTGTGCTTTTCCTTATTGTATTTTTTTGCCATATTCATCATCTCCGCATCATAATATCTGCTGTTGAGGAAGTAGTACCCTGTTTCCGCATCGTAGTAGTAACCACGGTTGCGAATGGGGTTCATGGCGGCGACTTCGTCGGAGAGGTCGGAGGCTTCGGGAATCAGGTTGCCCCATGCATCATAGGTGTAAGTGCCGATGACGGTGCCTGCAAAGTTGGTGATGGCAGTCACATCACCCTGAATGTTCTTGATGAAGAAGGAGGGGGCGTTGTTGTAATAGAAGCCGAATGCCGAGCCTTGGGCATCAAACATAAAGGTGATGCGGTCGTTGCCGGACTGTTGGGCTACAAGCTGGTCGCCGTCATAGAAATATTCAGTTGTTGTGCCGTTGACGGTTTTGGAAATACGATGGCCGGACATATCGCATTCGTAGGAATACGTGTCGCTGCCATCCGAGTATTGTGTCAGCGTTCTGTACTAACGACCGCCGAAGATGAACGCGGTGGATTCTGAAATCATCCTCGGCGGAGTGTGCAAAGTGGATTAAGGGACTGTCAGAGAATAACAATCGATCGATTTGTGATAATATTACAGCAAACAGACGATTTGTCACTCAATTATAGAACCGTCCCCTGATTGGTCGTGATGCGTTTGCCGATGTATTTAAGTGCTTCTACCTGTTCGGGGTCGAAGCGGCCTGTGTGATCCACAAAAACATCCACCGTAATGACAGCACCTGCGTCATTGTTCTTTTTTATGTATTCAGCCATGTATTCTTTGCTGCGACGCACCCCGGTGTTGCACCAGCCTGCACAGATATTGCCGTCTCTGTAATCTCCCATCGGAATCAGCAGATGATTCTGTGCACCGTCGGTGAACCGGGATTTGAAAATATAGGTAAAGTCATTGTCTTCGCCGCAGGTAAAGCCTTCGTTTGCAAACCATTTGATCGGTGTGTCATCACCGTCCTCGCTGACAAAGCTTGCCGTGCCGCTGTTGAACGCAGACAGCACATCCGGGTTGCCTTTTTTCATCGTTTCAAAATAGATGGACAGCAGCTCGTTGTTGTAGCCGAGACTTTTATAGCAACCGTCTACCCACCAGCCCTTGACAAGATCTCCGTAGCGGACGGCATATTCTTCGAGCACGGCTGCCCAGTTGCGTACAAAATGCTCGTCCACCGTGCCGCGGATGTTTGCCGCATAGTCTTCATAAAGCCCCATGGCAGGACCTGCAATCTTGTCAAAATGCGGTCCGTCTCCCGTAAAGTACAAATACAGGTCAATGTCATATTTTTTCAGTGCAAGGGCAAGATCCATAATCAGATCGCGTTCACTGCAGCCGTCTCCGGGTTGTATGCCGGTAATGCGTGTGTATGCACAATTGGGTGCAAGCATGAAACGTGTGCCCTGCATAACGGTAATGATGTAATAACCGCAGCCGATTTCCGAAAGTGTGCGTGCAAGCCTCTCTACATCAAACGAGCGTGTCTGTTCGCACCATTCCTTTGCCATTTGCGTCATGAGCGCATCAAATTGCTCAACCGAATCGGGATCAATGGTGGGATATTCTTTTTCGCTGTAATACAGGTAGTGATTGAATATACCCCATTTTTTCTGCATCATTCTGTCCTGTGCTTTCATGTTCAGGCTCCTTTCAGCTTAGGGTGACTGATTGGTTATGCTGTCTATTTGCATTTTTTGCGTTTTTTGTGCTTTATCAGTTGCTTTTCTTTCTGTTGATAATCAGAAATACTTATATGAATTTTTCCTTTCTTTTTCATTTTAAACAATTCAACATAGAAAGATAGTTTATCAATCAAAATAAAAAAATAACCGTGCATAAGCAGACTGATAAAAAAGAAGAAAATCACTAACATAATACATGCTTCTTTCTTTTCTTTATTATAATCTTCAATTGAAAAAAATACAGTCTTATCACTACGTAAATCTACTATAATATTTTGATTTATAATACTATTTTCATTCGGCAAATATGAAACCGTTAAAAACTCTGTGATCAATTTTTCATTATAATCTTTTTCATCATATGAAAAATGCCAATACATGGTAACACGATATGCGATATCATTATGCAAAATATACTTCAAAGAATGTCCACGTGCGTATATCGATTCCACAGCATCTGCGTAAAATGAAATTACTTTAACCTCATCTGTACGCACCGGACGGCACAAATACATTGAATATCCGCAAAGAATTAGAATAATTAGCTGAACAATGATAGTTTTTAGAATTCTCTCTCTGCGTAATCTTTTTCGCACACTTTCAGGAACTTTTTTCATGAGCTCTCCCCTCCGGAAAAACCACTCAACACACCATTTATAGCCAATCAGGGGGGGGCGGTTCTATGATTGGCTGCATTTGTTGCATTTTAGAGCCAATCACAAAACCATCCCCTGATTGGTCTTGATTGGTCCAAAACAGTTAAATTGTACCATCGGACAGTTCGTTTTCATCAGGATGCAGAACTGCTGTTTGCCCGATACTGATTCTTTCCATTTCTTTTTTACGCATCATCAACAGCAAAATCAAAACAATATCTTCGACAAAGGTAAAGGTTACAGTGTAGAACATAAACATTGACATATCTTTTGACATGATGACCCAGACGACCAAAAATGTGACAAGATTGATTCCATACAATCCCATGGTAAATATAAATTCTTTACCAATATCCTTCACTTTTATCTTTGCAATTATCAACGAAATCAATACAGCACTCCAAACGATCGCAGTAAAAAACCACGGCGTAAAAATGTCCGCTTCTTCTCGGGCAGTGAAAGAGCCATAGTTGCGAACTGCAGCAACTATCACAAATACAAAACAAGCAATAGCATCAATTATAGAGTCGGCACAAATAATGTGAGAGATTATTCTCCAACTTTTAGTTTTTTTTGTAAATAACAGTAAAATACGCAGAATAATGTATAGGAAAATCAATAAGATGGTCGCAATTAAGAGAATTTTTATCCCAATGATCTGCAATGGTAATGCATTAGAGTTAGTCGATTCCATTTGATCAAAAACAAACAGTACACCTAAAATATGATACAATCTCGGGCCAAAAAACATGCAACAAAATGTTGTTATGATATTCACAAGAGAGAATATCATCAAAAAATGGTTATACTTTTTCAATTATCTTTCATTCCTTTCCACCATGCCTTAACATAGTAATAACCCGTTACAGTTATTTGAGTTCCAAAACCCCAATTGCAACCGGGATATTCATCAAGATCAACACTACCAAATCTATTAGCAAATCCAATTCGCCCTAAAGCATTAGCGACAGAGTAAAAGGTATTGTGCCATTGCCATTCCGTCACCATTGGTTCTACTTGTCGATCATAGAACCGTCCGAAACCACTGAAATAGTGGCACTTTGAGAAAATCAGATGCTCAAAAACTGTTTAAGATTTTGCAAAAAGAAAATATTTTGAAAAGTTTTGAGAAAAATCGGAAAAATGCACGGATTTTGCGGCATTTTCTCATTT
>JAFQHQ010000027.1 GCA_017397885.1 Clostridia bacterium | reverse complement strand
CAATAACCTATGCCGTAAACTTTGAAGAAGATGGTGAAAAAGAGATTGTTATCTATCTTGCGCAGTATAATGATGACGATGAGCTTGTAAAGCTTGACACATTTAATGCAAAACTCATTGCAGGTCAGGCACTCACAATCCGCACTCCCGGTTTTGCCGTTGCAGACAGTGCAACAAAGTTCCGTGCTTTCACATGGATAGACGGTCAGACACCGATTAACCTCAAATAAATATGTAATAATGCAAAATAACAATTAAGGGTTTATAAAGAAAAAACTTTCAACTAAAAAGTTTTTGACAAAACACTTGTTATATTATATAATAGTATATAATACATATAATGCATCTTGTAAAAATCAAAAATATTTTTTCAGGAGGATGAAGTTATGAAAAAAATGTTATCAGTTTTGTTGGCATTAATGCTTGTTATTACAGCTTTACCAACATTTGCAGCTTCTTCTGCTGTTGGTCAAACAGAGTATGCCGACGGTGTTGAGTATGAATACTCAATTGTTTCGTATGCCAATAGTATGGCAAGTAATACCGAAGCTCCGGATGACAGCTATTTCCCGTGGTATGTCAGCGGATCAGGTTCTTCCCGGGTTAAGTCCGGCGGCGGTGTGAGCACAAACAGTGGTGCTTATTTGATTTTTAAGCTGCCTTTGCCAAAGCTTTCACAGGAGCAGGTTATTTCAAACTACAAATTCAATTTTGCCACAAACACTAAAACCGGCAATGTCGGTGCATCCTATAGCATAGCAAGATTGCCTGATAATATGGAAGAAATGCTTTCGGAAAATCTTAAAACATCCGATTCTGTAATTGCAGATTCTAAAGCCAACAGTGCAATGTCTTCTCTTGAAGCAATTCAGGTTGAAGGAACAGAATATTATCATTATCAGGCAGATATTACTGCATTTGCAAATGAATCATATTTAAAAGGTCTTGATCATTGCTACATTATGATTTGGTCAGCTTCCACATACAAATTTATGTGGTCCGACAGCTCATATGCAGAATCTCAAAAACCCTATTGCTACTTTACAGCAGGTTCTGCATTATCTACCGAACTTGCATTGTCATCTTCAAATGTAAAAGACGGTGAAATGGCAGTGTCGGTTAACGACCCGATCGAATTCTACTATAATAAGCCCGTAGCTTCAGCCAAAGCTGTTTTTAACGATGAAGAAATACCGTGTACAATCAGCGGCGGAAAGATAAGCGTTAATCCTGAAATGACTAACGGTTCAACCTACACATTGACAGTTAATGCATATGATTCTGACGAAATTGCTGTTGAAACAACAATTACATTTTCAACTTATGGCGAACTCAGAGCACAATCCGGACCTTACGGTATAAGCGAAACAGGAACCACACTTGTTACCGGTAAGCTTTCTGTTCATAAATCAGGCTATGTACTCTACAAGCTTCCAATGCCCAAGCTTGAACCCGGACAGAAAATCGATAAGTATATTTTCAGACAATATACTGCCATCTATTCCGGCGGTAACTATTTCGCATTCGATCAGATTGAAGAAACCTACACTGACGGTGTGTTTGATGAAGCTGCATATGATGCAGAAATTCTGAAATTCACAACTGCGGATATTCCCGACACAAAAGTCGATATTAAAAAATCCGTAACCTCAACAGTGCTTGATTTCACCATCAGTAATTCCTGGACATCCTATCGCAATGATGTAGATATCACAGATTATGTTATTGAATGCTACAATGCAGGTCAGAGAGAGTACTTCCTTATCGGATACAACCACAATTCCACAACAAGTACTTATAATGTAAACTACAGCACCCTTGCAAATAACGGTTGCTATACCTATGGTTACTATGCTCTTGGTGTTGCTGATCCTCTTGCACTTTATAAATCAGTTCCCGAAGAGGGCGGTGTTATTGCAACAGAAGCAAACAATCTTTCCGTAGTATTTAACAACGGTATCGAAACTGCTTCTGCTAAGCTTAACGGCGAAGATATCTCTGCTACTGTTTCCGGTGCAACCGTAGAAGTAACTGCAAACCTTGAACAGTATACAGATTATACTTTGGAAGTTACCGCTACCGATGTGTATGGTACAACCGAAACAGTTACCGTTAATTTTGCTACAAAAGGCTCAACAGAAACCGAAGTCCTCAGAGACGGAACCTCCTACTGGATCACAGCTGATGCCGATCCCGAAGAGGGTTACACCGCTAAAAAGAACATCGACAAGAGAGCAAGTCACTTTATGGTATTCCGTATGCCTGTTCCACAGATTCCCGAAGGTCAGATTCTTGACACCTTTATGTTTAACATCACAGCCTTTTCTCAGGCGGCAAACGGTCTCTTCAAGCTCCCCGGCGATGACTGGGAATTTACCGAAGACAAAAACGGTGACGGTCAGTTGATGAGATTTGGTGACGAAGATGTTCAGGCTCTTATGGATACAACCAACAACAACCCCTGCCCCAACAGCGAGAGAACCTCTGTTTGTCTCAATCCCGAAGCAGACAAAAACTTATTATTTGCTCAGAGCTACGATATTGCAGGTTATGTTAACGAATGTATTGCAAGAGGCGAAAGCTATGTTGACGTTGGTGTAATCGCTCCTGCATCCACAATGGATTTGTACGGCTTCCTTTCTGAAGGCTGGAGCTCGGCATACAGAGCATACTACACATATTCAACAGCAGTTCCCGAGCTTAAAGTTGTCAGCGTTAAGAATAATGTTGCAGGCGAAAACCTGAGAGCACTTTCGGTTAAGCTTCTCACAACCGTTAACTCTGCAAATGAAAAAGTGGTTGTACGTGATGCAGAAACAAAAACCCCTGTTTCCGTACCTCTCACATATGATTCCAACAAAAGAGAAGTAAAACTTGCTAATGTAACAGCTCTTCCCAAGAACTCATCATATGAAGTTGTTCTCGTTCCCTGCACCGACATCCACGGCAACTCCATTGACGAAGAAATTGTTCTTGCAACCTTTGAAACAACATTTAACTATGCTTTCTCCGATGTAAAACTTGTTGAAGCAGATAGCGAAGCAGCTTATGATGAAGCAGATGCCTTTGTAAGCATTATTGCAGGTACAGAATGTAAAGCACTTTCCAAAGTTACCAACAATTCCGGTGCAACCTACGGTCTTAAAGTTTGTGTGGCACAGTATAACGGTAACAAGCTTGAAGCAGTTAAGATTTACACCGTTGGTGTTGCAAACGGCTCAAACGGTGCAAATGCGGCAACCGAAAGCTTTGCGGTTGAAGAAGGTGTAACCTCTGTTAAAGCATTCCTCATTGAAGGTGTAAAACCCCTTGCAGGACATGCCGAAGTTACAGTTGAACAGTAAAAATCACAAGTTAAATTATCAACCCACGGACAAACCTGCCTTTTGGCGGGTTTGTCTGCAAATAAAACACAATAAATAACAAACGCCTTGGAAAATAGCTTAATTTTTGGAGGTATTATTTATGAAGAAAATTTTATCACTTCTTCTTGCTCTTGCGATGATGGCCACCCTTGCTCCTTTTGCAATGGCTGAGGAAACAACTGAAGAACAAAGTGCTGAGGAAATTTTGATTTCCGGTTATAAGTCTCTTCCAAACAAACGAGAGATTACCTATTATCAAGCTGATGATTCTGATTATCAAGCATGGTATTTTAGCGGTAGTAATTTAGGTAATAATACAACTTTAAACAAAGCATCAACACTATACAAATCTAATATTGTTATATTTAAGTTTCCTATGCCAAGTATGCCAATCGGGAAACAGCTTGGTCCTGTAATTTTGCAGTTTGCGTATCAGACATCCAGTTCGAATCCTCAAGAGTCATGCAAATTTAAAATTATGAAGATTGCCGGCGAATCGTGGGATTTTTCCGGAATCAACTCACAAACCGAGCCGCTTAAATCTATAGTTCAAAATCCCGATGATTACAATGCTGCTGATTCTGACTTGGTGCAGGAGCTGACAGATACTTCCGGTGTAAAGCGTTGCTTTGTTGATATAACAAGCTATGTGCAGGAATGTTATAACAATGGTCAAAAAGATTTTTTCTATGTTGGTGCTGCATGTACATCAACCAGAAATATTGTTATCAATATAAATTGGTCTAGTTATAGAGGAAAAGATTTTGGTCAAACTATGTTGTGGGATTATGAAGATGCCGCTCCTCTTGAAATGCAAAGTGCCACCATTGAAGATGGAATGGAAGGTTTGACTACAGAAAAAGAAGTTTCATTTGTTTTCAATAACGGTATTGACAGTGCAAGCCTCACGCTTAACGGTGAAACTGCAAAAACAACTGTAAGCGGAGCGACCGTGACTCTTGATACTAAGCTTGAAACATTTAAAAATTATACACTCGTACTCAATGTTACCGATGTATATGGTATATCGGAAACTTACACATATGAGCTTGTAACCGGTGGTGGGTTCGGTTCCGAAAAATTATCTGACGGTTATACCTATCACATCACAGCAAGTGCCGACCCTGTGGCTATGACTTCTAAAAAGAACATTGACGGTCGTTCAAGTCATGCAGCGGTATATCGCATCCCGCTTCCTCAGATTCTTCAGGGCGAAGCTCTTGATACCTTCGTTGTAACCATTTTCCCCTTCTCGCAAAATGCCTCGGGTGCCTATAAGCTCCCCGGTGATGATTGGGAACTCACAACGGATTTGAATGAGGACGGAGCAATGCTGAGATATGCCGATTTGTATCCTGCATATCTTAATTCTGATAATGCAGTTTGCACAGCAGAAGAAAAAACAACTGCTAATATGACTCCTGAACTGACAAGCAACATAGTATTCCGTCACACCTATGATATGACAAGATATGCCAATGAATGTATAGTAAGGGGCGAACAATATCTTGATTTTGCGGTTTATGCTCCCGGTTCAACAATGGATGTTTGGGGATTTGCCACTGAAAACTGGTATTCTGAATATAAAGCAACCTATGAATACACAACATACCCCACTGAGGGTAGCCGTGAATATACAGTTGCAAAATTTGCTCCCGCAGACTCCGAAGCGGCATATGATGAAATTGCAGATGCAACTGCAATTTCAAAATCAGCAACCTACAAAGCGGTGGCAAAAGTTTCAAATGCAACTGCCCATGATTTTGATGTTGTCATAGCAATTGCCGATTACGAAGACGACACTCTTGTGAGCGTGAAACTTACCACAGTTACAGTTCCTGCCGGAACAAGAGATTTTGATGTTGTTTCTGCGGCAATTGATATTTCGGCAGTGTCCGACGAAGCAAAAGCCTTTGTGTGGAGCGAAAGTGATAACTATCCCTTTGCTCTTCATTCCACAGTATCCATCAATTGATATAGTTTAATAATTAACGTGAAAAGGCGTGTCTCAATTTAGTGAAAGGTCACTTATTGAGACATGCCTTTTGTGGGTAAACCTCAATTCTTTAATTAAACATTGCATTTTTGCATTAAATATGTTATATTTGTATCGTATGATGCAATACAATCGGAGGAGTATGCTGTGAAAAAATTTATTTCTGTTTTACTTGTAATAACTATTATTATCTCGACGGGCGTTGTTTATGCAGATGTCAAAGCCGGAGAAAGGCATTTTATGCCCGGAGATTTACTCTTTGACACGATGCCCGATTCGGACATTTCTCTTATGGGAGAAGATAGCTTTGAAGATGTTATTAAAGCCGGATGGGATAACATGGAAGAATGCATTGATGTATCGGAATTTCAAATAAAAATTTCCGATTTTCAAAAAGCATACGGGGATGTTCTTTTCTCTAATCCCGAATATTTTTATGTTCTCGGTCCCTATTATTACCGGGATGATGATGAATATGTTACAGACGTCGAACCCATTTACGGCATTACCGACAAGGAACAAATAGAAAATACTCTCGAAGAAATTGAAGCGGTCAGTGAAGAAATACTTTTTCTTATCAGCGAAAACATGACCGATTTTGACAAGGTTATGACGGTTCACGACTATATGGTGGAGCATTTCAGCTATGACTGGGATTTTTATTATGATTCTGCAAACACGGATCCGGGAACCTATTATCACCAGTTTACTCTTGAGATTATGACAAAAAAGCTTGGAGTTTGTCAGGGTTACACTCTTGCATTTACATATATGATGAATAAGCTCGGAATAGAAACCCGTTATGTGTCATCCGATGTTATGAATCATGCGTGGAATCTTGTTAAGGTCGACGGAGAATGGTATCACATTGATGTTACATGGGATGATTCCGACGATTGCGGTGAAGTTCACCATGAATACGAGCTTATAAGCACCGGCTGCATTCAGACTCTGCCCAATCCCCACTATGGATTTGACCTTGGAGAATTTGAGGCTGATTCCACACGATTTGACGATGCCCCCTGGCATGAAAGTTTGGCGGAGGTTGCCTACTGCCACGGCAAAGCATATTGGATTGACGGCGACAGACTTGTGGACGAAGACGGAAACGTGATATATGATAATCTTGCAGGTGTTGATGAAAAATGGAATTTCGAAGGAAACTGGATTGTTGAAGGAATGGTTTTTTCGGGACTTGCCGAGTATAACGGTAAGCTGTTTTTCAACACCGATAAGGCTATTTACACCTATAACCCCCACACCGGCGAAACTCTTAAGGTGATGGATAAAATCTCGGTCGGAGGACTTTACGTTGACAAAAATGTTCTGGTGTATGCAAATGCGATAATCAAGGAAGATACAGAAGGAGCCTATATCTATATTGAAGAGGGCGGAAGAATAGTTCTTGAGCATGCCCGGTTTGCCGAACCTTACATAAAAGATGACAAAATTATTGCAAGGGTATATAAAGAGTGTGATGATGAAATTTTTGTTCTTGCAAAGAGTGCAAAGGGCATTGAGGCAGAGGTTATAACAAACAAAGGTTACTCAACAGTAAGCTTTTCATCCGATGCAGAGGCAGATATTTTTTACTGGACATCAAACCTTAAACCCCTCAGAGATGTGGAAGAAATAATAGTATATTAAATTAAAAAACCTGCGGTCTGTTGGCCGCAGGTTTTTTGGTGAATTGGGGTTTGTCGGGCTGTTTGAAAAATAATAATGAAAATCGACCACGGGGCATTTCCCTAAAACACATACGAACTTTCGTAAGCGAACTTCGAAAATTTGATGTCCCACACGAACCACTCCGCACCGCATCAACCAGATGCGTGCTCGCTAATTTTGGCTATTTAAGGAAACTGATTTACGCCAAAATTTTCGGCGTGACATCAAATTTTCGAAACCGTTCGTATGACTGTTTTCTGAAAATGCCCCGTGGTCGATTT
>JAFQHQ010000026.1 GCA_017397885.1 Clostridia bacterium | reverse complement strand
CAACCAGATGCGTGCTCGCTAATTTTGGCTATTTAAGGAAACTGATTTACGCCAAAATTTTCGGCGTGACATCAAATTTTCGAAACCGTTCGTATGACTGTTTTCTGAAAATGCCCCGTGGTCGATTTTGCCGAGTTTGTGTGACCTTCAAACATTTTAGTGAGGCACAAATTTGCGAAATCAATTGGAGGAGCTTTATATAGTCGTAGCAGTTCGTTTTCTATAATATCTGTTTCGACTTCGAAAATCCGAATCCATCATTTTCCGCTGCGGGGATTCGGATTTAGCCTTCGCCGACGTCTGAGTGACGGAGTCGAAGGCGGTCGGGCAAAGAAACAGATATTATAGAAATTTCTTTGAAAAGAACTGCATGATTATAGAAAGTTACTCCAATTGATTTCAACGCAACTCCCCGATAAACTCCAATTTATCCATCAAAACTTATTCTTCACTATAAATAGGTGCAAGAGCATCGTGAACTGCTCTATGTTTTTTGAGTAGTTTTTCATATATTTCAACATTTTTGTTGTTCGGAACAGTTTCGGAAACGGTTTTGTTGCACTCCTCAAGTGCTTCGCTAAGTGAAGACCAGAATCCCGATGCAACACCTGCCATCATAGCCGTACCAAATGATGAATCAGTGTTTTCTTTTTGAATAAGAGTCATATTAAGACAATCCGCTGTAATCTGTCGCCATAGGGGAGATTTTGCACCACCGCCGATTATCACTGCCTTTTTGTTGTGGGGTACGCCAATGCGGTCAAGCTCGGAAATGCAGTTTTTAAGTGAAAGCGATACACCCTCAAGAACTGCTCTTGTAAAGTGAGCTTTTGTGTGACCCGAACGCACACCGATGAAGCTTGCACAAAGTTTCGGATCCTGATAGGGGGTGAGTTCACCGTTTAAATAGGGGTGATACATGAGTCCGCCGCATCCGGGTTCGATTTTTTCTGCTCCTTCATTTAAAGCATCATAGGTTTCGCCAAAGGTGTCTCTGTACCAACGATAGGATGAAGCACAAGCCTTTGTTGCAGTGCCGGGATACCACATTCCGTCAGCAATGTGGGAGTAGTTAATGAGGTTTAAGTGAGGATAGGATTTTCCTGCAACAACGCAGATTCTGCCTGCGGTTGCAAGCTTAACTGTCATATCTCCCTCGCTTACCCCACCTGCCGCATACACCTCCATAACAGTGTCGGTTGTACCGCAAATGACCTTTGTGCCCTCAATGAGTCCGGTATCAATTGCCGCTTCTTTTGTAACAGTTCCCACACAGTCCATGGGTTTAACAATTTTTGGCAAAATTGAGATGTCAAGACCTATGGAATCGCAAAGCTCCCGGGACCAGCACTGACGATTAAAATCAAAGAGCATACTGCCCTCGGCTTCGATGTTGTCGGTAACATAATCACCTGTTATTTTGTGACGTACATAATCCTTTTCAAACATAATATAACGGATTTTGCTCCATATTTCCGGCTCATTTTTCTTTATCCACAAAAGATGGGGCAGAGTCCAGATTGTGCTCACATTGTGAAGAGCCTGCTCGTATATAAGCTCTCCGTGAGATTCTTTAAGCTCGTTTACTTCCTTTATACTTCGAAGGTCTGTCCAGTAGATAGCAGGGCGAAGCACGTTAAAATCTTTGTCGCACACAACCGCTGTGTGAGTTGCCGCATCCAGAGCGAGAGTGCAAATATCTTTAGCATCAATACCGCTTTTTTCGATAATTGTTTTAATGTTTTCCTTTGCCGCTTCATACCAGTCGTTAGGATTTTGCTCCGATGAATCGGGAGTGGGGTGGTATGTTTCGTATTCAATGGTGCTTTCCGCTTTGATTTTTCCGTCTTCACCGAGGAGCGTGGCTTTGGATGCACCTCCACCAAAATCTATTCCTAAAACATATTTCATTGGTGTTCTCCTTGCTTATTTTATATTAACTTTAACAGTTCCGTCTTCGAGATATTCAATTCTGTCTCCACAGCTATTGAGACTGTCAACATAGTTCAGATATTCCTCTTTTGATGCAAACATCGGCTTATAGTTTGTGATAATTTCTTTTGCTCTTTTTCCGTTGTCTTTCAAAAGTATATAGAGCATTCCCAACTGGAATTTTGCACTGTCGACACAAGCGGCAATTTTATCTTCAATGTAGTAGTCTTTGCCGTGGCTTGTTCCCACACTACCTGCACTGTATGGATGGAATGCCGGCATAATACAACAAAGATCGCCCATGTCTGTACTACCTGAACCGTATCCATCTCTGTGGTTAAATTCGTGGTGAGGAATTGCAAGCGCCGCACCTTCTTTTGCCACTTCAATCATATCTTTGTTGTTAACAAGGGGAGAATATCCCGGTGCATCAATTATTTCTACATTTGTACCAATGGACAGTGCCGCACCCGTAAGTGCCTGATTAACTTTTTGATTGTTTTGAACAATGGCTTCATAGGTCAATCCTCTGACATAGCTTTCAAGGACAACTTTTTCGGGGATTGCATTTACCATTGAACCACCATCGGTGATGATGGGATGAACTCTGATTTGATCAACTTCTCTGAAGGTTTCGCGGATTGCATTGATTGCATTGAGTCCGCAGTTTGCCGCATAGAGAGCATTTTTGCCAAGGTGAGGAGCTCCGCCTGCGTGTGCGGCAACGCCTTTGTATATGATTCTCTTTGTTATACAACCGACACTTCCGTTTGTGCACGCAAAATTTGATGATGCATGAACCATAAATGCAATGTCAACACCGTCAAAATAACCTCGTGACAAAAATTCACTTTTGCCGCCAAAATATTTTATTTTGCCTTCTGCCTTCAGTTTGCTTCTGTATTCAATTTCCAGAAGTTCTTCTGCAGGAACTGCACAAATTCTTATCTTGCCGCAAAGCTCATCCAATACTCCGGGTTCTCTGAGGGCTGCCGCAAAACCTACAAGGGCGGCACACTGCGCGTGGTGTCCGCAGGAGTGAACTGCTCCGGTTTCGGGGTTTGAATCCGGATGGTCAAAACAGATTATGGAGTCAAGCTCTGCAAGCACCAAAACCTCGGGACCGGGTTTTCCTGTGTCAACCACAGTGTAGAAACCGGTGATTCCCTCTGCCATAACAAGGTCATAGCCAAGGTCTCTGAAGGTCTTTTCCATATATGCCGAAGTTTTAAATTCTTTGTAGCCTGTTTCCGGGTTTGCCCATATGTATTTTTCGGTTTCGAGAATCAAATCTGTGTATTTGTCAACAGCTTTGTTAAAGTCAATCATTTTTAAATCTCCTTAAAACGTTATTTCGTAATTTGTTCCGTGAATACCGGGATAAATTCCTTTTTCTTTGAGAGCTTCGTTATCTTCGTGACAAATGAGCCACTTGTTTCTCTTGAAAAGAAGCTTGTCTTTTGAAGGAGCATCAAGTAGTGTGTTTGTGCCTTCCGGAAGTGCCACAAGACACGAAAAACCGCTATCTTCAGCCTGACATGGGCAAAAATGGAGAGTTGTAGCAAAAACTTCAACCGCATCACCCTTTTCAAGAAGAAAAGCCTTTATTTTTGATGCATCAAGGTCACCATTTTCGTCCATATCCCATCTTGTTGCAAGAAGCAGAACAAGGGGAGTTGCGGCAACGTTTATTTCGGAGCAGTTGTGATATTCAAGGGCATTTAAAAGAGTGTTGTATCCGTGGCAAATGCCAATCTGAGCCTTGCATCCGCCAAGTGTCATTTCACGGATTTCATCAGAGCATTTCATATCTTCAAGTGCTTTTACGCTTGGTTCGTATGCACTGCCGTCTTTGGGGAAATCAAGGGACAGACACGCATCGACGCACTCTTTGGTATCTATGTCAATTATTCTTCCGTACTTTTTGAATTCATCGTCACGTACGGAATATATTTTGATTTCGGGATTTAATTTCTTTAATTTTTCAAGCATTCATATCATCCTTTCGGGATTGTTTAATTGATTATAAATTGGGGTTTGTCGAGCTGTTTAACACGAGGACGAAAGGCTCCCCTGCCTAAGGGGAGCTGGCAGTGAACGTAGCGAAACTGACTGAGGGGTATTGCTGAAAGCGTTGATACTTCTGCGTTTCGAACCCCTCCGTCTTTGCCTAACGGCAAATCCACCTCCCCTTAGGCAGGGGCGGCTTTCGCTTCAGCCTCGTTTGCGAACACCCCGACAAACTCAAATTACGGCATGCAAACAAGCACCTGTCCGTTGCCTTCAATGTTTAGTATATTTTCTTTTTCGGAAATAAAAACTCTGTCTCCGATTTTCATTTCTGTACCGTTGATCGAAGCACTTCCGTCTGTTACAACGGCTATTGCATAGCTGTCTGTTTTAAATGTTGCATTTTGTTTACATTCAATTTTAAAAAGTCTGAACTTATCCGTAATGGTTGAATCCACCAAAACAGACGCATTTTCATCAATTGCCTTCGGTGTTATAAAATACTTTTCTTTTGTCTCAGGTTTGCTTTTTCCGTCATACACAAAGCAGTCAAACATTTTTTCAAATCCAAGACCGCCGTGAAGCTTTTGTTCGGGAAGCTCAATTCCCGACGGAGTAACCTTTTCGGGAATAACCATAAGGTCAGTTGGTTCCTGAAGCTCTGCAAGGAAACAGCCTTTGCCTATTGCGTGGGGTACACCTCCCTCAACAAAAATAAAGTCGCCTTTTTTTACTTCAAATTTGTGCATGCATCCGAGCATTTTTTCTATGTCCTGACTGTCAAAAAGGGATTTCCAGTATTCTTTGGTGATTCCTTCTTTAAAGCCGAGATACACTTCGCCGCCGTCGTTTAACATGTACCAGCATTCGGTTTTGCCATAGTTGGAGTTAAAATGCTTTTTGGCAAATTCAATTGTTGGATGAACCTGAATTGCAAGTCTTTCGGCAGCATCAAGAAGCTTAAAAAGAATTGACATAGACTCATGCTCACCAATCATTTCTTCTTTGTTTTCTTCAATAATGTCTTTAAGAAAAATTCCGTCCGTTGTTTTGCTTAATCCCTCATAGGGAACATTTCTTCCGGGGTTGAATGCAGTTGTGACAGATGCAAGCCAATCCTCCGGGAATCGTGAGTTTTCGGGAGGATTGACATTTTGAATAGTGTCAAGATTCATTCCTCCGTAGTATGAACGGTAAACCCTTGTGGGCTGTAGTTTATAAATCATTATAGTACACAGCCGGAACCGCCAATGCAAAAATGCACTGTCGGATCCGGCTCTCCTTGTATATTATTTATTAAGCCAAGCGTGATCTTCGTCGGTTGTCATAAAGAAACCTCTGTTTTTGCCTGCCATAATCCACAGATAATAGCTGTCATATCCGGGAGCAGAGTGGTAGGGGTGATAACCTCTGGGCATTTCCACGAGGTCACCCGATTTAACGGTATAGGTCTCGTCGATGTCGCCTTCCATTGTGTAAACTCTCTGAATACCAAAGCCTGTGTCTTTTTTGAATTCATAGTAGTACACTTCTTCTGTTGCGGCCTCGGTAGGCATATTATCATCATCGTGTTTGTGCGGAGGGTAGCTTGCCCACTGACCGCCTTTAACATAAGCTTCGCCAATGTAGATGATGTTTGCTTCAACTCTTTCGTCAAGAATGAAGTGAGCCTGTCTTTCCCAACCGGGTTTACCCATATCCTTAATGATTACATCTTCGGGATTGATGAGTACGGGTTTAAACATTTTTTCCGCAGGAGATTTAACAACTGCCATTGAAACTTCGCCCACGCCTGTGATGGTGAAATCGGTGTTTCCGGGAACATATACGCTTGTTGCCGCACCGTCAAAAACATTTTCTCTCTTACCGATATTTGCAAAAGAGAAATCTTTTCCTTCAATTGTACATTTACCGCCAAAAATAAGAATACCAAATTCGGTATCTTTGGCAGAATATGATTTTTTCTGACCGTCTGAGAGTTTAACCATGTCAATTTCCATAAGCTTGCAAGAGCTGTTTTCTTTGGTCATGATTTCGGATTTACCGTATTTTTTGGTCCATTTTTTCTTAAAATTCATTAACTCCACGCTCCTTTAAAAATTTAATTGTTTCGTCATATGTGGGTACTCCGGCTCTTGCGCCCACGTGAGTGCATTTGAGCGCCGAAACCCCACTTGAGAAAAGGCATGCTTTGTAGGGTGAAAAACCTTTGTTTGTTGCAAAGGCAAAAGCTCCGTGGAACACGTCGCCCGAGCCGTTTGAATCAACGCAGTCAACGGGAAATGCAGGATAAGACCGAAGCTCTTTTCCGTCATAGAGAATTCCGCCCTTTATGCCCTGGGTTATAATAATAAATTCGGGACTGTATTTTTCAAAAAGCACTTTTGCAGCCATCTCTGCCGTTTTGCATCCTGTTATTCCGAGAGAAAATTCCTCCGAGGGAATTATGTAGTCTGCAAGGGGAAGGAGATTTTCAACACCTTCATAAAGTCCGCCTGCATCATAGAGCACCTTTGTGCCGTTTTCTCGTGCAACCTTTGCTCCCTCAATTGCCGCACTCATTTCGTTGCCGTCTACCATAAGGATGTCGGCATCGGCAATTGCTTTTTTCTGGCTATCCGAAAGCACAAGTGCAGGAACATTGCCGCGGTCAAAAACGCAGGTTCTTGATGCGGTGTCCGAGCAGAGAACCACCCAGGATGAAAAAGATATACTGCCGGGTTTTATGTCGGTGAATTCTGTTGAAACATTGTATTTTTCAAAATCTTCTTTCAAAAATGCTCCGCTTGCATCTCCGGCGAAGTTACCGATAAATCCGCAGTCTCCGCCAAGCTTTGAAGCCGCAACAAGCCCGGTTGCACAAGGCCCTCCACCGCATACCACGGTGGAAGAAGCCTTTTGTTTTGTATCTTCTGTAGGATAGGTGGACACGGTGATCAATGTGTCACACACATTTGCGCCAATTCCGACTATCTTACTCATGCTTTGCCCTCAGCACCGAGAAGCTTGATTTTGCCCAGTGCAAATTCTTTTACGTTTTTGATTGCATCTTTCATAAACATATCGATGCCCACAAATTCTCTTGAGGTTTCAAAAACCTGATCGAGGAATGCATAGCAAACATCAGTACCGAAGTTGATTTTTCTGATACCTGCATCAATTGCAGCTGTGAGCTGATCGTCGGGAACACCACTGCCGCCGTGAAGAACAAGAGCTGTGCCGGTTGCTTCGTAGATGTCTTTAATTCTCTGAATGTCGAGGACGGGAGCCTGTTTGTATCTGCCGTGAGCAGTACCAACCATAACAGCAAGAGCATCAACGCCGGTTTCTTTAACAAAGCGAACTGCTTCGTCAACCTTTGTATATTCGCACATGTGGTCATCATTAACAGAACCAACGTGACCAAGCTCACCTTCAACCTGAACGCCAACTGCAGCACACATATCAACAATTTTCTTTGTTTCTGCAATGTTTTCTTCAAGGTCAAGAGCAGATTTGTCAATCATAATACCTGTTGCACCGTAGCAAAGAGCACGGGTAACTTCGGTAAGACCAGCGCCGTGGTCAAGGTGGAAACAAATGGGCACGCTTGCTTTTTTAGCAGCGGCAATAACGATGGGGGATACGTAATATCCTTCTTCGTTTGTGAAAAGTCTTGAATAGCTCTGAACAATAATGGGAGCTTTTGCTTCTTCGGCAGCACCGATGATACCCATTGTTGTTTCCATATTATAAACGTTAAATGCAGGAAGAGCAAAATTTTTCTCTTTTGCAATGTCTAAAACTTCTTTAAAACTTACAAGCATTTTCCAATAGCCTCCTCAATAGTAAGAATTTCCATATCAGCGGGTTTAACAGATTTAAGCATATAATATTCTGCGGGGCTTGTGGCTACAACGCAGGTGCAGTTCATGTTTTTAGCATTAACCCATCTGTTTTCGGCAACCATTTTCATAACGTTTGGCATATATTCGTTCATAAGAAGATTGCCGGCAAGAACTGTTGCTTTTTTGTTAAGAAGCATTTCTTTAACATTACCGCAAGCACTAAGGATATCACGAACAGCATCTGTTTCGTCAAGCTCTCTTGCAAGAAGGAAGCTGTCCTGAGGTGTAAAGTCCATATCAGACTTTTTAACAGCGAGTTTACCGTCTTTTATGAGACCTGCAAGGAATTCGGTGTAGGTTACAACCTCTGCACCGAGCTCAATGCCCCATTCTTTGTATTCTCTTTTCATAACCTTTGCATCGGCAGGGTCATAGCAAACGATGGTTTTGTATGCCGAAAGCTTTTTAGCCGCATTTTCCATAACTGCTTTTGTTTCGGCAACAGCGCCGATGATGAAGCTCATTGAATAACCGCTGTTGGGTTCATCAGCCAAAACTGTGAAATCAACGCCTGCATTTTCAAGGAGCTCAATTGCTTCAATTGCATTGTCGGGTGTTTTGAAGGAAGCATCTTCACCAATGAAGAAAAGGGTGTCTGAAGCCTTGAGGGATTCAGCTTTTTTGGTGAGGTCTGCATTCTTGTCAAGACCAAACACATTGCCTTTTGCATCAAGGTTGTCGAGCATTTTGAGAATGTATTCGGGGAGCTTGCCTTCCAAAGCGGCAATCTGTCTTGCTTCTTTGGTAAACATAACAGGATCCCAACCTGTTGTACAGTCTTCAACACAACCTCCGCAAAGGGCGCATTCGTATACATTGTTTATGATATCATCTGAATATTCAATTGCATCTCTTGCAACGAGAGAAAGACCGAGAGCTCTTGCTCTTGCAGTGTTTCTCTCAAGACCTGTAGCTGTTCCGATGGGGCAGATGTGTCTGCACATCCAGCAGAAACGGCAGGCATCAAGATGTTCTTTTGATTTCTGTGTAAATTGCATTATATTTTACCTCCCTTATTATAATCCGAGCTTGTAGGGGTTAAGGATACCGTTGGGGTCAAGCTGTTTTTTGATTCCTTCCATAACCTGCATAGCGGGACCGTACTGTTCTTTCATGAGTCTGCCAAGCTTAATACCAACACCGTGGTGATCGTTAACAACACCGCCGTTGGCAAGAGCTGTTCTTACGCCGCAGTTCCAGATGTCGTTGTGAAGTCTGAGAGCTTCGTGGGGATCTTGGGGAACGTTTTCTTCATCAATGATGAAACGGTCATAAATCATGCAGCCCCATTCATACCAGTGGGAGAAGTGAGCAATGAATCTTGCCATGGGGAAGTTTGTTTCAATGGCTTTTTTCATTTCCCAGTAGATTTTTTCAATTTTGTCATAAGGAGCAATGGTATCCATTGTACCGAACATCTGAGGAAGATCCATCATGTGACCGGGATAGAAGAATGTAATCTTTTCTTTCCACCATTTTTCACCGTATTCACTTCCGAGGTCTTCAGCGCCGTATTTGCCGAATGTCTGAAGAAGAATCTTTTCTTCAAGGTCAACCATTTCAGCAACGCCTTCAATGGCGATGTTCATAAATGCTCCCGGCTTTTCCACACCAACAATCTTTTTGATGAGAGAAGCGGTTTCTGCTTCGTCATAAAGTCTCATAACAGAGGGTTTGAACTTCTGAAGAAGCTCTCTGCCTGCGTTAAATGCATCTGTCATATTGTGGAAAAGGAAAGCTCTGAACTTTCTTGATTCGGGCTGATCATAAATTCTCATCTGAGCCTTTGTCATAACACCAAGTGTTCCCTCGGAACCGATGAAAATCTGGTTGAGATCGGGACCTGCGGCATGTTTGGGGCAGGGAGAAGTGTTGATAATGTCACCGTTGGGGAGAACTACTTCCATCTGCATTACCATATCGTCAATTTTGCCGTATTTGGTGGAAGATACACCAATACCTCTGTGAGCAAGGAAGCCGCCCACGGTTGAGCAGGTGAGGGATGAGGGATAGTGCATTGTCGCATATCCTCTTTCGTTTGCCGCCCATTCAAGGTGTTTATACACGGTACCTGTGCCGCATTCTATGTACATAGCCTGTTCGTTAAATTCGTGAATCTGATTCATTCTCTTTGTGTCGAGAACAATACCGCCGCAAACAGGAAGAGCGCCGCCTTGACTGCCTGCACCGCCGCCCCATGTGGTAACGGGCATTTTGTAGTAGTTTGCAATTTTGAGAACTGCAGAAGTTTCCTGTGCATCCTTGGGAGCAACAACGATTTCTGCCTCGGGCATACGAAGACCTCTGTCTGCCCACATTCTGGAGAGCCAGAAGAAGTCTACACTGTGAGTGATTTTGTCAATGGTTCTTGTTGAACAGTTTTCGCGACCGACTGCATCTTCAAGCTCAGTTGCAATCATGTCAAATAAAAAATCGTTCATGATCTTACCTCCGTTTTATAATTTTTATTTTACTTATACTATATAATGATAACAGTATATCATAAAAAAAGGAATATTTCAATAGCTTTTTGAAAAATATTTTCATTTATAGACGAAATACTACACAAATTTCTTTGCGAAATACGAAAAAAATTTTACTCCAAGATTTTAGGGGTATTGACCACGATTAGGTGTTATGGTTAAGTATCTGACAGTCGGATAGTCTTGGATGAGTTGAATTTTGCGTGTTTCATATGTTGAGATAAAACTATAAATGTAACAAAGTTGTAAATTCGACACTCTTCCTGTTGAAATAATTATTTGCATATGCTATAATACTTAAATACTAATTGAACATATCGTTTTAATTGTTCGGATTTGTTTTCGTATTATGAAAGAAGGTAGGCAAAGTGTTTTTTCAATGGAAGAACATTGTACGTGTTCTTTTTGGTGTTTTCGTTCTTTATCTGGCAATTTATTACTGGAGTGCGGTGTCGGGACTTTTTGGGATGCTTATAGGAGGAATGACTCCGATTTTTGTCGGAGTAGGCATTGCCTATGTTTTAAATATTCTCATGACTTTTTTTGAAAAGCATTATTTCCCGAAATATTATGACAAGCCCATTGTGGTAAAAACAAGACCTGCAGTATGTCTCGTGGCAACATTTATTTCTTTTTTTGCAATAATATTTGTTGTAATCAGAATGATTGTTCCGGAATTGGTTGACTGTGTTGAAAAGCTTCTCTCAGACATACCGGCACTTCTTGATTCATTGGTTGAAAATCTCCTTTCAAATGATTTGGTAAGGAGGTACTTGCCTGAGGATACCTTAGCTATGCTCGCCAATATGAATATGAACGACTGGAACGGAGTGGTATCAAGCTTTGCCGGACCTGTTTTAGACAGTGTAGGTATGGCCGCCGGAGCCATTGTTGATGTGGTAATGTCGGTTGTATCATCTGTTATAACTGTTTTCATAAGTATAGTATTTTCGGCGTATTTTTTGCTTTACAGAAACAGGCTTAAACATCAGGCTGTGCGGTTGCTTCACTGTTATGCGCCCAAATATGAGAGAAAAACGTTATATGTTTTTTCTGTTTTCAATGATTCTTTCAGAAAATTTATTGTCGGTCAGGTTATTGAAGCCATAATACTTGGTGTAATGTGTACGTTTGGAATGATGATATTTAAGTTCCCGTATCCGCAGATGATAGGTGTGTTTATCGGATTTACATCTCTTATACCTGTTGCAGGTGCATATATCGGAGCAGCTGTAGGGGCTTTGATTATTATGACGGTTTCTCCCGTTCAGGCACTGTTTTTTGTTTTGTTTATAATTGTACTCCAGCAAATTGAAGGCAATTTTATCTATCCCAAGGTTGTTGGTAATTCCATAGGTTTGCCTGCGGTTTGGGTTTTGGCGGCAATTACGGTTGGTGGTGCACTTTTCGGGATTGTGGGGATGCTGCTTGGTGTTCCTGTTTTTGCGGCGATATACAGACTTTTGCGCGAAAATGTTTTGAAACACGAGTTTGAAGAGACTGCTCTGAAACATCCGAAACCCGCAAAGACTACCGATGATAAAAAACAATAACATACAAAAAATCCACTCTGCATTGCAGAGTGGATTTTATTGTAATAAAATAAAAATCAAAAATGGGTTCGTCCGTTAAATGCACTGTGTTTGCATTTGCAAAAAGGCAAATATCGGACGAAAAACTTTTGAAGGTACTCAGATAGCTCTGGTAACCTTGTTTGAACGAAGGCAGCTTGTGCAAACATTTACTCTTTTGGGAGTACCGTTAACAATAGCTCTTACGCTTCTAACATTAGCTTTCCAGGTTCTGTTGGATCTTCTGTGAGAGTGACTCACCTGAATACCGAAAGCAACACCTTTTCCGCAGATTTCACATTTAGCCATATATATGCACCTCCTATGGTTTAAATCCGTTCATAAAACAAAAAATATTATAACAGAAAAGATTAATAATTGCAAGTGTTTTTTTAAAAAATTTTTTATTTAATAAAAATATGTGACATTTTAGCAAATTTGTGAATTTTTTTTTGTAAAAGTATTTGAAATTATATAAAAATAGTGTATAATATTATGGATGAAAAATACGGAGGTGCAAAATGGATAATTTTACATTCAGTGTTAGTCTCGGAAGAATTGCCGAGGAGTTCAAACTTGAACCGGTTTGTGTATTTGAAAAATACGAAAAAATTAAAATAATTACAAACGAGGTCAATCGCCCCGGACTTCAAATAGCGGGCTTTTTTGATAATTTTTACAATGATCGCATTCAGATTATGGGAAGAGAGGAACTTTCGTATCTTGAAAAACTTTCTTCGGATGCAAAAAAACAGTCCTTGGAGCACTTGTTTGAAAAAAACATACCATGCGTTATTGTTTCGCGAAATCTCCCCATACCAGATGAAATGAACGAGCTTTCTCAAAAATATAAGGTGCCCGTTCTTCGTACATCAAACACAACCTCAAGATTCATGAGTGCTCTTATTGCTTTTTTGAATGTTGAGCTTGCACCGCGAATTACAATGCATGGTGTTTTGGTTGAAGTATACGGCGAAGGCATTTTGCTTTTGGGCGATTCCGGTGTCGGTAAGAGCGAGGCTGCCATTGAACTTGTTAAAAGAGGTCACCGTCTTGTTGCTGATGATGCTGTTGAAATAAAAAGAGTATCTGACATTTCACTTCTCGGAAGTGCACCGGATGTAATAAGACATTTTGTTGAACTTCGCGGTATAGGTATTGTAGATGTAAAAATGATTTTCGGTATTGGTGCCGTTAAAAATGTTGAGAAAATTGATTTCATTATCAATCTTGAACTCTGGCAGGATAAAAAACAGTATGACCGTCTTGGGCTTACAACGGAATATACCGATATTTTGGGTATTGACATTCCGTCAATCACCGTTCCGGTTAAGCCGGGTCGAAATCTTGCAGTTGTAATTGAGGTTGCGGCTATGAATAACCGTCAGAAAAAGATGGGTTACAATGCTGCCGAAGCGCTCAATAACAGAGTTATGTCGGGAATGGCACTTTCCGATGAAGAATAAATCAAGGAGGATTATTAATATGTATTATTTGGGAATAGATCTTGGCGGAACAGGAATAAAGGTTGGGGTGGTAACCGAAAGAGGAGACATCATTGCAAAGCAAAGTGCACCAACTGAAAGAAATGCCGGCTACGAAGCAGTTGTAAAGGCTATGGCAGATCTTGTACTCAAGGTTTTGAACGACGAAAAGATTTCTCTTGATGAAATTCATTCCATAGGTATAGGTTGCCCCGGATCTGTGGATGATAAAAACGGAATAGTATATTATTCCAATAATATAGTTATGAAAAACGCTCCCATATGCGATGAAATGAAAAAATACATTGATAAGCCTGTTTATATAGGAAACGATGCAAATTGTGCCGCTCTTGGTGAATTTTTTAATCTGAATGATGATTCTATTGAAAGCTTTGTTGCAATTACGCTGGGAACCGGTGTCGGTGGCGGTGTAATTATCGACAAAAAGCTCTATACCGGATTCAACGGAATGGGAGCAGAGCTTGGACACATATGTATCTCTATGGACGGTGAACACTGCAGTTGCGGCAGAGACGGTTGTTGGGAAGCGTATGCCTCGGCAACAGCTCTCATAAGAGATACCGAAAGATGTGCAAAAGCCAATCCCGATTCGCTTCTTGCCAAAATGGTAGACGAAAATGGCGGAAAGGCAAACGGCAAAATTCCGTTTGATGCAGCTCAGGCAGGAGACAGTGCAGGAAAAACAGTTGTTGACAACTATATAAAATATGTAGGTGAAGGTCTTGTTGATATCATAAACATTTTCCAACCAAATATTGTTGCCATTGGTGGCGGAATATGTAATCAGGGAGACAATCTGCTTGTTCCGCTTAAAAAATATGTTGAAAAGCGCACTTACGGTGCGGGAATTGTGACCTCAACCGAAATTATAATTGCAAAACTCGGTAATGATGCCGGCATAATAGGTGCCGCTTTTTTGGGAAAATAAATTAAAGGTTGTGACGAAAATTAATAAAGAATATATTGTCGAATTTATAAAGCAAAAGCATCCCGACATAGTGGCTATGATAGATGAACCTATGAAAAACCACACATATTTCAAAATAGGCGGGAGCGCAGATATATTTTTGTCTGTTAAAAACGAATATGAAATAATTGACTCCATAAGTGCTTTGAAAGAGCATAATGTTCCTTTTTGCATTATCGGCAACGGATCCAATCTTCTGGTTTCCGACAAAGGGATTGAGGGGGCAGTAATTTCTGTCGGAAAAGATTTTTCAAATATTTCATGTGTGGGCAACCGCATTGAAGCATCAGCCGGCGCACTTCTTTCGCGTATTTCCGCGTGTGCACTGGACAATTCTCTCACAGGCTTTGAATTCGCCTCGGGAATTCCAGGCAGTCTTGGTGGTGCAATAGTGATGAATGCAGGCGCTTATGACGGTGAGATGAAAGATGTGGTTGTATCTACAAGGTATATCGACCGAAATGGCGAAATCAAAGAATGTTTTGGTGATGAGCATTTGTTTGGATACCGTAAGAGTCGTTTTGTAAACGGAGAAATCATTGTTTCGTCGGTTATTGAATTGAAAAAAGGTAACAAAGACAGTATCTGTGAATATATGAAAGATCTTGCACTCAGACGAAGAACCAAACAACCGCTCGAATATCCCAGTGCCGGTTCAACATTTAAAAGACCCGAGGGATATTTTGCCGCAAAACTGATTGATGATGCGGGTCTCAGAGGATATAGAGTCGGCGGAGCAATGGTCTCTGATAAGCACTGCGGATTTGTTGTAAATGTTGATAATGCATCTTGCAGTGATGTTTTGGCTGTTATGGAACACGTAAAAGAGACTGTTTTGCAAAAATTTGGAGTTGAACTTGAGCCGGAAGTCAGAATTCTCGGCAGATAAAACGGAGTGATACAGCTATGAAATTTGTTATTGTAACCGGAATGTCGGGTGCAGGAAAAAGCCAGGCCATAAAAACTTTTGAAGATATGGGCTATTTTTGTGTTGACAACATGCCTCCTCTTTTGTTTTCAAAATTCACCGAACTTTGTATGGATCATGACACAGACATTACAAAAGTTGCTTTTGGTATCGATTGTCGCGGTGGTTCACTGTTTAGCGAACTTGACCGTGTTCTTGCAGATTTTGAATCTGCTCACGGAAATTGTGACATTATTTTTCTTGAGGCATCGGATGATGTGCTTGTTAAACGATACAAAGAAAGTCGCAGAAAACATCCGCTGGGTGTTGACGGAAGTGTTACCGACGGAATTAGTGCAGAGCGTAAGATGCTTGCTTCAATAAGGGAAAAAGCGGCTTATGTTGTGGATACTTCAAGCATGAAACCCAAACAGCTCCAAGATTATATAAAGAGCGTTGTAGATACGGAATACAGTGCTAAAGCGCATATGACGGTTGAAGTGATGAGCTTTGGTTTTAAATATGGAATACCTCTTGATGCAGATACCGTTTTTGATGTTCGTTTTTTGCCGAATCCATTTTATATTCCGGAGCTTAAAACAAGAACAGGTCTTGATGATGATGTGGCAGAATATGTTAAAAATTCGCCGATGACTTCAGAGTTTCTTGAAAAATTGAAGGACATGGCAGAGTTTCTTTTGCCCAATTATGTTGAAGAAGGAAAGGCAAATCTGGTGCTGGCAATAGGGTGTACGGGCGGTAAACACAGATCTGTGACAATTGCAAACGAATTGTATAAATATGTTCTTGACATGGGATATAATGCGTTTATTTCGCATAGAGACATAAACAAAGATAGATAACATTGAGCTTTTATACAGGAGAAGTAGTATGTCTTTTTCATCGGATGTAAAAAGTGAAATAATAAAAACAAATGAAAAAACCAAAAAAATTCGCATTGCAAAGCTCATGGGAATGCTTTGTTTTGGTGCGCGCATTTCAAAATCCGAAAACGGGTTTCATCTGAAATTTGCAACCGAAAATCCAAAGATTGCCAGGCTTTTGTATACGCTCATAAAGAAAGACTGTGAAATCCAAAGCGAAATCAGAGTTTTCAGAGGCAAAAAGACGATTATATATTTTGTTATGATTGATGATGAGCTCGAAATATGTGATCTTTTTCATACCGTACCAATTCTCAAACGAAATCAGACTATGAAGGATTTTGACTCTTTCAGAATAAACTTTGACTTTATTTCGGATGTTGCCGAGAAAAAAGCATTTGTTCAGGGCGCTTTTCTTTCATCAGGCTCGGTTATTTCTCCCCAGAAAAACTGCCACCTGGAGTTTGCAAACGGAAATCTTAAGCTTTGCGAAGACATGAAAAAATTGTTTGACGAATTTGATCTTTCTGCAAAGATTGCAATGAGAAAATCATCATATGTACTTTATTTTAAAAACAATTCAGACGTGGCAGATGTTTTAACTCTTCTCGGAGCTTATGATTCACTTATGGAATTTCACAATGTCAAAATAATGAAAGAAATGCGCAATTCCATAAATCGCAAAATGAATTGCGACACAGCAAATATGACTAAAACTCTTGATGCTGCATTTAAACAGGCTCAGGCTATAGAAAAATTGAAAAATCTTGGTGTTCTTGATCAATTGAACGATTCTTTAAAAGAGGTGGCGGAACTCAGGATTAAGCACAAAGAGCTTGGGCTCAAGGAGCTTGGAGAGATGATGAATCCGCCACTGGGAAAATCCGGAGTCAATCACAGACTTCGAAAACTTATGGAGGAAGCTGAAAAATATAACTGACAGAGGTAGAATATGTCTGATTTTGTGCACTTGCATCTTCATACTCAATACAGTCTTTTAGACGGTGCTGCCGATATTTCAGCCGTGACGAATCTTGCTGCGGAACTTGGAATGGAGGCGATAGCCATAACCGATCACGGTTGTATGCACGGAGTTGTTGAGTTTTATGAAGCGGCAATCAAAAAAGGAATAAAACCTATAATTGGCTGCGAAGTGTACACTGCACCTCGCAGTCGTTTTTCAAAGGATCCGTCTGCAGACAAGAGATACGGACACCTTGTTTTGCTGTGCAAAAATGAAATCGGATATCGAAATCTTATGGCTCTTGTTACGCTTGCTAACACGGAAGGATTTTATTATAAGCCCAGAGTTGACATGGAAATTTTAAAAAAGTACAGTGAAGGTCTGATTGCACTTTCGGGGTGTATGAGAGGTGATGTGGCTCAGGCAATTCTTAACTCGGGATACGATTCAGCTCGAAAAAAAGCATTGGAATACATTGATATTTTTTCCAAAGAGAATTTCTTTTTTGAAATTCAGAATCACAATCTTCCCGAAGAAGCCAAAATACGTGAAGAACTCAAAAAGCTTTCAGAGGAACTCGGTATTGGGCTTGTTGCAACAAACGATGTTCATTATGTCAAAAAGGAAGATGCTCTTTTGCAGGATGTTTTAACGTGCATTCAGACAGGAAAAAGGCTCTCCGATACAGACAGAATGAAAATGAACGGAGATTACTATTATTTCAAGTCTTGCGAAGAAATGAGAAATCTTTTTGCCGATTATCCCGGAGCAATTGAAAATACAGTGAAAATTGCCGAAATGTGTAATCTTGAAATTGACATGAATACAATGCATCTTCCCGGCATCACAATTGATGGTGAATCTTCCCACGAAGATTACCTGAAAAAACTTTGCGGTGAAGGTCTTTTAAAAAGGTATGAAAATATAGATGTCGAACTTGAAAACAGACTCAATTATGAACTTGAGATTATAAATAATATGGGCTATACCGACTATTTTCTAATAGTGTATGATTTCATAAAATTTGCTAAAGACAGCGGTATTTCCGTGGGGCCCGGCAGAGGCTCGGCAGCCGGGAGTCTTGTTGCGTATTGTCTTGATATTACCGAGATAGATCCCATATCACACAATCTTCTTTTTGAGCGGTTCCTCAATCCCGAGCGTGTGTCCATGCCCGATATAGACATAGACTTTTGTTACAAACGCAGGGACGAGGTGAGGGAGTATGTGGCAAACAAATACGGAAAAACCCATGTTGCTCAAATTGTAACTTTCGGCACACTTGCCGCCAGAGCTGCCATAAAAGATGTCGGAAGGGTTATGGGTGTTGATTATACTGTTACAAACACGGTTTCAAAAGCAGTGCCGAGAGTGCTTAACATCAAACTGAAAACCGCCATAGAAGAATCACCGGAGCTTTCTGCCATGTATAACTCCAATCCGACAGTGAAAAGCATGCTTGATATTGCAATGAAGCTGGAAGGCTTTCCTCGAAATTGCTCAACACATGCGGCAGGCGTTGTCATTGGTGACGATGAACTCACAAATTATGTTCCGTTGCAAGAGGGCGATGGCGGGCTTTTAACCCAATATCCAATGGCTGCACTGGAGAAAATCGGACTTTTGAAAATGGATTTTCTCGGGCTTCGTAATCTTACGATTATTGATGATGCGGTTGAACTTATTAACAGAGAGCATAGCATAAATATTGACATAAAAAATATTGATCTTAATGACAAAAAGACCTTTGAACTCATTCAAAAGGGTGATACCGATGGTTTGTTTCAACTTGAGAATCCCGGTCTTCAGACATTCTTAAGAAAATTCAAGCCAAATTCTGTTGAGGATATTATCACAACAACCTCCATCTATCGCCCGGGTCCCATGGATCAGATTCCGCAGTTTTTGGAAAACGTGAAAAATCCCGGTAAGATTGTATATAAACACCCTTTGTTAAAGGAGATTCTTGAGCCTACCTATGGAGTTGTTATTTATCAGGAACAGGTTATGAAAATTGTTCGAACTTTGGCAGGGTACAGCTTGGGAAGAGCCGATCTTGTGCGAAGGGTTATGGCAAAAAAGAAATATGCCGAAATGCTTAAAGAACGTGAAATTTTTTTGCACGGTCTTTACGAAAACGGCAAGATGATTGTTGAGGGAGCTCTCAGACGCGGTATAGATGAAAAATGCGCCAATGAAATTTTTGATTCACTTATTGATTTTGCAAACTATGCCTTCAACAAATCTCATGCGGCATGTTATGCTCTTGTCGCATACAGAACTGCATATCTAAAGGCACACTATCCTACATGTTATCTTTCGGCAGTTCTGAAAAATTACGCAGGTTATATAAATAAGGCTGTAAAATATATTGCTTCTTTTTCAAAGTACGGAATAAAGGTTTTGCCGCCAGATATAAACAAAAGCTACACTCATTTTTCGTCTGAAGGCAATAATGTACGTTTTGGTTTTTGCTGGCTGAAAAATGTCGGGGATCGTTTCCCTAATCAGATAGTTTATGAACGCAAAAAAAACGGGGTATTTAAATCTTTTGATGATTTCATAAAACGAATGAGCGAATATGACATTACAAAGAGAAGCATAGAGGTAATGATAAAATGCGGTTGCTTTGATTCGGTTCATTCCAACAGAAGAGTGCTTATTTTCAACTACGAAAGAATTATAGACCGTCATCTTTCTGTTTCGCGTAATGCCGGAATTGGGCAAATTGACTGGTTTTCGGATTTGGATAAAGAAGATGATATATGTGTTTTGGTAAACGAAGATAGTCCTGATTTTTCGACGGATGACAAGTTGAGATTTGAGTATGAATATGCCGGAATGTATTTTTCGGGGCATCCTCTTGATAAATGGCGTTTCAAGGTGGAAGCATTCAGTGAATGCAGCGCCGCTCAAATATGCGAAACACCTGAATCGGACGGCAAACGTGTTAATATCTGCGGAAGAATATCTTCGTTATCATCGAGAAGAAGCAAATCCGGAAAAACTATTGTTTCATTTAATCTTGAGGATTTTTCGGGTGAGATTAAAGTAATAGCATTTGATAATACCGTTTCTAAATTCAGAGACTATCTGAAAGACGGTTCTATTGTAATTATATCAGCCAACATTTCTTTTGCGGATGATGAGAAAGGCGCTGAACTTATTCTTCAAAACATTGCTCCGCTTTCGGCAATGCGAATCGGAGGCGAAAAGTCACTTTATATTAAGCTGAAAAATAGAGAAGAGTTTGATAAAGTTAAAGGAGAGTTTTCAAAATTCAAGGGAGAAAGCAAACTTTATGTGTATTTTGAAGACAGTGAAACGCTTGTTTGTTCCGATTCTTCCAGGTACGTTTCAATATCCGATGCTTTTCTTGAATTTTTGACAAGCAGGCTTGGGGCAGATAACGTCAGAATTAAATAGCCTCATTAAAGTTAGAATTTGACTGTTACGGTAAAATGTGTTATATTAACATGTTGAGAGATATAATGAATTACGGAGGATGTTATGGATATTAAGCATGTTGCAAATTTTGTGAGGTCTCGTCAAGATGGTGCAATTTTCAACAATATCTTTTTTACAATCAACGCACATGGTGAATGTTATGTGTATGATATGACAGCTGTAGACGGAAACAAAATTGTTGACCTCAAAGAACTTGCGGTTTTTAATTTGGATAAATTCGAGCTTATTTGTCCGCATTCCAACAGTGTTGTTTTTGGAAATGAATATTACTGTGAAGATGATGAATTTCCGATTCTCTATACAAATATATACAACAATTATGCTAATGAAAAAGATAAACTGGTTGGTGTGTGTTTGGCATATCGTATTCAAAAAACAACGCAGGGATTTACATCAACTCTTGTTCAGATTATAGAGATAGGATTTGTTAATGACACAACACTATGGTGTTCCGGTGACGGCGCAGATGTCCGTCCATACGGAAATTTTGTTATTGATACTCAAAATGATACTTACTGGGCATTTACCATGCGTGACAAAACCAACAGCACAAGGTATTTTTCGTTTGATATGCCAAAGCTCTCGGATGGTGAACCTGATATAAACTATGGTGTGAACAGAGTTGTTTTAACAGCGGATGACATTAAAACATGTTTCGACTGTGAGTATCACAATTATATTCAAGGTGCATGCTTTAATGACGGTAAGGTGTATTCTGTGGAAGGTTTCAGTGTGGAATCCGGAAAAAAACCGGCACTCAGAGTTATTGATGTCGAAGCCAAAAAGCAAATTCTTCATGTGGAATTTATTGATTTTGACTTGGATGCAGAACCTGAAATGATATGTTTTTCAAATGATATATGTTACTATTGTGATGCTCACGGGCATATGTATAAATTAGAATTCTGATTGGGATTTACTACGTAACAAATCCCGGGTTAAATGAGGTTGAATTATGGAAACTAAAATTGGCAAAGAAAAAAGAAAAATAAACAAAAAGCTATGGGTTATTATTGGTATTGCGATAGCTATCCTGGCAATTGTAGGAGGGGTTTTTGCATACTATGCAATAAATGCTTCTACCGATAAAATCTTTGACGGTGTGTATGTCGGCGAGGTTCATCTTGGCGGTTTAACTGAGTCTGAGGCTACAAAACTTCTGGCAAAAAAGTTCCCCACAGGCGAGATAAATGTCAGATTGAGATGTGAGGATAAAGAGTTTGATATATATGGTTCGCAGGTTGATCTTAAGGCTGATTATTCATCATCTGCGAAAGCGGCTGCAAAGCTTGGGAAAAACGGATCTATATTTAAAAAAATCAGCACTATGAATAAGCTTAAAGATAATCATCGCAAAGTACCGCTTACTTTCACTTGTGACACAAATATGCTTGGATATGCAATTAACGAAAACCTTCAGGAAATGATCGTTGATGTTACACAATACAGCGTTGAAATAGGAGAAAACAGTCTTATTGTTACAAATGGAAAAGACGGCAAAGGTGTAAATGTGGCGACGGTTATGACAAAAATTTCCGAAGCATACATGAACGGAACCATAAATGAAGTTATTGATATAAAAATAGAACAGATTGAGGCAGACAGCATTGATCCCGATTTGTTTTACAAAGAGTATAACAGAGAGGCTGTTGATGCAGTGCTTAATCGTGATGGTGAGAATTATACCATAGAACCGGAAGTAATAGGCATAAAACTCGATCGCACCGAAACGGAGAGGATTCTGAAAGAAAATGCCGACAACTCAGAGCCCTATGAGATACCGGCTCAAATAATGTATCCCGAAGTTACAAAAGAAGATCTTGAAGCAGAATTTACGGATTGCATTATTGCAACATACAGAAGTGATTATTCAACCAGCAGTGCAAACCGCAAAGAAAATATTCGTCTTGCATCAAGTGCAATCAACGGAAAAATTCTCAATCCCGGAGAGGTTTTTTCCTACAATGACGTTGTTGGTCCGCGAACCGAAGCTGCAGGTTACAAAATGGCACATGTCTACAGTGGCGGAAAAACCGTAGACGGCATCGGAGGCGGTATATGTCAGGTGTCATCCACTTTGTATAATGCTGTAGTTTTTGCAGATCTTGAAATTGTTTATCGTACAAATCACAGTATGCCCGTCTCGTATGTTCCTCTTGGCAGAGATGCTACAGTTTCGTACGGTACAATAGATTTTAAGTTTAAGAACAACAAACCGACTCCTGTTAAAATAGAAATTATTGCTGACGGAACTTATGTAACGGTAAATATATATGGCAGAAAGAGTTATATTAAAGATATATCAATTGAGACAACAGTAACAGGCTCAATTGCCTATACAACAACCGAAATAGAAGATGACACCATGTATGAGGATGAAACAAAGGTTGAACAAACCGGTTCAAACGGAACAACCGTTGAGGCCTATAAGGTTGTTAAGGAAAATGGTGTGGTTATATCAAGAACACTTCTTTGTAAAAGTTCATATATACCCACTGCAAAGATTGTGAGGGTTGGAACTAAAAAGCGGGAAAATGTTCAGGAGCCCGAATCTTCCGATGAGGGAGGTTCTGAACAGAATTTGCCTCCAAATGGCGAGCCACCGGTTACCGAGAATCCCGAAAACAATTCTATCCCTTCCGGGGATGCAAATCCTGAAGTTGTAGCACCACCGGCAAATCCCGACACTGAATTAAGTTCTGATGCTCTATAGTTGATTGAGGAAATACCATGATTTATGTATATGTTTTGTTGATAGCTGTTTTGTTGTTTTTATTATTGCTTTTGGGTATATATATTTATACATTTGCAAAGATTAAACCTCGTAAATTAAACGGTGCTTATATGCAAAAAAAGCTCAAAATAAAGCCCCATCTTAAACTCGTATTGGAAAACATCCATAAGTTTTCCATGGAGAGCTTTGAAGAAGTTCAAATCACTTCACATGACGGGACATTACTTTGTGGAAACTATTATGAATCCAAACCGGGTGCACCGCTTGTCATCTTTTTTCACGGTTATCGAAGTTCTTTTGACAGGGACGGAAGCGGAGGTTTTTGGCATTTAGTTTCAAATGGTTATAATATTTTGATGGTTCATCAGCGCAGTCACGGAAAAAGCGGAGGCAAAACCATTACTTTCGGAGTTAAAGAAAGATATGATTGCCTTTCCTGGATTGATTATGCCGTTGAACGTTTTGGAGAGAATGTTAAGGTAATGCTTATGGGTGTTTCCATGGGAGCATCGACGGTGCTGATGGCATCCGGCTTGAATCCGCCGGAAAATGTAAAGGGGATAATTGCCGATTGCGGATTTACATCACCTGAGAAAATAATTAAGTCCGAAATTGGTGCTATTCATTTGCCGAAAAATTTGGTATATTCTCTTGCCAGGCTTTCTGCAAAAATATTCGGCGGTTTTGATCCAAATGATGCAGATGCCTGTGAAGCTGTTTCGAAAACAGATATTCCGATTTTGATTATACACGGTGAAGATGACAATTTTGTTCCGTATTACATGGCTAAAGAAATCTTGGATTCATGCAAATCCGACAAGATGTTTTTGTCTGTGCCCGGGGCGGGTCATGCAATGTCATTTTATCAGGATAAAAAAACTTATATCAATATAGTGGATGCATTTATGCAAAAAAATCTTTCGTAATAAAAAACTTTCAGAGGATATTTTCTCTGAAAGTTTTTATTATGAAAGGTTTTAATGTTTATTTGGATTATTCTTTGGGCTTTGGTTTGAAAAACAAAGATGCCAAAAATCCAAAAAATATTGCTGCGGATATCCCGCATGACGCTGCAGTTGCACCGCCGCAAAGTGCACCCCATATTCCTTTCTCTTCAACGGCATTTGCCGCTCCGCGGGCAAGTGTGTGACCAAATCCTATGATTGGAACAGTTGCTCCCGCACCTGCATAGTCGACAATGTATTGATATATTCCCAGACCCGATAGTATGACACCGCAAATGACATAGAGTACCATGATTCTTGCCGGTGTAAGTTTTGTTTTATCAATAATAATTTGTGCAACAGCACAAAAGCTTCCGCCAACCCAGAAAGCATTAAAAAGTTGAATATAATCCATTTTAATCACCTGTTCTTTCAAATTCCACGGCATGTGCAACACCGCTTATTGATTCTCCAAGGAGTACACTTGACGGACTCATGAGAGCTCCCGTTGCAACAAGTAGAATATTTTTCATTTCTCCACTTTTGAGTTTCTGTGAGATATATCCCGAAAAAACAGACGCCACGCAACCGCATCCGCTTCCGCCGGCGTTAACTTTTTGGTTTTCGGCATCAAAAATAAGTGAGCCGCAATCAAGATGTTTTTTTGAAATATCAATTCCTTTTTGTCGTAGTAGCTCACAGAGTAAGTCCGAGCCTACAAGGGCAAGGTCACCGGTTATTATATGGTCATAGTCATCCGGTGATTTGTTTGTTTCGCAAAGATGAGAGTATATGGTGTCTGCAGCAGCCGGTGCCATTGCGGCACCCATGTTGTTGGCATCCGAAACTCCTAAATCGACAATTCTCCCCGGTGTTACGGCAGTGATTTTTATCTCGGATTTATCGCACGATAAAATTGCACACCCGCTACCTGTTACTGTCCATTGAGAGGTTGGAGTACGAACTTCTCCGTACTCAAGCGGAAAGCGGTATTGCTTTTGCGATGAGCAAAAATGACTTGAGGTTACAACACCGCAGTTTTTTGCAAATCCTCCGCTTATTGTCATTGATGCAAGACACAGTCCCTCTGCAAATGTGGAACATGCTCCGTAGAGACCCAAAAACGGAATGTCAAAGGCTTTTAGCGCAAATGAACTTGCGGTGCATTGGTTAAGCAAATCGCCCGCAAAAAGCATGTCAAGCTCATCACAGGTAAGTTTTGCGCTTGTCAAAGCCCCCGAGACTGTTGTTTTAAGTAAGGTACTTTCCGCTTTTTCCCAGCATTCTTGACCCAGAAGATCGTCTTTGTATTTTGCATCAAAATATTGATTAAGCGGTCCTTCGCTTTCTTTTTTTCCGACGGACGAAAATGTGCTTTTGAGATATACATTGTCCGGCCTTAAGGTTTGTTTTCTCATTTTATACCTGCTTTCCCAAAAAACGACATCATGAAAGATTTTTTTAAAACCAATAATAAATTAAGCCGTAAATCACCGATGCCGAAATTCCGTATACCAATACGGGACCGGCAATGGTAAACATTTTTGCACCAACACCCAAAATGTAACCCTCGGTTTTGTATTCTATTGCGGGAGATGTGATACTGTTTGCAAATCCGGTAATGGGTACAAGTGTGCCGGCTTTTCCGTAATATGCAATGTTATCATAAAGCCCAAATCCGGTAAGAAGAGCACCAATTAATATCATGGATGCAGATGTCAGGGAGCCGACATCGTCTTCTGAAAGATTTGATGTGCTGATCCAGAAGTTTATAAGTTGCCCGACAACACAAAATAAACCTCCTATTATAAATGAAAAACAAATATCCTTTGCCAGATTCGAATTTGGGGATTTTTGTTTTACAAGTTTTTCGTATTCCAGCTGTGTTTTTCTGACATTCATAATTATCACCGTTATTAATATTTGTAAATGAATGATTTTTATTATTGACAATCTATGGAATACTGTTTTGTATAGTAAAATCTAACAAAACACAATGCGTATTTTTGTTGGATTTTGTCGTAAACAACTTTTTTGAAAAAAATCAAAAAAATTTCAAAAAAGTTGTTGACAAATCGATAAAGCAGTGCTATAATATCTTTTGTTGACGCGGTACGCGAGCATGCTGGAATTGGCAGACAGGCACGTTTGAGGGGCGTGTGTTTCGTACGTGTGGGTTCAAGTCCCACTGCTCGCACCACCAACTAACACCGCATACCGAAAGGTATGCGGTTGTTTTTTTAAATATTAATAATATATTTGCGGATATGGCGGAATTGGCAGACGCGCTGGCTTCAGGTGCCAGTCGGGGCAACTCGGTGCAGGTTCAAGTCCTGTTATCCGCATAAAAACACATCGTTTTGCGATGTGTTTTTTGCTT
>JAFQHQ010000025.1 GCA_017397885.1 Clostridia bacterium | reverse complement strand
GTCCGCAACACAATTTCACATGGTTCAGAAAACAAAAAAAAGAACGCTGTGTGCGTTCTTTTTTTGTTTCTGAGCCATCGGAGATTCGAACTCCGGACACCTTGATTAAAAGTCAAGTGCTCTGCCGGCTGAGCTAATGGCCCATATTTAATTGTATATAATGCGGTTTTGTCCGTTGCCCAAAAGGGACTGGGCTGGCAGGACTCGAACCTACGAAATGCCAGAATCAAAATCTGGTGCCTTACCGACTTGGCTACAGCCCAATACCAAGAAAAAAAGTGGGGTGGGTAACCGGACTCGAACCGGTGACATCCAGAACCACAATCTGGCGCTCTACCAACTGAACTATACCCACCATGTGGTAAGCATGCTTGCTAATTCTGATTTGGGAAAATGGAGCGCGCCTGGAGAGACTCGAACTCCCGACCCACTGCTTAGAAGGCAGTTGCTCTATCCAGCTGAGCTACAGGCGCAGATTTAAAAAAGATTGAAGCGGGTGATGGGAATCGAACCCACACAATCAGCTTGGAAGGCTGAGATTCTAGCCATTGAACTACACCCGCATACCATCTGAACTTCGTGTCGTCAACCGACTTTTAGAATTATATCAGTTTTGCTAAAGTTTGTCAATACTTTTTTTGAAAAAATTTGGTTTTCGGTTATTAGTGCATAAAATGAGTGCCTACAGTGGGTTATTATAAGCAAATTTGCTTAAAATATACATATTTTTCAGACAAAATTCAAAGTGTGGGAGGTTTTTATATTTGACACTTGACATCAATATGATGCAGGTGTTAAAATTGTTTTGAATAAAAGTCAAGTTTTATAAATGTCGGGAGGGTATTATAATGACGAAAAAAGTAGTGTCCGGTTTTTTTGTGTTAATCATTTTATGCTCATTGCTTGCGGGATGTTCATTTGATAATGGTGATCCTAACGAAAATGTAACCATATATCACCCGGATTATCCCGAATGCCAGACGTTGGTTGTTAAACGCTCCGAGGTGGCAGATTTCGTTGAAGAAGGTTGGTATACCGAACCGGTTGTATATTTGTACAATGAGGGTGGACTGAATGTTTTTTATGAGTATGAAGTTGAAGAAGCTCTCAAAGACGGCTGGTATGATGAGCCGGTTACCAGGCTGTATAAATTAAACGGAGAAACCGTTTTGGTAAAAGAATCGCAACTTGATGAATACCGTGCAGATGGGTGGCTGACCAAAGAACTTGCGAATTGTTACCGTCAGTACGGAAAGGTTCTCAGGAAAGTAATCAACAGTACAGAACTTTCCCTTGATTCGAAATTTGATTTGATATATATAGACGATGACGAAATTCCGGAACTTGTATACAGAACAAACAGCTCGCATGCTGCCGGCGCTTATTTGTATACCTACGATTATAACAGTGCCGTAATTCTTTCGTACACGGGGCATGACGGAAATACATATACCGAATTCGGATCATGGGGAAATATTACCTACAAAGAGAAAGAAAATCTTTTTTGCTCAGGAGCAATGAATCAAGGGCATATTTATTCTTCTGTCTACGAGATTTCAGATTTTTGCGCACAGAAGTTATGCAGTTTCAGTGATACGACCGGAGCAGGATTTGGGGATGGTCAGTATTGCATAGACGATGTTCCTGTAACTTTTGAGGAATACAGCGCAAAACAAAATGAATATGGATTTACCGATGAAGGCAATTATTTGGATGCATTGTCCGACAGCTCATATGAACTGACCGAAGAAAATGTAACAAAGCTGTTTGGCAGTCTAAAGTAATATAACGAGGAGAAGGTTTATATGAACATTTTAGCAATAGGCAACAGCTTTTCGCTGGATGCAAACAGGTATTTACATAAAATAGCAAGAAATGACGGCGTGGACTTAACAATGATAGGTCTCTACATAGGCGGCTGTTCGCTCTCAACGCACTATCGCAACATGCTGAATGACGCAAAGACATATGACATTGATGTTAATGGGGAGTTAAGTGGTTTCTACACTTCCATGAAAGAAGCTCTCACAAATCGTGACTGGGATGTTGTCACACTTCAGCAGGTTAGTCAGTATGCACCGCACTACGAAACCTATCAGCCCTATCTCGATGAGCTTGTTTCATTTGTGAGAAAATGTGCACCAAAAGCAAAAATATATATGCATCAGACATGGGCATATGAAAAGGACAGCAAACGTCTTTTGGAGCTTGCAGGCTACAACACTCCCGATGATATGTTTGCCGACATTGAAAAAGCCTACAAAACTGCCGCAGAGGCAATCGGTGCCGATGGTATCATTCCGTGTGGTGAGGTTATGCAAAAGCTTTACAAAGCAGGAATTGCACCAATCCATCGTGACACTTTCCATGCGCACTACGGTGTAAGCAGATATGCAATGGCACTGCTCTGGTATGCTGTTCTCACCGGTAATGATGTTTCAAAAAACACCTACATCGATTTTGATGTTCCCGTAACAGAGGAAGAAAGACAAATTGCAATTAAATGTGTCTGTGATATTATAAATAAGTAGAAATTTGTTTTTCAATTTGATAAACGACAAGTCATGAGAAATTTTTGCCGAATTTTTCATGACTTTTTTTTATTCAAATAACTCTTGCATTATCGTGAAAAATTTAGTATAATGTATAATAGATATATTTATGATTGGGATAGTTTACCCAAAATTAACGTAAAGATAATGATATAGGAGAACGCACTTATGAATAAAGAAATGAAAGCAGTGAAAACATCGACTCTTCCGGTGCTTCCTCTCAGGGGACTTCCTGTGTTTCCATATATGATAATACATTTTGATGTTGGCAGAAACAAATCTATCAATGCAGTTGAAGAATGCATGATTGAAGACCAGCTTCTGTTTTTGCTTGCCCAAAAAGATCCCGAAGCCGAAACCGTAACTCCCGATGATTTGTACCGCGTGGGTACAATTGCAAGGGTAAAGCAGATTCTCAGGGTATCCGACGATGATGTGAGAGTTTTGGTTGAGGGCATTTCAAGAGCAAAGGTAGAAGAGTTCACTTCCACGTCACCCTATTTTGAGTGCCGTGTTACCGAATATGCCGAATATGGCGAAAAGTCGGAGGAAAAAAGAATTACCGAAGATGCTTATGTGAGAGAAATCACAAACAGCTGTGTGACATATTTTTCTCTTCTCGGAAAAATTGACACCGAAACTGCTCCTCCGCCGTTTATCAACGTAACAGATGCCGAACAGTTTTCCGATCTTGTGGCGGCGGCTCTGGCGGTGGATATTGATGTTAAACAAGAGCTTTTGGAAGAATTTGACGTAATTAACCGACTTGAGAAAATTATGTCGATTCTGCATTCGGAAATTGAAATTCTGAAGCTCGAAAAAATGATTAACCACAAGGTTAAAGATAAAATTGATAAAAATCAGCGTGAGTATTATCTCCGTGAACAAATAAAAGTCATCAGAGATGAACTTGGCGAAGAGGATGAAATTGAGGACGAGAAAGACGAAATTCTCAAAAAACTCGAAGAAACAAACGCTCCGGACTATGTGCTTGAAAAGGCTCAAAAAGAGCTTGCACGTCTTGAACATATGCAACCTTCAAGCCCGGATGCATCGGTTATCCGAAACTATCTTGACTGGCTTTGCTCTGTTCCGTGGAGTGTATACAGTGACGAAAACAAAGACCTTAATCTTGCTGCGAAAATTCTCGATGAAGATCACTATGGCATGAAAAAGGTTAAAGAGCGTATTGTTGAATTTTTGGCAGTACGAACCCTTTCGGGAGGCAAAAAATCACCCATTATTTGTCTTGTGGGACCTCCGGGTGTGGGCAAAACATCTGTTGCAAAATCCATTGCAAGGGCTTTGAACCGCAAGTATGTGAGAATGTCTTTGGGTGGCGTTAAGGACGAAGCCGAAATTCGCGGTCACAGAAAAACCTACATCGGAGCTATGCCCGGCAGAATAATTTCTGCTTTAAAGCAGGCAGGCACATCAAATCCGCTTATTCTTCTTGATGAAATAGATAAACTCGGTGCAGACCACAGAGGAAGCACTTCTTCTGCGCTTCTCGAAGTTCTCGACAGTGAACAGAACTGCACCTTCCGTGATCACTACATTGAACTTGAAACCGATCTTTCCGATGTGCTGTTTTTAACTACGGCAAACTCGCTTGAAACCATCGATTCGCCGCTTCTCGACCGTATGGAAGTCATTGAGCTTTCCGGCTATACCGACCGTGAAAAGCTTGCAATTGCAAAGGAATATATCATTCCCAAGCAGACAATGGAACACGGACTCAAAAAATCGAATGTTAAAATTTCCGATGAGGCAATTTTGGAGACAATCAACTCCTACACAAGAGAATCCGGTGTTCGTGAGCTTGAAAGAAAAATCAGTGAAATAATGAGAAAAATTGCCCGTGCTGTTGTTGCCGACGGCAAAAAGAGCGTCAGCGTAAGCGGCAAAACAATAGAAAAATTCCTTGGCACCAAAATATTCCGTGATGCCCAAAACAGCAAAAAAGACGAGGTTGGTGTTGCAACAGGTCTTGCCTGGACCATGTATGGTGGAGACACACTTTCCATTGAGGTTAATCTTATGGAAGGAAGCGGCAACATCGAACTTACCGGTCATCTTGGCGATGTTATGAAGGAATCGGCAAAAGCCGCAATAAGTTATATCCGTGCCAACTGCAAAAAATTCGGCATAAAACCCGATTTCCACAAGCAACATGATATTCACATTCATGTTCCCGAAGGGGCAGTTCCAAAGGATGGTCCCTCCGCCGGCATAACCATGGCAACGGCGTTGATTTCTGCCCTCACAGGCAAAAAGATAAGCAAAAAGGTTGCCATGACAGGCGAAATAACCATAACAGGCAAAATTCTGCCCATTGGCGGTCTCAAAGAAAAATCCCTTGCGGCATATCGTATGGGTGTGAAAACAGTTCTTGTGCCTGAAGAAAATGTGAAAGATATAGAAGAAATACCCGAGGAAGTTCGCACAAAACTCAATTTTGTTGTTGCCGACACCATGGATACTGTGCTGAAAACTGCTTTGGTTTAATTGAATATTCTTCAATGCGACTTGTTCTTTTTTGATTTAATAAAACTTACAAATTGTCATTCTGAGCGAAGCGTCAGCGCAAGCGAAGAATCTAAAAGCAGATGTTTCGATTCGCTGTGTTTCGCCGGGTGTTGTATCTTTTTGATATACGATTAGTTTAACAAATTGGAGTTTATCGGGCTGTTTGAAAAATAATAATGAAAATCGACCACGGGGCATTTTCCGAAAACACATACGAACTTTCGCATGAGAATTTCGAAAATTTGATGTCCCACACGAACCGCTCCGCACCGCATCAACCAGATGCGTGCTCGCTAATTTCGGCTATTTAAGGAAACTGATTTACGCCAAAATTTTCGGCGTGACATCAAATTTTCGAAACCGTTC
>JAFQHQ010000221.1 GCA_017397885.1 Clostridia bacterium | reverse complement strand
TTTTCAAGGCTAAAGCTTTCGCTAATACGATGTATGGCGATAAGCGACAACGAAGAAAAAGTCTGTTTTCATGCCTTTAAGGCGAGTTCGGATAGTCCTCCGACGGCTAACGCGCAATATCTCTCTTTTGTCATGTTGAGCGAAGCTGTAGGCGAAGTCGAAACATCTAAAAATAAGATCCTTCGACTACGTTGACACTCCGCTCAGGATGACATTAACGTAGTTTTCCCTTAAGTTGACGACATTGCCCACCGGGGGGAAGGCTCACTTTCTTGTGTCAAACAGCTCGACAAACTCAAATTAGAATTTCTAATCTCAATTCTCTTATCCTCAATCACTGTGGGTGTAGCTTACAGTGTGAAAGGAATTGTAATGGACTTCAAAAAGTTTATTTTAAAAAAGTACCCCTTACAGGCTTTGAATGCCGATAAGGGGTACTGTCTTTATTGTATAAATATTATATTTTGTTTATCTTGCTGCAAGCACAAGTGTCCAATATGTTCCGTTTGGACCGCCGAGCCAATATCCGAGACCGATATGTGTAAATTCGGAGCTTAAAATGCTTGTTTTGTGCGATGGCGAATTGAGCCAGCTATCCACAACATCGGTTGAGTTGTTGAAGCCCGATGCGAGAATTTCACATGCAGATGTATAATAAATTCCTGCCATGTCAAGACGCTCAAAAGGTGTTGTTCCGGTGGGAGACACATGGTCAATGTAGTTACCTTCAGCCATATCCATGCTGTGACCGAGAGCAACTTTTGAAATGTTATCGTCAATAATCAGCTCTTCAAGACCGTATTCAAGTCTCATTTGATTGATATAGTTCATTGCTTTGAGAGCCATTTCGGGATCGTTTTTATTTATGTATGCCGGATTGTCATCAATGATGGGTGTGGTTGAAGCGGGAGGAACCTGAGGCACCTGTGTTTCCGGTTGTACAGGCTCTTTTTCGGGAGCGATATATCCGGGTCCGTCATAACCTTCTGTTTCAATGATTACAACTCTGTTTTCGCCATCCCAGCCAACTTCACAACTAAGCGCTTCCGTGATGGCTCTCACGGGCACAAGTGTGTATCCGTTTGAGATAAAGGGTGCGGCATCAAGAGTGATAACATCGGTGTTGACAACCATTTTGTCGGAGCCTATGGTAAGAATAATGTTGGTTGTGCCGTCTGAGGCATGAACCTTCTGATGTTTTTCGCTCCAGTTGACCTCCATTTTAAGAGCTTCGAAAATAGCTCTGAAAGGAACCATCGTACGGTCGTTAACAATCATGGGAGCTACCGGAGTTTCAAGGTACTCACCGTTAATGTTTATGGAGATGTCTTTTGCTGCAAAACCTGTAAATTGCGCCATAATTAGGACAAATGCAATTAAAATGCAGACAGTTTTTTTCATAATTCTTACCCCTTTCTGTGGTGATTTTTAGTCAACCTACAATTATTATAGCATACTCGCCCTGTTTTGTCCACAAAAATAATTTTAAATTTATATTTCAAATATTAAATTTGTTTAAGTAATATTTTACCCCTTGCAAACCGACGGATTATGTGATAGAATTATCATGTATAATAATACGAATTTACAAGGAGAAAAAATATGTCGGGAAACGCTAACAATCCGGAAAAACAAAAAAAGCTCAAACTTATGATAATAGCAATCGTAGCGGGTGCTGCACTTATATTGGGCATTGCACTTTTGTATGTTGTACCCTATATACGCGAAATGCAAAACAAGGAAGAACTGGAAAAACTGGCAAAGGAGCAGGGCGAACAGTTTGCCAAATCACAGGCGGAATCTGCCGATCAAACCAGAGCAAAAATATATCAGGATCTGGAAAATCTTCAAAAAGATCAAAGTGCTGAGGATATTGCAGAGTCAAGCAAAGCTTCTGCCGATGAAACTCGCGAAGAAATGTCCAAAAATACCCCGGGTATATATGGCACATATATTGCCGGCGGAGATATAGACTACAGTTCCGATGCATGGTCTTTTAAAAGCATTGAACTTAAAGACGACTTCACAGCCACTGTTGTAACGGCATATGACGGCATAGGAAAAAAAGCATGGTGGACATGCGAAAAATACGAAGGTGTATACATTGTCAAGCTTGCTGTTGAAGGCAAAGAGGACGTGGAACTTTATCAGGTTTATAACTCACATCTTGTAAATATGAACAGTATTTATATCGGAACTTTTGAGGATACCGAAAGGTTTGATTCCGAATTCGTTATTGGCGATTCAAAAGGGAAGATGACAATCAGCCTAAGTTCCGACGGCTCGGCTGAAGGTGAGTTTGTTGATACAAACCCCGAGTCCGAAAATAACGGCACAACCTTTGCAATGTCGGGCGATTATTTTGTGGACGGAGAATTCATTGATATTACGCTTAACACCGCAACCACAAGATTTTTAAAACTCAGATTTGATACCGAATCTCAAGGCGAAGTAAGCGGTATTGCGTCAATGTTTTTTACAAAGAAGTAAACAGACGGAGGTATAACCATGCCTGAAACACACAAAAAAGACGAGCTCTTTAAAGCAGCAAGCGATTTTGATGAGCCCGAAATAATTACAGCTCCCGAAGAAACGGACGGAACTGTTGAAAAAACCGACGTAGTTTCCGAGCCGGTAATGGTTTCTGAATCGGACGGTGAAAAAGCAGACAGCGAAATTTTTGAAGAGTCAAAAGACGCTTCTGATTCTGCGGATGATGCCGTGGCAAAAGATGAAACCGAAACGGCGCAAGACGGAAAAGAGAACTCAATTGAGGAATTTGTGCACTCGGATGAACTCAAAAAGAAGCAAAAAGGCTTGAAGTCAAAAAAATCAAAAAAGAAAAAAGCGGACATTGAAGCTGACGATGAAGTTTCCGATGAAGAATCTGCACAAAGCTCTCCGGAGTGTGAAGAGCCGGATTCTAAAGACAAGGAAAAGCCTTCAAAACCGCAAAATACTGCAAGTCATGTGTTTTTGTTTGGCGGAAGACTCAAAATGCCCCGAATCGTTCTTGCTCTTTTGCGTATGATTATTCCTCTTGCGGCAATAGCGGTTTGTGCGGTTTTTGTGTCGGGAATGATATCCGACACAATGAAAGAGGCAAACAACATTGAAGGCAAGTTTGAGATTGTCGATGTTAATTCGCAAGATTATATCAATCTCGAATCCGACGGAACCTTTGACATGGCAGACGGAAGCGAAGGCACCTGGACTCTCAGCGGCAATGTTTTTGAATTTAAAAAATCATCGGGTAAGATTGTTGAAGGCAGATTAATAGACAAAAAATACATTGTTCTTATTGATGAGAACTTCATTTCGGGTCATGTTCCCGACGGTGACGAAATTGAAGCTTCTTTTAACGAGCAAAACGGCGGTGTTATTTTGCTGGATTCCATGGGCAATGCCCGTCTTACATCCAACATTGGTGAAGAAACAGTCGGCTCATATATGATTGACTCAAATTTCATCATCATAACCGTTGGCAACACAAACACAACCTATTTGAAGTGTGGAGACGGCATCACAGCGGTCTACTATCAGATTTAAAAAATGTACGGATGAAAGGATAGCATATATATGAAAAAGTTAAGCGGTATATTGACTTTGTTCTTTGTCTTAATTTTAACCTTAGGTTGTATTGGTGCTTCGGCAAAGCAAATCGAAATTGAAAATACCCAAGTTAAATTGGCAGATATTCCCGATGAATACATAAAGCTTTATACAAAGTCATATCATGATGCAGAGTTTAATTCCATGATTGATGCCAAACAGATTGAGACAGATGTTGAAATCATGGCATTTGACAAAACTTTTAAGAATCATGTTTTGCTTTATGTTAAGTCCAATGACAATTCGGATGATTCTTCCGCCGGAAGCGATCTTGCACTTGATTCCGCCGAAAGAAGCGATCTTGTAAATGACTACAACATGGTGAGTGATAAAATAGATTTTGTAAACAGCAAGATGAGCAGTCTTGTTTCGCAGGGTTACAACGTTCAGACCAACGAATGGTTCGAATTTCAGGGCGGTGTGACACCCTACATAATGAGTGTCTATAACAATTCACAAAATTATGTGACCGATTTTACCACAATCTACAATGATACCGAAGTTATTCTTCGCTTTGTAGACACTTCTGCACCGGACAGCGAGAAGCTCGAGAAATATAAAAATGTTGCAAAAAGCATTACATATACCCGGACTGTAAAATATGAAAAAACAAAGGAAGTTGTTAAACAGCAGGAAGCTGCCAAAGCATCTGCCGAAAAAGCTCAGCAGGAAAAAGTTGAAGAAAGCTCAGATTATATTTTCTGGACTGTTACGGCTGTTGTGATAATTGTTTTGATATTTTCCGTATACATGGCAACACGCAAAAAAAGAAAATCAGTTGTTAAAAACGATTAGAATAATTCAGAAAGAAGGCGCACCTTAAATGGCTGTTATTAAATGTAAAAACTGTGAAAATGAAATTCTTGATACCGAAATTGTTTGTCCCTATTGTGATTCGCCCGTAGTAACGGAAAAGGAAAAATCCTCCGAAAAAACTTCTGATGCCGCCATGAGCGGTGAAACCGTGAAAATCGGCACAAGCAAAGACTTTGAAAAGGAAAAAGCAGCCTTTTTAAAATCCATGGAAAACTACGACGAAATAACAAACTCTTCAACAGATGACACCGAATCATCTCAGGAAACAGTTAAAATTTCGTCAAAAGAAGTGACAGGAAAATCATCATATTCAAAATCGGGAGCTTCAAAGCCCGGAGAAAGAAAGGTTTCTCCACGCACATCTTACTATCAGAGGCAGGCACAGCGCAAAAAAAGACGTGCAATGCTTGTTACGGTTTTTGTGGGAGCCCTCATTATTGCCGGTCTTGTGTGGCTTATAAGTGAATTGTCAGGTTGTTCCGACGAAACGGTCAAAGAGGTTAGCCAACCTTCGGCTGAATCGACGGTTGTAAAAAGCGATCTTGGTTTTGAATATAAAGACGGTATTCTCACCATAACAAGTCCCGAATGCGTCGGAAACTATACCGGAGCGGAAAATAAGCCGTGGGAAGGTGTGGGTACAATAAAGCATATTGTTATAAAGAGCGGAATTATTTCAATTGGTGAACATGCATTTGAAGGAATGACCTCTGTTGAAACGGTTAAAATTCCGTCATCGGTTGCCGATATTAAAGAAAGCGCCTTTTATGAATGCAGTGGTTTGACAAATGTGATTTTTGATAAAGAACTCAGTGAGCTTCGCATTCATGCAAATGCTTTTTCAAAATGTTCAAGCTTGAAGAGTATCGACTTCCCCGAAAAGGTTTCTTCTATTCATGAAAAGGCATTCAGTGAGTGTACAAGTCTCAAAAATGTAAAAATCCCCGGTGAAAAAACGGCAGTGGATGACCAGGCGTTTGATTACTGTTCTGATGAATTGATAATTATTTGCCGTGAGGACAGTTATGCACATCAATACGCTAAAGACGCAAAAATGAAAATTCAGCTTATTGATGAAGACGGAAAGCTCATAGACAGTGATGACGAAGATTCGGACGAAGACGGTGACGATGAAGAAACAACAACCAAACCTTCAGACAACAAAGACGATGACGATGATTCCAAAACCAAGCCATCCGAACAGAAAAAGGACGACAACGACGATGAAGACAAACCGTCAACTCCTTCCGAAACAACACCGACAACTCCGGCGGATAATCCGAGTACCGAAACTCCTTCAACAACTACTCCCTCCGAGAGTGAAGGAACACTCTCTCCCGAAGATGAAAAGAAGCTGAATGATTTGTATCAAAAATATAACAATGCTTCTGAAGAAGACAAGCCCGCAATTCTTGATGAAATTTTTGCAATTACAGGCTAAAACGCAAAACAGCCATTGGAACAAAATTGTTTCAATGGCTGTTGTTTTTGTTGCGTAAATTTTTTAAACGGTTTCATCGCTAAAGGCAATGCAAAAAATCTTCTTTTATTAATATACAATCGGAATATTGGACTAATCCATGCTATACCATTTATCTGCGATAAATTCGATGTCTTTTTTTTGAATGGGAATTGCAACACCATAGCCTTCATTTTTTGAAGTAAAACTGTCAAAAAAAGTATGCATATATGTCAGTTCACCGTTTGTATCATCCGCTGTGGAGATTGCACCCATGTCCTTTTCGGTGAACCGCGGATTTGTCACCTCAAGAACACTGTAGTGCCACACCATGCGCATAAGTCGGATGTTGTTTTTACATAGGGAAGACGTGGCAGTTTCCAGTGCTTTTTCATACAATTCATAAACCATTTTTCTGTCAATATTCTCAATGACATACCGTGAAATTCTTGCTATTGTATCCTGCCCGTCGGCTGTTTTCTCGCCAAGAAGAATGATTTCTTTAACAAACGGAGCGCCTTCGCCGAAAATGCGACAAAATTTTTCGAGGTTATCTTCAATTGTAAGGGATGTGTCATAAAGAGTTCGTGCAAAGGAAAAGAAGTTAAAAATATGGTTCCACAAATTAAAGGGCTCAATCTGTGTGCCGGAGCCGTAAATGCCGAGAGTGCAAAAACGTTTTGCAATTGCCTGAATTTCATCGGCAATGGGTAGCCAGCGTTGTTTTGAAGAATAAATGCCCATGAGATAGTCATAATAAACCACTCTTGCGCCAAGCTTTTTCCAGGAAAGAGCATTTTTTTCAAAATCTGAATTTTCAAATGAGCTGCCGTCAGGCTTGCCTGCAGTGCGAAGTGTCTCATGCCAAACCGCTTCGTTTATCACAACCGAGTCCGTAAGCATCTCATCTTCGCTATCCAGCAAGTCAAGATATGCTATGCGGTCAATTTTAAGGTTGGGTTTAAACTTTGAAACCTTTTTTGCCACTTGATTGGCAAAATAGGAATAGTTGTCACTTTTGGAATGATTTTTGCAATGCTCACAAATGCACTGCTCATGTTTTCCGTCATGGGGCCACAGAGAGATAATATCCACCTGTGGGTTTTGCTCTGACCAGCTTATGATATTTTTCGCCATTTCGTCAATGAGCTCTTCGTTTCTCATGCAAAGCACAAGCTGACCCGAATAGTCGCCGTCTTTAACTTCATAGCGTGAACCGTCTTCCAAAAGTCTGTAAAACTCAGGATTTGTTTTTGCATATTCCTTTTTGAAATATTTGTTTCCGTAGGGCGGCAAAAGCATATTAAATGATTGATGATGCCCAACCGAAAAAAGAATACCTCTTTTTTCGCATTCGGAGAGCATGCCGTTTTCCTTGTACTGTTCATACACTCCCCACCAGGTCAGAATACGGTTGTATCGGTTTTTGGCAAGCCAACCGATAAATTGGGGATTAAGTGCATGGTTTGCATCACCAACCCATGTGCTGTATTGAACAATGGCTGTGCGGTAGGGAATGTCTGCAGAGGATTTTACATATTCCGTTCCGTTCTTGATTGTGATATCAGACGTTTTCGGAACATATTCTCCGGCATTCACACCGGATTTTGAATATGCCGACAAACTGCAACCTAAAAATCTTTCCAAAAATTCATACACTGCATAAACAGTGCCGCGCTCTTGCTCGTTTTCGTTATTTGAACTGCCTGCAAGGAGCAGTGCGTTTTTGCTTGCCTTTATGATGAACCCCTCAGGTCCCGGAACAAGAGAATCAAATTCCGATTGACTGATGATTTTATTTGCTTCGGGGTTTCTCGACGGATCACCAATGATTATATGGTTTGTTGCATTTATATTTTTTGAAATATCCACACCTGTGATTTTTTGAATATATGCACATAGTTCTTCTGCCGCAAAAACTTCTCTCGGTGTGGGATTTGGCGGTAAAATTATTTTGCACATACTTTTGGATTTTTCTGTTATTTTCATATTGTTATTTCCTTATGGATTTTCAAATTGGGGTTTATAGAGCTTACAGCAAACGAGGCTGAAACGAAAGGCTCTCCCTGTGTAAGGGGAGCTGTCACCGCAAGGTGACTGAGGGGTTGTCAGGGAACTTTAAATCGCCACAAACATAGCAATTGAGGCAGTTTGCTACAACCCCTCCGTCATCTTCGCTTAACGCTCGATGCCACCTCCCCTTACACAGTGGAGGCTCTCGCTCTGGTGTTCATTCCATCTTCAAACTCCCCGATAAACTCCAATTTATCTTTCCCTAACAGCCATTACATTCCTGAACTCACCGCCCGCAAGAGCATAATCCTTAACCTTTTGGGCAAATGAGGATTTTGCGGGAATGTCTTTTATTTCATTTCTCGATTCAATGCCGTATTTAAACATAAAATGTAAAATTGAATCAGCGGGGACAGAATGAACAGGTTCAAAAAGTTTTCCGAATTTTAAAATGTTTGAGTCTTCTTTCAAAAATTCTTTAAGCACATCATCAAAAACCCACGAAAAACATGTGTAGTAATCCCATTTAAAATCCGGGAAGAATTTCTTGAAAAATTTCTCGCACAAATCAAAAGACTTTTGGCATTCATCCACATCAAGCGGACCTTCGCCGGGAATGTGAACATCCATAACGGGATCACCCTTTTTCAATCCCTTTGATGGAACATCCTCATAGCAGCTGTGCATGCAAAACTGCAGTCTTCCGAGGCGATAGAGCTTCATGTTCATGTGAAGATTAAACCACCCTGCCTTAAGAAGTCCGAGTTCTCCCGTGAGACATACGCATCTTTTGACCATAATGGGGAAATCAGGCACAAGTGATGCCATAAGAATTTCTTCGGGTATTCCCTTTTCCTCATACTTTCTTGAAAGCTCCTCGCAAAAATACAAATACATTATGAGATTTTTTTGGTTGTCATCTTTGTTTGCTTCAAAGTCATATTCCTCAAACGGCATTTCGCCCACGTCTGATATCCCATCAAGAAGATTATTGAATTCTTCATCATATTCAGCCAAAAAACCTATTTTTTTGTACCATTTTTCTGCCAATACTTTAACTTTGCTTTCATTATTCATTGTAAACACTCCGTTATAAACCAAGAACTGTTTCCACAAGTGAGTATGCAAAAAGCCAGTTCATTTCTCTTGTGGGGTGGTTGATTTTGTTCGCCAGAAGCTCTGTTACGTTTATGCCAAGGTCGGATAGTCTTTTCCATTTTTTATAGCAATCACACACCGTAACATTTTTTTCTTTGCAAACTTCCTTTGCACTCTCGATGTAAGCATCGAGGATGCCGTTTTTTTGATTGTTGCAAATGTTTCCGGCGATCTCCCTTATTTTTTCTTCTTTAATATGACAGCTGAGATCTGTGCACATCATGTTGGGAGTCATAAATATGAGTTCGCTTCCCGCTTCCTTTATACGGTCAAAAATTTCCGCAAGGGAGTTTTTGTAGCAGTCAAGCTTTTCCAAACCACCTCCGCAGTCGTTAAGTCCAAAGCACACCACCACAAGGTCGGGTGAGAACTTCAGCACATCACGGTCGAGTCTTTCAAGTCCGTGAGGGGCTGTGCCGCCGCTTATTCCGGCGTTTATGACATTGACGGGCACATTTGGACAAAGAACCGAAAATATTTTTGAAAAGTATGTGTGATAGGCACTGTTTCTGTCAAACACCGTTTCAACTCCGCCGTCTGATTTCAGATATACTTCGAAGCATCCCTGAGTAACGCTATCGCCAAGAAAAGCCACAGTTATGCCGGGATTGTTATAATTGCCGTTCTGTTTTGCAACAATTTTTTCTGTAATATTCATAATTTATCACTCCTGTTTTATTTGTAATCGTTATCGGTAATGGTTTTGGGTATCAAAACAAATTGGGGTTTGTAGGGCTAAGTACAAATGAGGTTGAAGCAATTCGCTAATGCACAAAATGCCATCGGGGGACGGTTGCTGACAGATGAGCGAAGCGAAATCCTTTGGCACATAAATTCAAAATTTTGTGTCAAAGCAGCTCCGTCCCCACGTGTGGCTCCTTATGATTTGATGAAATAATGCTAATGGTATAACACATGAAACCATTGCGGCACAACAATTTGAAAGATCTTGGTCGTACAGTCGTGGGGACGTACACGAACTGGCACCGCAAAAATCGCTAAGCCGCTTCGTGTACGTCCCCCGCTGTCCTCCAATTTGCAAAATCCGTCATTATTGTGGACAGTGCCGCCTAACGCTCCGGCGTTTGTTTCATCTTCAAACACCTCGACAAACTCCAATTCATAAAAAACAAACCCACATCTGCAGGTTTGTTTCAAATTATTTTATTCATTACCACCAGTTTTTGGTCGCAAGAGGTCTCACATCATCGGGAATCCTCTTTTTTGTTTTAATTGATGATACCATAATATCGGTCCAATAGTCAAGATGCTCTCCCATGTCTTTCCTTCTGACAGATGCTCCGCCAAACAAATCCACCGGGTCATCGTTTTTAGAATCCGCAAACAAAAGATAGTCTTTTATTTTAGGTTTTATTGTTTCAAGATTTTTTATAATCTCCGGCTCCATGCTCCAATCTGAAGTATCAAAGCATATCTGAAGTTTACGGTAAATATCCGTATATTCAAAAAGCAATGCGCAAAGCCTGCGACATACATCAAAACAGTCGGCAAGCCACAAAAGGTCGGCTTTTATTTCCTTGTCACCGTCATATTCCACAGATACATCACGGGCGATTTCATAGGCTTTTTCGGTCATAAGATGACACTCGAAAAACCTTTCACGCTTCTTTTCAATTTCTTCCAAGGTTATGCCCTCAATATCCCAACGCATGGGGAAAATGATTTTTGTAAAATTGGTAAATATATCAACATTACTTGCACAGGCAATTGGCGGTTCGCCGTTTTTACCGCAAAGCTTCCAGATTTGTGAAAGATTTCTTCCGTATTTTTCACCATAGAGCTTTGTGCAAATGACATCAAGCATACCACCCTTACCGTAAACCTCGGAAGGTCTGCAGGAGGAATCGAGCATACCGTAGAAAACTTTGAGATATTCTTCGTAGCTTTGAGGCTTGGGGGTTACGTTGTAGAAAGCGGAATTATCGCAGTTCCAGAGGTACTCTGCGTTGTAGAGCTGAAGAGGCTCCTGAAATGAATTGCCGCTTTCGGTGAGAATCGTGGAGTATCCTTTCATGACATAATTCAAAGCTGAATTGGGTGCAAAGAGCTTATCGTCATAGAAACCGTCACATCCGTTGAAATTGCCTACACTTGTCATGGCATTTGTTATGCATTCTTTTATTTTTTCGGCTCTGGGAACATTCTTTTCCTGATAGAAAAATTCTTCACGGAAGCCCACTGCAAAATTTTTGTTTTCGGTGAGATAGTCAGTAACCTTGCCCCAAAACTTAACACCTGTATCAAAATCCTTATCATCGGTAACCTCGGCATAAAGATAACCCGGTGATGCCATTCGAAGCCACAAATCACGCTCTGCATCATAGTCACCGTCTTTAACAGAGTGCAATCGTTTTATGAGCTTTGAAATAAATTCTGCAAATGCTCCTGCACAGCCGTCCTTTGCAAAAATGTCATCATTGGGCCATTTTTTGCGGCAGTCTTCGCATCGTGCAAGCCAAAATTCGGGATGCATTTCGTGAGCATCCATATTGTGAAAGCTGATGCAACCGATGTGAGTTTTGCGGACATAGTTTTCGAGCTCTTTCATTTTTTCTTCAAAAAGAGCCTCGTTTGAAAGGCAAGTCCCCCACTCTCTGCCACGGTAGCCTGTAAGGCGTTTACTTCGGTCAACCTTTTTATGGTCAGGCATATGCCAAGCCTCATATGTTCCGAGGCATTCGTAAACCTCGCCGTCGGGATAGCTTTTTCGGTTTTTGTAGCCTTTTCCCTGATAGGTATTGCCGTAACCCACCATACCGTAACCCGAAGAATATCCGCCAACCGAAATGTGAATGCCTCTGTTTCTTGCTTCATCACAGATAAAACGCATAATATCTGAATACTCCGGAAATCTTTCGGTGTCAAAGCCGAATCCATCGGCATTTATGAGATTGATTTTGTATTTAAGGCAATTATCAAGCTTTCGGACAATGCGTTTTTTGTAGTTTTCCACGCCATCGCCGAAATCATATGCCCATATGCCGCATTCTGCCCATATGAGCCACTTGTTTCCTCTGCCCCAAAAGTCGGGACGGTCATAAATTGTAAATTCGCCGACATTCTTTCCCACAAGCTGTAAAAGCGTCATAAGACCGTAGGCACAACCAAGGTCTGTCTTGGCACAAATTACAACGGGTTTGCCTTTTTCTTTCTTCAAAACATAACCTTGAGTGTCGGCAAATTTATCCTTAAAAATTTTGAGGTCACGGGAATTTATATATTCGTTTTCGGATGCAGTGTCAAATATAATGACATCTGCCGGTGCACAGTCTGCTTCGAAAAGTGGATTTTCCTTATTGAAAACCCTCAGTGCTTTTTCGATTATTTTTGTTTTTTTGCCCACCATGCAAACGGACTTTATTTCTAAAGCTTGTCCAACCTTTGAGGTCATATGATGGGGAGTTGGTAAAATATCATAACATTTGTTCATAATGTGGTCACCTGATTTTTAAATTGGGGGTTGTAGGGGTGTTTGAAGATGAAATTCGCACCGGAACGAGAGCCTCCCTTGTGTAAAGGGCAATGTCGTCAACTTAAGGGAAAACTACGTTAATGTCATCCTGAGCGGAGTGTCAACGTAGTCGAAGAATCTCATTTTTAGATGTTTCGACTTCGCCTACAGCTTCGCTCAACATGACAAAAGAGAGATATTGCGCGTTAAGTTGACGACATTGGTGTAAAGAGAGGGGGACCGCTTAAGCGGTGGAGGGATTGTAACAAACTGCCTCAATTGCAGTATTTGTGCTTGATTGAGAGTTTATCATTTAACAATCCCTCAGTCACTTTGTGACAGCTCCCTTTACACAAGGGAGCCTTTCGCACTTGTGTTAATCTCCCCTACAAACTCCAATTTATTATATCATCTTAATGTTATACACACAAGTCAAAATTATTTCTTATCCAAAAAATCTGCCGCATTATCAACAAGCATTGTATATGCCTGTTCTTTTGAAATGCCCACATCCTGCATCATGGGAACTATGTTTGTTAGAATGTGGTCATAGCCCCATCCGCCCCATTTGTGCATCATGGTTTTGAGGCAAAGGTCACTGGAGAGAAGAATCTGTTTTATATAACCCTTATCGATTATTTCTTTGAGAGCTTTAACACGTTCAAAATCGTAGGCAAAACGTCCTTCAAGCCAGTTACGGAGTCTTGCATCGCAGTAAAATTCTTTTCCGAAGTTGTCAAATTCAATGTACACGCCCCGGTCGAGAAGTCTGTAGATATATTCCATATCAAGGCAAACGTCAACGTGATTAATTGATATTTTTTCGGGGTTAGCACCGTGTTCCTTTGCAAATTTGAGGGCATTCAAACCTTCACGGTTATAAAGGTATGCATGAATCTGCATGCCGAGTCCCGACTCTTTCTGAACAATGCAAGCCGCCTCAAGTGCTTTGTATTCACGCTCGGTAATTGCTTTACCTGTTCCGACTTCGCCTATTACTCCGGCTTTTATTTCTGTTCCGTCAATACCCTCGGTAATGTCGGTCATCATTTCGTCAACAAGATCCTGCATTGTACCCGAATCCACTTTAAGTCCCATGTTCTGATCGAGACCGTAGCCTGTTCCTGCAACAACATGGAGTCCGGTTTTAAGTGCAATCTCATAGGTATAGCGAATGTTTCTTGAAAAACGGCGTCTTCTGCCGGAAAGGTCAACCCAAGTGCCGCCGCCTGCTTTTCTGAACTGAAAAATTTCATCGATTAAAACATCGGGACAGTCCATAATGTTGTTGGCTCTCACTGCATAGGGATTTCTTGTGAGATAACCGAGGGTTTCAAGGGTTACATCTCCATTGAATATTTCTTCCATTTGCCAGTCATCGTAGGGAGTTAAAAATTCACTAACTCCAAAGCATGAATGCTCGTGAGGAAGCACTACTCCAAGTTCTTTTTTATCTACTTCGCCCATTACTGTCATTACTGACATATAAATCATTCCTTTCACATTTTAATAGAGCTTTGTGTATTCATAATCCGGTTCTATACCGAGTTTTTCAAGTGCTTTGATTTTTCTTTCTTCTATTTCCTTGTCCATTTTGTCAAAGAGGTTATTTCCGTCAGTATCGATGTCTACAATAAACGGTCCGAGGTCATTGAGCTTAAAATGCCATGCCGCTTCAATGGATCCCAGCTCATCAAAAAGATAAACATTTTGAACTTCAATTGAATCTATCCACAAATTGGGACTTACGGACTGTGGGGAAACGTGAACACATTTCTTTTCTTTCATCATTTCGGCAGTTTCTTTGCCCATGGTGGTTTTTCCCACAATCATTTTGAGATTCCAGTTTTCAACACTTTTGGCTCCCCATTTTTCAAATCTTATGCTTGATGTGGGCATAAATGAAACAAGACGCCATTTGCCGTTTTCTTTAACCACTATGGGACCGTTGTGTATGAGGATGTTTCTGTTTTTTGTGTCAAAAGGAAGTGAATTTCCCTCATCAAAAATATACTTTTGAAGCCTTGAGCGACAAGTAAAGCATTCACCGCTTATGTACACTATGTCACCAAGCTTTAGTTTTGTAACATCTTCATCTTTAAGTGGTGCTGTCAAATGATACTCTGCCATATATATCCTCCTTATCTGTCACCAAACCAGTTTGGACTTGTCATTTTGGTTACTTTGCCCTCTGCATCAATTCTTGAAGATGCGCGGCGTGCCACCATGCAGTTTGTGCTTGTGGCGCAGGCTATGCCGGCAATGTGGGTGTAGGCATATTCAACATTTACCGCAAGCACAGAGGTGCTTCCGCCACCGCCCAGAATTCCGATGCCGAGGCTGTTGAGCGCTTCATACAAATCCTCTTCGATTTTTGCAAACATTGGGTCGGGGTGCTTTGAACCGACAGTTCTGAGGCACGCCGCCTCCTTGGCAAGATTTGCCGCAACATTTGCTGTTCCGCCAATACCGATGCCAAGAACCGACGGAGGGCAAACCGCACCGGCACGGGCAGATGCAACAAAGCTTTCCACAACAAATTTTTCGATGCCTTTGATTCCGTCGGCAAAAGCCACAATCCGGTGTCTTGTGCCTCCAAAACACTCACTGCCGCCGCCTTTTGCGGCATAGGAAATTTCGATGGAATCACCGTCCACAAACTTGTAGGTAAAGTCGGGAATGTTCATACCAATGTTATCTCCGGGGTCAAAGCCTGTGAGGGGGTGCTTCATTGTAGCTCTTAAATAACCCAGCTTTGTTGCCTTTGCAACTGCTCTGCGAGCCGCATTTTCAAGCTCCACAAAACCGCCCTCAAGCTCACATTTGTTGCCAACCTTAAAATAAAATATGGGCCAGCCTGTGTCAACACAAAGGGGGTTTTCTCTTTGCTTTGACATTTCCATACTCTCAAGGGTTGCCGAAAGACCTTTTTTAGCGTCGGGATTTTCCTCCCTTGCTATGGCATTTATGAAGGCATCTTTAACATCGGGAGAAATTTCTGTTGCTCCACGCTTAATAGTTTCAAAAAGCGCCTGTTCATATACATCTGTTTTAATCATTGAGCTTCACCTCAATATAATCATTTTTAATTGCAATTTTTGTACCGAATTGCTTGTTTCTGTCACAAAGATAATCAAAAATAATCTGTGTTTCGACTTCATCTGCCAATGCCGGGAAGCCGGTATGCATATCAAGTCTCAAAGGATACAGTTTTAACTCGGTGAGTTTTCGATCTTCAAAGGTCATAAAGGGCATTAGCGAGCGGAAATTATTTACATCATTGTGAAGACCGCCGTTACCAAGTTTTGCTCTTTCGGCTATTTGCTCTTTTGCAGTTAAGCCGTGGGGCATATTGTATTTTTCTCTGAAATCGTCGGGCATGCAAAAAACCATATCACTTTGAAAAATAAAATTGCCGAGACTATAGAAAATGGGTTTATCCTTGTAAATCTCAACGGCTTTAAGCTGATGAGTGCCTGTGCCGATTACAGCCGAAGCACCGCAGTCAATACATTTTCTGCAAAATTCTATTAAAAAATCGTCAGGTTCATCATCTGTGTCGTGCTTTATTTCGTGAGAATGGATGTTTACTATAACATTTTCGCACTCTTCAAGAGCTTTTTTAATGGTGTTTTCGGTTCTTTTCATATCATTTGAATTAACCTTTGAAAATTTACCCTCAACTTCGCTTTCACGGAAATTGTATTCACCAAAGCCAAAGCATCCCTCGGGAGGCATCGGAGTGTAGCCGCCCATTCTGGAACGGTTTCTTCTGCCGTCAATGTGCGTTGCGGCAGACATTTCACGAAGTGCCTCCATATGCTTTGCATTAATATGATATTCTATGGAAAATCTTAAGGGATTAAGTCCCGGTCTTCCTGAAAGATAGTCGGATGAATATCCTGCACGGGCGGCATCGTTGAAGGTTGCACAAAGGGAAATCAATGCACTTTTTCCGTTTGAAGTGTCGATAATTGCATAATCCGAAGCTTCCTCAAGGTCTTTTCCTGCACCGCAAATGGGAATGTTTCGTTTTTTAACAGCCTGCAAAGTGTCAAAAAGACCGTCATAGGAAAAATCCATTGTGTGATTGTTTGCAAATGAACAGCCGTTAAATCCAAAGCTCAGAGTATCGTCGAGAGTGTCTTCTTTTGCAAGCAGCCATGTTCCGCCGCAATAGCTTGAAGCGTAAATTTGTCTGTCGGACAAAACATTTTCAAGATTAAAAAGCTTTACATCTGCTTTGTTTACGATTTCGCTTATTGGGGTTACATCATAATTTTCGGGAAATCTTTCAAGTAATATGGCATCGCCAACACTGAGAATGGTTTGTTTCATTATTTCATCTTCCTTTCATCGGATTTTTCAACCTGTTCCATATCTATCCCGTTCATATTATCCAGTACAAACTGTACACAAACCTTACTGCCTATAGGCAATGCCGATTCATCTATATTAAAATCATTATTATGGGGCAATGTTGTAATTCCTTTTTCTTTATTTCTTGTTCCCAGTCTGAAGAACACACCGGGCTTCTTGGTTAAATATTGCGAAAAGTCCTCAGAACTCATCTTAACAGGCATCTCAGCAAGATTTTCTTCTCCTATAACTTTTGCGGCAGATGATAAAACAAGGTCGGAAATATGCGGGTTGTTATAAACCACATAGCACTTTAACTGACTGTCCACTTTAACCTCTGCACCTAATTCATCTGCAGCATTTTGCGCAATTTGTTCAATCCTTTTTGCAATGTGCTCATCTACTTCGCTACTGTATGCTCTTACAGAAATAAGCATTTCAGCATAATCTGCTATTACGTTTTGTGTTGTGCCTGCTGAAAGTTTACCCACAGAGCAAACATATCTGTCAAAAGGATTCATTTCGCGGGTAAGCATAAACTGTATATTATTATAAGTTTTTACTGCAGCGGCAAGTGTATCAATACCTGAATGTGGCAGGGTGGCATGAGCAGTTTTTCCAAAAAATTCAATTTTTATTGTTCGCGACGATGCCATGGAAGCACCTTTGCATACGCCAACAGTTCCAACATCAAGCCAGTTTTCAATATGTTGACCAATTATTATATCTATATCATCCATTACACCATCTGCCACCATGTACTCTGCTCCGCTTTCCTTCCCCTCTTCACTGGGTTGAAACAGAAGTTTTACTCTGCAGTTGATTTTACTTTCTGATTCCTTTAATGCTTTTGCAGTGCCTAAAAGCATTGCTGTATGCGCATCATGACCACACGCATGCATTTTTCCTTCGTATTTGGATTTAAACGGAATATCTGTTTTTTCACTGATTAAAAGTGCATCCATATCCGCACGAATGCCAATTGTAAAATCTTTTTTCTCAGGATTTATGGTGGCAACCACACTGCTCTTACCATACTCCTCTGTATAGGGAATCCCCATTTTGTCGAGTTCTCTTTTAACAAGAGCAATTGTTTTTGGTAATTCAAAATCAACCTCGGGATATTGATGAATCTCTCTTCGAATACCAATTATATAATCTTTATCTATATTTATCATGGCATTTACTCCTTACAGCACTATATTCGCAAGCGGCATATGCTGCTGACAACCGTATATGTCGCTATCTGCAAGAGCGCCGCTTATGTTTTTTCGGGGAAATGTTATCTTTATGGAATTTACAATATCATAGGATATGATGTCGATTTTATCTGTAAAAACATCATAAGCCTTTGCAATTTGTTCCTTTGTGAGCCTTTGTTCAACATATTTCATATCCTCACGTGAATTGAAAATCAAATCAAAAGTAATGAAAAGAGGTCCTGCGTTTTTACTTCTTAAAATTTTTGTGTAGTCAATTAATTTTTTCATTTTCAAACCTCCTCAATCTTTATTTTTGAAGTTTCAATGAGAGAATCCACCTTTGCAAGGTGAAAAACAGAAAACTCATATACTGCACCAACATGAATATCCGACGGAGAAAAAGGAAAGGAAAGATTGCCTGCAGTGGACCTTCTGCCATCATAGTCACAGTGGAGCATTCTGCTTCTCACAAGAGCGCACACCGTGTCGGCAATTTCCTGAGTTTTGCCCACAACATCCATTATTACGCCCATTGAGCTTTCCTTGCCTCCGCTTGTTTTGAAAAATATTTTGTAGCTGCCCTCGGGAAGTGTGTCTTTTGTATTTTCGGCAACGAATTTTGTGACCGTGTCTGTAATCAGACCAATGTTTTCAATTGTTTTGGGGTCATATATTGTAGCCGGGCAAATTGTGCGATAGCCTGCACATCTGACCCCTTCAAGCTTCAGGGTTTTTTCTTTGGCTTCAATAAATTCGGAGCCCGACACTCTGACCGTTCTGTCATCAACCTGAGTGAACACAGAATTTGTTAAGTCGCAAACACCGTCGGGTTCATAAATCAAAAACGGATTTGACTGTTCATAAAGGGTGTGAGCCGCAACTCTGTCTACCGTACACCTTCTTATCGGGTTTGCCGGACGAAGCTCAAAACAGTCGTCATATATGTAGCCTTGCATAACATCTGCCGCCGCAACGGGTTCGGAACACATTGCACCGCATTCCATTATCTTTGCCATGTGAAAAGCAAGACCGTGGCTGTAGCCTTCATAAATGCAGGGTGCGGCATAAATTGCAGTGTCGCAGGCACGACCGCAAATTATAACATCGGCTTTTCTTTTTAAAAGCTCAATGATGGGAGCGATTCCAACCTGACTTACAATGCGAGTGCTTTGGGATATCAAATCTTTGTCTGCCGCAAATTCACTGCTCATATCAATGAGTTTGCCGCTTTCAAGCTTGCTCAGAACGTATTGTGTATCAACATCGGCGAGAACCGTTCCCAGCTTAAATGAAAGATTTTGCTCCTTTGCAACTTCCAAAAGGATTTCTTTAAGCCACATAACATGAACCTCACTGCCTGCGCCCCCGGCTGTGCCTATGATAAAGGGAGCTTTGTGTTCCAGAGCTTTTGGGAGTGCAAGGGATAAATCCCTTTTTACCGCACTGCGGTCTGTGAATGATTTTCCGCTACCGAGATAATATGGTCCCGGGTCAGTCGAACCTGCATCAACGCCAAGGTAATCAACCTTTTCGGAAAAAGCAATATCAAGAGCTTCTTTGCTGTAGCCATAGCCAAGAAGTCCGTTTAAAGCAACTATTTTCAATTTATATCATCACCTTTCAAGTTTATTATAACAAAACACCTTAAAGATTAAATTGCGTTTTGTTCGGTTAATATTGCATTTCGAATATTTATTATTGCAATATATATACATTCTGTGATACAATAATACCGGTGATAAAAATGGATGCCAAAAAAATCTTTCTTTCGGGATATAAAAACGCAACAGAAAATTTTTATATTGACAAAATAACAGAACCCACAAAAGCTCTCAAACCGCATATTCACAACTATTTTCAAATATATTTTTGCAAAAGAGGAAAGCTGACTCACAATCTCACAAACACCTCTGCCACTCTTTTCAGAGGGGATGTTTTTGTGTTGCCGCCAAACACGGTGCATTACATTGAAAAAAATGTTTCGGATACGGTTTTTTATTCAATATCATTTACTTTTGATTTTATAAAAGAAAAAGAACTGACCGACAAATTCCCCTGTGATTTTCTTTCTTCGCTTCAAAAAAGCTCAAAGGTTTACCCAAAGCTCACCCTTGCACCGGAGGATATTGTTTTTGCAGAGTGCATATTAAACAAAATGGCAGATGAGTTTGCGGACAAAAAAATAGAATGCGAAACGGTGATACGCGACCTTCTTCTGTCGCTTGTCACCCTTATTGCACGACTTCATATCGATCAGACGGAAAATGTGTATACCGATATACACACGAAAAAACAGCTTATCAGCTATTGCATATCATATATCGACATACACTTTAACGAAGCTATTACACTCAATGACATTTCAAAAAGATGCGCCATGTCAAAGACTACCTTTTGCACCTTGTTCCGTAATGCAACGGCAATGTCGTTCAAAGAATATCTGAATAAGAAAAGAATTCAAAAAGCCATATCGCTGATGAAAAGCGGCGAAAAAATAACCGAATCCGCAAGAATAAGCGGATTCGGCGAATTTTCTACGTTTTACCGTAACTTTGTTAAGTATACGGATATGAGCCCGGAGGAATATGCCAAAATTCACAGAATGAACAATGTTTAATTCATTCTCCAGTGTTTGTTCCCCGTCGAAAATCAAACATTCCTCGAAATTACACAAATCGGTGATTTTACATTGTTTTCTACGTGTACCACGTTAAAATTATGCTTATCAAGACGTACAGTTTAGGGACGGGGCAATAATTGTGCAATTTCCTCACCTCAAAATGTAACAAAAACTGCCCCGTCAGACTGTGTAAAAACAGCTAATCTGAATTGATTTCAAACCATTTTCAAGCAGAAAAATGTTGAAATTATCGATATTTGATTTGATATACAATCTATCAAATCGGTTGATTGTTGTTTTATTCTGTTTAACTGTTCAACAAGTTCAGGTAC
>JAFQHQ010000220.1 GCA_017397885.1 Clostridia bacterium | reverse complement strand
AAGCTTTCTATGTAGAGTTGAAATTCGTTGTATTTCAAAAGCGTGAGATTGTCTATGAGTTTTTTTATTGTTGACACCTTAGGGATTCGTCCGCGGCTGATGTCAAGCATATAGCCTCTTTTTTCAAAATCGGGACTGTCGCAAATCTCAATGCAGGAAACATTTTCACCTTGTGTTTTCCAAAGCACAAAAAGAGATGTAAGAGCTCGAAAACAGCCTTCATCGGTGGATGACGAAACGGTGATTGCGTCATTTGTGACATTCAAAATGTATTCTTCTTTTTTTAAAAGGGAATTTTTCAAAAAAGTGATTTTGTCGCATGATTTGCACTTTGCACAAAAGCCGAGCAAATCATCGCAGTTTCCGATTGCAAGTTTAAATGTTCCCTCTTTTGATGTCATTTGTTTTGGTTGTGGATATATCATCAGCACTTCTCCTTTATTGATAATACAAAATCTTCTTTGGACAAACAAGACTGTTATATTACATTACAATTGTACCTTAAAACGAAAGTTTATTCATTCGGATTTTTACACAATGTTTAATATATTTTGAACATGCTTAAAAGAGGTTTGTTTAATGTTTATAAGATAAGAGAATTATTTTTGTAAACAATGTCAAAAATACAAAGCAAATGTTCAAAATAAAGAAGGTTTGTGATAAATTTGAGAATGACAAACAAATACTTATGTGATAAGATATAATAAATCATTTAAAAAAACAAATTAAATAATCATGGAGGTGAATGTAATGACACAAAAGGAGATAAAGAATTTTGAATCTTCAAATCATGAAACCTTTGAAAAAGCACTTGAAACATTTGAACATAGCGAGGAAGACAAAAGCAGAACACTGCAAAGGGCAGCTGTTTATTCATACAGCAAGAATAGTGATATGCCGATTTTGTACCGTCATTACAATCACTACCACAATGACGAAAAAAGTATTACGGGATACACAAATAATCATCTGGACTATTATAAACTATATGTGTTTGTTGAGGGTAAAATCGGAATGTTCATAACCGATCAGCTTTATACTTCGGACTTTGGAAAAATTATTTCCCTTTGCCAAAACGAAGATTATATGCTTTTTATTTATGAACTTGAAAATCTTGAATATTATGAGTTTAACTTTCCCGGCGATTTTTTTGAAAAGATAGGAAAAAATTCACCGTTCCACAAAATATTTTCAGCCGATAAACTGCAATTTGGAAACTCTGTCGAACTATCCGAAGAAAACACCGAGAAACTTTTTAGAATATTCAAAAAAATGGATAATGTTATAGAGCAAAACGGAGAACACAAGGACTTTCTTCTTTATTCATACACTGTGCAGGCTATGTCGTTAATATGCGAAGGAACAGGCGGTGAAAATAATAAAACCCCCTTGCTTACTCCTCTTCTTAAAAACGCACTGAAATATATTTCGGATAACATTTTAACAATAAATGAAACCAAACAGATTGCAAATCACTGCAACGTGAGTATATCTTATCTATGCAGAATGTTCAAAAAACATCTTGGTACATCGCCGGTTGAATATATAACAAGCCAAAAGCTTTCAAGAGCAAAATATCTTTTGAGAAACGGTTGCAATGTGACGGAAAGCTGCTATGAATCAGGATTTAAGAGCTATAACTATTTTATAACAACTTTCAGAAAAAATATCGGAATGACACCAACAGAGTATCAGAAATCGGAAATGAATGAAGATTAAAGCGTGTGTAAAAATTCAACACGAATTTTTACACACGCTTTTGATATAATATGATTTTTAACTGTTTAAAACTTTTAATACATAGGCTCCAATTGTTTTTGCAAAATACAAAAGCCTGTCACATTCTATAAATTCATTTGGCTGATGCGCTCCGCCAATTTCTGCAAAACCTCTGCCAACACCAAAAGAAAAAGTACGATTTGAACCGTATTTTGAAATTACAGACATATCTGAAAGACACGAACCGCAAACCGGCGGTTCTATACCCGAGGTCTCTTTCGATGCTTCAACCATTAAAGCTATATCTTCGCTGTCGGGTTCACAGAAAGCATAGTGAAAAAACCTTGTTGCACCTTCAAACCCGTCGGCTTTAATTCCTATTTTATCAAGCTTTTCTTCAAGAACGGTTTTAAGTGCGTCAAGCTCAGACCAGATTTCATCTTTGGTCTTATCGGTGTAGAAAACAAAATGAACCTCACCGCATCCAAGGTCTGCTCCCGAATTTCCTGCTTTAACCCCCATATAACGCAAAGATGTTTCGGGAATTGCGGTGCCTTTATAAAATCGGTTGGACATGAGTTCATTTTTTCTTTTTTTGCCAAACTCCGAATTAATTGTTTCGATGACGGTTGAAATAGCTTTTGCTGCCTTTTCGGCGCTGTCGGTCACATCTTTTGTGTGAAACTTAAATTTTATCTCCTGACCTCCCGAAGCACAATGAGTAATCTTGCCGCCGCTTGTATCCATGTTTACAATGCGTTTTGCCGGATATTTCAAAACAGTTGAAAGAGCACCGTGAGAACCTCCGTATTCCTCATCGGAATATGCCGCAAAAAGAAGATTCTTCTTTGGAACAAACCCATAGTCTTTTAAAACTTTCATAACAAACAAGGCTGTTGCTATGCCATATTTGTCATCGGTTGCCCCACGCCCGAATATTTTACCGTCTCTGATTTCCCCGGAGAAAGGATCTAAATCCCAAGAGGAAACATCACCGGTTTTCACCGTGTCGGTGTGAGCCATGAGCATGAGCTCATCTTCGTTTACCACCCCCTGATAACGTGCAACAACATTATATCTGTTTTCAAGGTTTCTTCCCGGAATGTAGTCAGGATGATGCTCAAAATCATTAACATCCAACGGAGAAAATAAATCGGTTTCCAGATTCATTTCTTTACACAATTTATAAATATATCCGGCACATTCTTCTTCATTGCCTACACTCCCGATACTTTCGGAATTTATTTTCACAAGATCAGAAAGCAAAATAAAAAGCTCGTCTTTTCTGCGTTCAATTATGTCACAAAGTTCCTGTATTTTCATAGCTCAATCCTCAAAAGTAACATCAAATACGCTGAGACCGAGTGGCGGAAGCTTGGCAAGGAAGCCAAGAGGTCTTTCGTCATATTTCAAGCCTATTTTCATATTTTCAGCCGCCGCACCGTCAAACTTTGTTTCGTTGGCTTTGGGAGGATATACAAACCTCGGAGGAATAACCGGGAATTTGCCTCCGCATTCAACGGATTTAACTGTTTTGGTACACAGAACCTCATAGTTTTTGTAGTTATTCAGATGATTTATTACATACACTCTGTATACGCCGTTATCCATAAGAACAGGCAAAACAGTTGTTTCACATCTGAAGATAGCCTCAGTTGTGTTGTTCAAAAGATATGCAAGTGCAGTGTAGAATGCATCGGTGCACTCGTTAAATGGCATTTGAGCAAGGAAGAAGGGATGGTCTGTCCAGTTTTTGGGCTTGCCGGCTTCAAGCTTGGGAGCCTCGCTTTCGCTCATAATTTCATTAACCTTTTCAATATGTTTTTCTTTATCAGTAAGACCTGTCACAAATACTTCGAGCTTGTAGCCGCCTTTTTCATCTGCAAAGATGACATCACATTTAATGCTGTTTTTCTCACAATAACCAAGAGGTGCAGTGCAAATAACCGTACCACGGTCAAAGGAAAGAATTGTCTTTTGTTCATCGGGTGCAAAAAGGTCGAAGTTTGGCACAAAAATTGAACCGTTAACGCCTGAAAGCTCCTCTATACGTACAGCGGCTCCCGTTGATGCATTTTTACGCTGAGCTTCAAAATATTGTTTGTGAGTTGAAGGACGACGGCTGTCTATGTATTCGTCGAGAAGTGCATAGTGGGCATGGTCTGACCATACAATGGTAGGAGCTATGATATCGACAGGTTTCACACCATAGGCAAGCTCTCCTCTTTCTTCGAGCCACTCCCATTCGGATTTTACAATACCGTCACCAAGGGTTACCATGTAGCCGGCTACACTATGCTTGTATTCGCCATTATGTTTTGTATACATATTTGCAAGATAATACATATCTTTTTCAAGGCGTGTGGGGATGTGATGAATGGCATCCCAACCTTCTGTGCAATCTCTTACACCAAGGAGAGCATTGAGATTGTTATCGGGATTAAACACATGCATCATCTGTGCATGGGACATATACTGCTGGAAAATGTAGGGTCTGCAATCAAGAAGCTCCGATGCTGTGGGAACAGTTTCTGCAAGAAGATAATCTACGCCTGATTCATAGAACACACGGTAGTCGATGCCATAGCGATAGAGAGCTTCAAAGGGGTCGGCACACCATGCATTATTAATCATAATCTTTTTGCCGATGGCATGAAGTGCTGTTGAAACCTTTGTCCAGAATTTCTTCCATCTCCAAACATAGAATTCAATCCATTCACGGCGAAGATTGCCCCATATGAATTTTTGACGTTCTTCAATGTCTGACTGTTCATCATAGCCAAATCTTTTTGCAATTTCATCGGGATATGTCACGCCCGAATGAGCGGCAAACTGCTCAAGCATATCGCAGGAAAAATCGCCATTTGAAATTGAATATCCCGGTGGGCAGAAGCAATCGGAAACATGGAGACCGGCAAAGCCGTAGTCAGTTAGGCATCGAACAACCTTATCTACAAAGAAATCTTCATAGTATGTTCCGTCTTTAAAACGCTTTAAAACGTTGAGCTTCATTCTGCCGTTCACGCCGTAGGAAAGAAGCTCAAGATGGTCACTTTGCCACTCATAGTGACGGGAGTTTTCAAGATAAACTCCGTCAACTCCGATAAAGGCTTCGACTCCCCTATCCGCAAGATTTTTTCCAAGCTTACGAAGATCATAGTTTGTCCAGGGCTGACGCTCACGATATTCGTTACGCGGTGCACCAAAATAATGACAAAAATCTATGTGAAAGGTGAACTCCTTATCCATGTTTTCATGTTCGTTTATGATGTCGGGATGGAAAATAAACACCGACAAAGCAGCCGGAATGAAACCTGTTGTGTCAAGATATTCACCAACACCACAGTCGGGCTGATCTCTGTCAAAGCCGATGAGAGGTGTCCATATCATGTGATTCTTTTTATCCATAGCAAAACCCCCTGAAATAAATTTTGGAAATGTTTTTATTTTATATTAACACAAATATTAAAACATTGCTTTTTTGTTTTTAGACAATATGTTTTATATTTTGAACTTGAACAAAGAGTTTTTTGAACACAAAAACACCGCTCACAACTTCTCAAAAGAGAAATCATGAGCGGTTGAATTTTAGTCGTAATCTTTGCACAAAAGTGCTCTTATATATCCTCGATCTTTGTTTGTGGAATCAACATAAAATCCTCTTCCGTAATAGAAAGTTATCAGAGACTTAATTTTTGCACCTGTATGAAGTTGAATCTGTTTTACACCAAGCACTTTCATATTTATGTCCACCAAATTCATAAGCGCTTTTCCTATACCAAGGTTCTGAAAATCCGGACTGACACCAAAACGGCTAAGATATGCTGTTTCTCCGTCCACAGAGACTCTTACACTGCCTACAACTTTACCATTAATATAGGCTACCAGAACAAGATTGTTTGTTATATCGTTTATAATATCTTCATCCGTTTCATGAAGAGCCGCCAAAGGATAATCGGTAGCAGCCAGCTCACGGTATTTCATAAACGCTTCAAGAGTAATGTCTTTAATTTGCTGAACGTCATCAAGAGACGCATTTCTAATTTCAAATCCGCTGTTAATCATTTCAAATTCCTTTCAAATCATATCAATCTGCCATAAGGGTTGCCATTACAGCTTTTTGAGCATGAAGTCTGTTTTCAGCTTCGTCAAAGATAACACTTCTCGGTCCGTCAATTACAGAATCTGTCACTTCGTATCCTCGATATGCCGGCAGGCAGTGCATGAAAATTGCATCTTCTTTTGCCATTCCAAAAAGTTTGTCATCAACAGTGTATCCGCCAAAAATTTTAATTCTTTCCTGTTTTTCGCTTTCCTGACCCATGCTTACCCAAGTGTCGGTAACAACAACATCAGCTCCGGACACTGCTTCTGCGGGATCATCGGTTAAAAGAACCTTGCAACCGGTTTTGGCAGCTGTTTCTTTTGCATGGTCAATGCACTCGGCATCGCATTCATAGCCCTTGGGCGAAGCAATGTTAATATTCATGCCAACCTTTGTACAACCATGAAGAAGTGAGTTCGAAATGTTGTTTCCGTCACCGACATAGCTGAGAGTGAGTCCTTCAAGCTTGCCTTTATGTTCATAAACAGTTTGCAAATCCGCAAGAATCTGACATGGATGAAGATAATCGGTAAGACCGTTTATGATGCTGATCTGACCATATTTTGCAAGATCAAGAACATCCTGATGAGCGTAAGTTCTTATCATGATACCATCGAGATAACGCGAAAGAACATTTGCTGTATCATAAATTGTTTCCCCTCTGCCAAGCTGAATATCATTACTCGACAAAAAGAGTGCCTGGCCGCCAAGCTGATACATTCCGACTTCAAAGGATACACGGGTTCTTGTTGATGATTTTGTAAAAATCATACCAAGGGTTTTGCCTTTCAAAATATGATGAGTTTTTCCTTCTTTGTTTTCTTTTTTCAATTTGATTGCAAGTTTAAGAAAATTATGTATTTCTTCGGTTGTGCAATCATACAGACTGATTAAGTGCTTCATATTCATTCTCCTTAAAATTCATTCATGATTATTGAAATACATTCTACAAATCCATCTACATCTTCTTTTGTGACGATAAGCGGAGGAACAACACGCAATACACTGTCCCCTACACTTCCTGCAAGGTATTTGTTTTCCATGAGTTTTGCATTTACAGCTTTGCCTATGGGTTGTTTGAACTCAATGCCAATCATAAGTCCAATGCCTCTGATTTCTTTGCATTTATCCCCAATTGCCTTTTCAAGTTCAGCTTTAAAATAAGTGCCGAGTTCAAGCGAATTTTCAACAAGTTTTTCATTTTCAATTATCTCAAGTGTTGCGAGTCCTGCACATGTTGAAAGAGGATTTCCGCCGAAAGTCGTTCCGTGATCACCGGGAACAAATGCAGAAGCAACAAAATCTTTTGCAAGAAGTGCTCCGATGGGAACTCCACCGCCAAGAGCCTTTGCCGATGTAAGAATATCAGGTTCGATGTTAAAATGCTCATACGCAAAGAATTTGCCGGTTCTTCCAATACCGGTCTGAACTTCGTCTACAATCATGAGAATGTTTTTCTCATCACAAATTTTTCTGATAGCCGAAACAAATTCAATATCAAGTGGTCTTACACCACTCTCTCCCTGAACAAGCTCTACCATTATTGCACAGGTCTTATCATTAACAGTTTTCACAAGAGCATCAATGTCATTTGCATCGATGTGAACAAAACCGGGTGTAAGCGGAGCATAAGGTTTTTTATATTTTTCCTGGCCCGTTGCAGTTGCTGTTGTAACGGTACGTCCATGGAATGAATTGTTGAGGGTGATAATTTCGTATTTATCTATACCTTGATTATAGTAATATTTACGTGCAAGCTTTATGGCACCTTCATTGGCTTCTGCACCGGTGTTTGCAAAAAACACTTTGTCAAAGCAGGTTTTTTTGCAAAGCTTTTCTGCAAGAAGTGCTTGATTTTCAACATAATATATTGAAGATGTATGTAAAAGTTTTGAAACCTGATTTTTCAGAGCGTCAACAAGAACGGGATGGCTGTGACCGAGGGCACTTACGGCAATTCCTGCGAAAAAATCTTTATAAACTGTTCCGTCATAATTTGTAAGTTCTATACCCTTGCCTTCTTTAAACATAAGTTTTACACGGTCACCAAATGTATTCATATAATATTTTTTATCAAATTCGATAATTTTTTCTATCATAATAACGCCTCCTGCATATAATGTATAATTATACATCTTTTCACTTTATGATGCAATATATATTTTACACAAATTACTATCAATATTCAATGAATTTGATGTATATTAATAATGACTTCACATAAACATTTGTATATTATTCGTATTATTCATTCTTTATGCACAATTCGGCAGATGTTTTAATTCAAAATTTATCTGCACATTGTTACTCATATATGCATATACTTTAGAAGAAAGGATGATTTTTATGAGCATACAAAACAGTTCCGATATATTGAAAAAAATAATAAAAGATGCTAAAAACAACTCTGCATATCCTTCTTCAATTACAGAAGAGGAAATCAGAAACAAAATTTCAAGTATAGACAGGAATGCCGCCATGAAAAAGCTTCGTTCAATGGGACTCGGTTCCATAGCCGACAAAGTAAGCAATATCTCTGATGCTCAGTTAATTGATATTGTAAGTAAAAATCCTGCACTGTTAAAAAGAATCAATGAATTGTTAAAATAAGGAGGAGATTATATGGCTGATGATTTGAATAATAAGATACAATCTCTGCTCTCCGATCCAAATGCACTGAATATGATTTCTTCACTGCTCGGGAACAACAGTACTGTCACAGAAGAACCTGATTCTTCACATGATGATTTTTCGGAAAAAATCACATCCGCCCTTTCAAATTTAAATTCAGGAAATGATCGAAGAATCAATCTTCTTAATGCACTTAAACCGTATATGAGGAAATCTCGTTCATCTAATATAGATAAAGCAATCAAAATGCTCAAATTGTCACAAATGACATCATTGTTTAAGGATTTATAAATCAAGGAAGTGAAGCCGTGTATAAAAGATATTATGACGGATACGCAAGAGTCAGACACGACAAAGACAAAGGAGAAGTATTTGTTCCGCAAAACACGGCAAATACATATAAAGACACAACTTGTTCAGTTACGAACATGAATCCCGAGGAAAACAATTGTCAATGCTTGCAACCCCAAAAGAAAAAAGGGTTATTTTCAGGTTCGTTTGAAATTGATGATTTGATTTTAATTGGAATATTGATATTTTTACTTTCAGATTCAGACAATGATGACCCGATTTTGCCGCTTATTATCGGCTTTGTGTTTTTAAGCGAATTGATATAACAAAAAACTCTTCCAACGGTACAGCTTTAACGCCGGCGCGGGAAGAGTTTTTTATTTTAGATATTAATATTATTTATTTTTCAAATATTCATCAATTGCTTCTGCGGCAGATTTGCCCGCCCCCATGGCAAGAATAACCGTGGCAGCTCCCGTAACCGCATCGCCTCCGGCATAAACTGCCTCTTTTGTGGTTTTACCGTTTTCGCCTTCAGTGAGTATGCCGCCCCATTTTTGAGTTTCCAACCCAATGGTAGTGGTCTTGATTAGCGGATTTGGTGATGTGCCTATTGCCATGATAACACAGTCACACTCAATCTCAAACTCACTGCCTTCAATTACGACCGGACGTCTTCTGCCACCGACATCGGGTTCGCCAAGCTCCATTTTTACACAAGCTATGCCTTTAACAAACCCATTTTCATCGGAAAGGATTTTTATCGGATTGGTAAGAAGCTTAAAGGAAATACCTTCTTCCATGGCATGTTCAACTTCCTCTTTTCTGGCGGGAAGTTCATCAAGTGAACGACGATAAACCACACTTACTTCTTCCGCACCGAGACGAAGTGCACATCTTGCCGCATCCATGGCAACATTACCACCACCGCATACAACTACCTTTTTTGCTTTTTGCACAGGGGTATCACTGTCTTCACGATATGCCTTCATGAGGTTTACCCTTGTTAGAAATTCATTTGCAGAGTATACGCCTTTTAAGTTTTCACCGGGAATATTCATAAATTTAGGAAGCCCGGCACCCGATCCAATGAAAACAGCCTCAAATCCTTCATCTTCGAGAAGTTCATCAACAGAAACAGTCCTGCCGATAACAGTGTTTGTTTCTATTTTAACACCCAAATTTTTAAGACCGTCAATTTCCTTTGCAACGATGGATTTTGGAAGTCTGAATTCAGGAATTCCGTATACAAGAACTCCACCGGGAGTATGAAGAGCTTCAAAAATGGTTACATCATATCCCTTCTTGGCAAGATCGCCTGCACACGCAAGTCCGGCAGGACCGGAACCCACAATTGCAACCCTGTGTCCGTTTGATTCGGGTTTTGAGGAAAATTCACCAATCTTTGTATTGTGCCAATCGGCAACAAAACGTTCAAGTCTTCCAATTGCAACAGGTTCGCCTTTTATACCGCGAACACATTTTCCCTCGCACTGATTTTCCTGGGGACAAACTCTTCCGCAAACTGCCGGAAGCGAGCTTGAGGATGAAATAATGGCATATGCTCCTTCAAAATCGCGTTTGGCAACTTTTGCTATGAAAGCCGGAATGTCTATGTGAACAGGACAAGAACTTACGCAGGGCTTATTTTTGCAATTGAGGCATCTTTGCGCCTCATTCACAGCCTGCTCTTCGGTGTAACCGAGTGCTACTTCATCAAAGTTTCTGCGTCTAACATCAGGACTTTGAGAGGGCATTTCGTTTTTCTTTGGTGACATATTTGCCATTTATTTCACCTCCATTTTAAACAAATTGCATGTTTCGTCATGTTTTTTTCTTTCAAAATCTCTGTACATTGAAGAACGTGCAATAACTTCATCAAAATCTATAAGATGGCCGTCAAATTCAGGCCCGTCAACGCAGGCAAATTTTGTTTCGCCACCAACCGTGAGTCTGCATCCGCCGCACATTCCGGTACCGTCTATCATAATAGGGTTCATGCTTACAATTGTTTTAACATTATATTCTTTTGTAAGCTTGCAAACAAACTTCATCATCATGAGAGGACCTATTGTAATTACTTCATCGTAGTCTTCGCCATTTTCAATAAGTTCTCTGAGAGCATCTGTAACCAGTCCTTTTTTTCCGGCTGAACCATCATCGGTCATAAGAACAAATTTTGTGGATGATTTTTTGAACTCATCCTCCAAAATAACAATATCCTTGTTTCTGAAACCTACAATTGAATGAACTTCACATCCGTTTTCATAAAATTTTTTTGCCACAGGATATGCAATTGCACAACCTACTCCACCACCAACAATGGCGACTTTCTTTTTACCTTTTGTGTTTGTTGGATTTCCGAGAGGACCGGCAAAGTCACAGATAAATTCACCCTCGTTTTTCATGTTGAGTTTTTGAGTTGTTGAGCCTACAATCTGAAATATGATTGTCACCGTGCCGTTTTCGCGGTCATAGTCTGCAATTGTAAGAGGGATTCTTTCACCATTTTCATCAACACGCAAAATAATAAACTGACCGGGCTCGGCTTTCTTTGCAACCATGGGAGCATATATATCCATGAGGGTTACATTATCATTTAAAACTTTTTTTCTTGTTATTTTATACATAAAAGCATTGCCTCTCTTTAAAGAAGTTTTAAAATATTTTTTATAATTATGATTATATGATTTCATTTTATTATATCATAATTTAACCGCAATATCAATATAAGAAAATCCCACTCTCGTTTAACAAGAGTGGGAAATTTTTGTGAATTTTGGTGTAAAATCAGATAACACCCATAGCCATCATAGCTTTTGCAACTTTCATAAAACCTGCGATGTTTGCACCGGCAATAAGGTCATATCCAAGGCCATATTCTTCGGCAGCTTCGGCAGAAACTTTGTGAATGTTAATCATGATATCTTTAAGCTTTTTGTCAACCTCTTCGGCAGTCCAGCTATATCTCATGGAGTTCTGAGCCATTTCAATGGCAGAAACTGCAACACCACCGGCATTAACTGCTTTTGAAGGAGCAATAACAATATCGTTATCCTTGAATAGACCAACTGCATCGGCTGTGGTAGGCATGTTGGCAACTTCAATATAATATTTCGTGCCGTTTTCAATAATTTTCTTTGCTTCTTCCATGTCAATTTCATTCTGAGTAGCACAAGGCATGCAAATATCAACCTTAACTTCCCAAGGTTTTTTACCTGCATGGAATTCGCATCCGAATTTTTCGGCATAATCCTGAGCACGGTCACGACCTGATGCTCTCATTTCAAGCATGTAATCTATTTTTTCTTTTGTAACTATGCCATCGGGGTCATATACATATCCGTCGGGACCGGAAAGTGTTACAACCTTACCGCCGAGTTCTGCAACTTTCATTGCAACACCCCATGCAACATTACCAAAGCCGGAAATTGCAACTGTTTTACCTTCGAGAGTATCACCAAAATGCTTGAGAACTTCACATGTATAATATGTAGCACCAAAACCTGTTGCCTCGGGTCTGATGAGCGAACCGCCGTATTCAAGACCTTTACCTGTGAGAACACCATTTTCCCAACTTGATTTAATTCTCTTATACTGACCGAAAAGGTAACCGATTTCCCTTCCGCCAACACCGATATCACCTGCGGGAACGTCAACATCGGGACCGATGTAACGGTAAAGTTCGGTCATGAATGATTGACAAAATCTCATGATTTCAGCATCACTCTTACCTCTTGGGTCAAAATCGGAACCACCTTTACCACCACCGATGGGAAGACCGGTGAGACTGTTTTTAAAAGTCTGTTCAAAACCGAGAAATTTTATGATTCCGGAATAAACAGAGGGGTGAAAACGAAGTCCTCCCTTATAAGGTCCTATTGCAGAGTTGAATTGAACTCTGTAGCCTCGGTTAACTTTGATTTTACCATTATCATCAACCCAGGGCACTCTGAAATAAATAAGTCTTTCGGGTTCAACAATTCTTTCTATGAGACCTGCTTCCTCAAATTCGGGATGTTTTTCTAAAACGGGTTCTATTGATTCAAGAACTTCCTGAACTGCCTGATGAAATTCAGGTTCTCCGGGATTTCTTTTTACAACTGTTTCCATTACTTCTTCAAGATAAATACTTTTAAAGCTCATTTCTTCTTTCCTCCATACTAATACTCTTCCAATAATTTTAAAGAATGAATTAATTATAGCACTTCTATACCATCATGTCAACAGTTTTGCAAGTTTTGAATAGCCAAATTTCAAAATTTTGTCATTTTATCCTAAAATCAAATATAAACACTGCGATTTTTGAAACATTTGCAGTGTTTATATTTCAATTTTTTGAAGTTTTATAACATTAACAGTAACATTATCAATATAAATAAAGCTGACATCATCTATCGCCTTTATAACTCGCGACTGGATAGCAGTGCAGACTTTCTTTATATCCACTCCGTAAACCAGAGATACATCAACCCGAATCTCATTTCCGCCGTTATTATGATAATATACGGTTTTCAAAACATCGTGAACACCTTCGATACGCTTTGTTTCATATTTGGCAATTTGACAAAGAACAGTGTCTGAAATTTCAAAGTCTCCCCTGTAACCATATTGTGGTCGAACAATTGTCCTCTCTTTTGGAGCATTTTTATCAACAAAACCGTCGGCAAGTTTTTTTATGGATGTGAGAGGATCCAACAAATAACCCGAAAAAGTCCTTTTGATTTCGAATGTCGGAACAGGTATCACATGTTTTCCGTATCGAAGTCTCATTTCATTGGCTTTTTTTATTTCTTCATCATTTGCAACATCTTCAATATGAATGTGTTTATCAACCGGAGCAACGCCAATTCTCTCGGCTATCAAGTTGACCATTCTTTCGCTTGTGCCAAGAATGAGGATGGAGTCTTCGCCGGATTTCTTTATGGCATCAGCAACTTCGTTTGCATGGTTATCATCATTAAAAATTGCACGAAGCGTTGAGGCATATGGATGTCTCTCCTTTTTCGCCGACTTTCCTGCCAAAACCTTTCCGTCATATATGAGAAGACCGTCGTCAACAATAAGTTTCAAATTGTATTCTGCCGCAACACTTAACGCTCTGTAGCTTTTTCCGCATCCGCTTTTCCCTGAAAAACCAACCGTTCTCATTTGTTATCCCCCAGTTCATTCATACGATATGAAAGTGTCATAAGAGAATCCGAAAGGTGAACATTCTCAACCAAAACATCCCCGGGAAGATCAAGATCAACATAGGCAAAATTCCACAGAGCCTTTATGCCAAATTTCACCATGTCGTCAGCAACTTTTGTTACAGCAAGCTTTGGAACTGCAAGAATTGCTATGTCCGGTTTTTCTTTTTCAATAAAACCTTGTGCATCGGCATATGCCAAGACTTTACATCCGGCAATTGTTTTTCCGATAACATCTTTATTATTATCAAAAACAGCACAGAGTTTGAATCCTCTTTTTTCAAATCCTGCATAATTTGCAAGAGCTTTACCGAGGTTTCCTGCTCCGATGATAATTGTTTTGTATCCCTTATCAAGCCCGAGAATTTTTGTAATTGAATCGTAAAGCATCTCGACATTATATCCGTATCCTTGCTGACCGAATCCGCCAAAGCAATTAAGATCTTGCCTTATCTGAGAAGCAGTAACTCCCATTTTTTCACTGAGTTCTGTAGATGACACTCTGTATATTTTGTTGTTTAACAACTCGCCGAGATAACGGTGATAGCGCGGCAATCTTCTGATTACCACAAGCGGAACTTGTTTGTCTGCCATTTGGAGTCACTCCTTTTAATTTTTGTTTTTTAATTTTATGCGCTTTGCTTTTATGTTTTTAATAATCTCTTTACCTTTTTTGGCTTTAACCTTCATCTTTTTAATGAAAATGTTGTAAAGCTTTAATCCCAAAAGACTTATAATTGCCGTAATCACAAAAAGAACGACCGCTTCAACATATTTACCATCACCGATAAAATTGCCTCCAACAGTTGATGAAACAACTGAAGGAATACGTGCAAACATGGTAATCGTGAGAAATTCACCGAGACTCATTCGTGTCAGCCCGACAAAATATGTTAAAAGATCCTTGGGCGTTCCCGGAATAAAAAACACAATAAATGTGAATCTCTTCATTTTTTCTTCGGTATTGATGAATTTCAGTTCATTAATTTTCTCCGTTGAAACAAACAATTCGACAAGTCTCAGACCAAATTTTTTTGTGAGAAGAAAAATCAATGCCGAACCTATTGCGACACCGACGAGACACAAAAGCGTGCCATTGAACCATCCAAAAGCATACCCCAGGCCAATTTCAACTGCCTCACCGGGAATAAGCGCTATAAAAACCTGAATAATCTGCAAGGCAATTGCAACCAAAAATCCATATCCGCCGTAACCTTGAATAAATTCCCGGAATTCTTCGCCGCTTTTGGCATGACTGAAAAATTTTACAACAACAAAGTAAGCGAGAAACACCATCAACAGCAAAACAACAGCAAGAGACAAAAGTGCAATAATACGCTTTTTTCTTTTGAGCTTATTGCTCTTCTCGCTTTGCATGTTTCTCACCATCCTTTGTTCATATGTATTATATTATTTACGAATCTTAAGACCCATAGCTGTTTCTGCCTTCATTGCAATGGCTTCGGCAGTAAGGCCGTAGTCCTCAAAGAGTTTAGCAGGAACGCCTGATTTTCCAAATCTGTCTTCTGTACCAACTCTGAGAAGCGGAGCCGGAGCAATTTCGCATAGCACTTCTGCAACAGCACTTCCAAGACCACCAATAATGTTGTGTTCTTCACATGTTACAAGAGCCCCGGTATCCAGAGCAGCTTTAACAATTATATCTTTATCAATAGGTTTGATTGTAGCGATGTTGAGTACACGGGCACTTATTCCTTTATTTTCAAGAAGCTTTGCCGCTTCAAGCGCTGTACCGACAAGAAGACCTGTTGCAACAAGTGTAACATCAAATCCTTCTCTGAGTTGAACACCTTTTCCTATTTCAAAGTTATAACTTTCATCAAAAAGCACAGGAACACCAAGTCTTCCAAAACGAAGATACACAGGACCATCATGTTCTACAGCAGCTTTAACGGCAGCCTTTGCCTCGGTATCGTCGGCAGGATTTAAAATTATCATGTTGGGGAGTGTTCTCATTATGCCTATATCTTCGAGACACTGATGAGTTGCACCATCTTCACCAACAGAAATACCGGCGTGTGTTGCGCCAATTTTTACATTGAGGTTCGGATAGCAGATTGAATTCCTGATTTGTTCAAATGCTCTTCCTGCCGCAAACATGGCGAAAGAACTTGCGAATACAATTTTGCCGCATGAAGCAAGACCTGCGGCTGTGCTCATCATATTTGCTTCGGCAATACCCATATTGATGAATCTTTCGGGGAACTTTTTCTTGAACACTTCGGTTTTGGTGGATTTTGAAAGGTCGGCATCAAGAACAATAATGTCATGAGTTTCTCCAAGTTCTGCCAAAGCGGCACCGTAAGATTCTCTTGTTGCGATTTTTTTAATATCAGCCATTTACCTTTTCCTCCAATTCTTTTATCTTTGCTTCAAGCTCATTGCAAGCTGTTATGTAATCTGCTTCTTTGGGAGCATTTCCATGCCATGCGGCATTATTTTCCATGTAGGAAACGCCTTTTCCCTTTATGCTCTTTGCCACAACCATTGTTGGTTTACCCTTTGTCTCTTTAGCGTTTTTCAATGCAGACTTAATTTGATCATAATTGTGAGCATCAATAACAATTACATTCCAGCCAAAAGCTTCAAACTTTTTATCTATAGGAGTCGGGTTCATTACTTCGCGGATATCTCCGTCAATCTGAAGGCCGTTAAAATCTACAAAAGCAACAAGATTGTCAAGCTTATAATGAGGAGCAAACATTGCCGCTTCCCAAACCTGACCTTCCTCAAGTTCACCGTCACCGAGAATGGTATACACGCGGTAATCTTTTCCGTCAAGTTTTGCAGCAAGAGCCATGCCGTTTGCGGCACATATTCCCTGACCGAGAGAGCCTGTTGACATGTCAACACCGGGAACGCCTTTCATGTCGGGATGTCCCTGGAGATAACTGTCGGCTTTTCTGAGTGTGACAATGTCCTCCTTGGGGAAAAATCCTTTTTCGGCAAGTGCACCGTAAAGAGCGGGAGCACAGTGACCTTTTGAAAGAACAAATCTGTCTCTGTCCGGATCTTGCGGATTGGAAGCATCAACCCTCATTTCATCAAAATACAGAACCGAAAGAATATCCGCAATTGAAAGTGATCCTCCCGGGTGACCGGATGCGGCATTGTATACACCATCAATTGCATGCTTACGAATTTTGTAAGCTGTCAGTTCAAGTTGTGTGTTACTAATCATAACCCATAATCCTCCTTGGTAATTTCTATTCCATCTTAAAACCCTTTCCGTATACACTTCGTGCATCGGAAAGAATTATAAATGCATCTTTATCTTTTGAAAGAACATATTTTTTTAACATGGGAAACTGTCGTGATGATACGGCACAAAGCAAAACAGTTTTCCCTTTGCTTGAATAACCGCCTTTTGCATTGATGGCTGTTACTCCCCTTTTGAGGTTCGCTATAATATATTGACAAATATCCTCATTTTCGGTGCTTATAATATATATGAGTTTTGAAAAATTGGAACCCTCAACAATAAAATCTATTGTTTTTATTGTTATAAACAGACCCAAAAAAGCATAAAACACCGTTGTTAGACTATTGGCTGTATACCATGAAATTGCAATTATTGCAAAATCAATGATAAATATCAGCGTTGCAACGGACAAATGGCTTATTTTTTTGTGAATCAGCATTGCCGCAAAATCACTTCCGCCGGTAGATGCGCCGGAACTTATGACAAGTCCTGTTCCGATTCCCAAAATCAGACCTCCGAATGATGATGCTATGAGAATGTCATTTGTCAAAGGTTCAAAATGCGACAAAATCTCAATGAAAGTAGCCAAAGCAATGGTTGAAATTAACGTTTTGGCGATGATTCGTTTGTCGAGAAGTCGGTATCCGACAATAAACAATACTACATTTATGGCAGATACCGTAATAGAAACAGGAATTGAAAACCCGCTGTATAAAACTATTCCGACACCGCTTGCGCCGCCTGTTGCTATGCCGTTTGGTGCCATAAAAAGAGCAATTGAGATTGCGGCAACAAAAGAGCCTGCCACCGGCAATGTATATTCCTTCAAAAGTGTCATGAAATTCACCCCTGAAGTTATCATTGTCTGTTAACAAATTTTTATTCTGCGCCTTTAACTGCCTTGATGCATAATCTCACAATTTCATTGAGCCTATTTGTATCTTTTTTTATATAGATATATCCTATCAAAGCTTCGAAGCCTGTCGAAATGCGATAGTCAATTATATCGGCGTTTTTCGCACTGGTATATGAATGAGCATTACGTCCTCTTTTGAAAACCGAAATTTCTTCGCCGGTAAGTTCAGGCTCAATTTTATGAAAAATCTGTGCCTGAGCTTTTGCACTGACGTATTTGGTTGCTTCTTTGTGAAGCTTTGAAACAGGCATGTTTACATCGTGCATGATAAAGCTTCTGACATATACCTCATAAACAGCGTCACCAATATATGCAAGTGACAGCGGCGAAATCTGATTTGGATTAATCGATATATCAAATTCTGTCATATTAAACTCTTTTCCACTTAACTCCGCCGCGGGTATCTTCGAGAGCTATGCCGGCATCTTTTAGCATATCCCTGATTTCATCGGCACGTTTAAAGTCTTTGTTTTTGCGTGCATTGTTTCGTTCTTCGATGAGTGCTTCAATGTCGGAATCAAGAAAATCATTTTTGTCTTCTTTGAGAATTCCGAGAACTTCCATAAGTTCCTTAATAAGTGCAATAGCATCATCAAGCACTTTTTTCGATGTTGTTTCATTGAAATTGGTGTTTGCATATTTTACTATATCAAATATTGCAGAAATTGCATCAGCAGTGTTGATATCATCATCCATTGCCGCAACAAATGCATCTTTAAAAGCTGCAAGATCGGCAAGTGCTTTTTCGTCGGCACTTCCACCCGAAGCATTGCCGGAAAGAAAAGCAAGATTATCTACACATGTGTTTATGCGTTCAAGACCTGTTTTTGCCTGAGTGAGAAGCTCATCGCTGAAGTTAATTGGATTGCGGTAATGTGCAGAAAGCATGAAAAATCTGATTACCACGTAATCAAATTGCTTAACTACATCTCTGACGGTGAAGAAGTTTCCGAGAGATTTGCTCATTTTCTGATTATTTACATTGATGTATCCGTTGTGAAGCCAGTAATTGGCAAACGGAGCATCATTTGCACACTCACTTTGAGCAATTTCATTTTCGTGATGAGGGAAAATAAGATCCTTGCCGCCGGAATGAATATCAATTGTTTTACCCAGGTATCTGTTTGCCATGGCACTGCATTCAATGTGCCACCCCGGTCTTCCCATACCCCAGGGGCTTTCCCATGCGGGTTCACCGGGCTTTTGTGCTTTCCATACAGCAAAATCCATGGGATCCTGCTTCTTTTCTTCAACATCTATTCTTGCACCTGCTTCGAGATTTTCAAGAGGCTGATGCGAAAGCTTGCCGTATTCTTTGAATTTTTTTACGCTGAAATATACATCACCGTTAACATTGTATGCAAAGCCTTTATCTTCAAGCTTTTGAATAAGAGCAATAATAGCATCAATATTTTCGGTTGCTCTGGGATGAACTGTTGCCGAATCAATACCGAGACCTTTGGCATCAATAAAATATTCTTCAATAAAACGATCGGCAAGTTCTTTTACCGTAATGTTTTCTTCATTAGCTTTTTTTATCATTTTATCATCTATATCGGTAAAATTCTGAACGAAGTTTACATCATATCCGCGATATTCAAAATATCTTCTGAGTGTATCAAAAATAATGAATGGTCTTGCATTACCGATATGGAAATAGTTATACACAGTCGGACCGCATGAATACATTTTAACCTTTCCGGGTTCGAGGGGAACAAACTCTTCTTTTTTGCCTGTCATAGAGTTAAACAGTTTCATTTTTTTCTTCCTCCAGCTTTTCTATTTTTTTTGTAAGTTCTTCTATTTTAATATACATCTTGCAAAGCTCCTGACTGACAGGGTCGGGAATGTGAATCTGGTCAAGATCGGCACCAACTTTTTTATTGTTGATGCGGACAACTCTCGCAGGAACACCCACGCATGTGCTGTTTTCGGGAACTTCTGAAAGTACAACTGCATTTGCCGCAATTTTTGAGTTATCTCCAACCGTGAAAGGTCCCAAAACCTTGGCACCGCTTCCTACCATAACGTTGTTACCGAGAGTCGGATGACGTTTGCCTTTATCTTTTCCGGTACCACCGAGTGTGACATTCTGATAAAGTGTACAGTTATCACCCACAATGGCAGTTTCTCCGATTACAATGCCCATACCGTGGTCAATAAAAAGACCTTTCCCTATTGTTGCACCGGGATGGATTTCTATTCCGGTGAAAAACCTTGATATCTGAGATATCATTCGAGCAATGAAATAGAGCTTGATTTTATAAAAGAAATGAGCTATTCGATGATTTGCAACAGCATGTATTCCCGAATAAAGCAAAAATATTTCCACGGGATTTCGTGCCGCGGGATCTCTGCCCATAATATGAGATACATTCATGATTGCAAAGATGAAAAAGAAAATAAGATAAACAGCCAATACCGAAAGTATTATGTAAAGTGCGACCATAAAATCACCCCAATTCTCCTTTTATTAGCATACATATACTATTATATAAAATTTTTCGAAAAATTACAACTGTTTTTTACACAATTTTATTGCTAAATGTTTTGACTTTTTATATAAATCGTGATAAAATTTGATAAAGAGATTATAAGGAGAGTGCAAACATGATTATCAGAGGTACTTCAAGCCCGCGTTGCAGCCTTTGTGAATATGCTTTTTTTGACACCGAAAAAGAAAAATATGTCTGCAAAATAAACGATGAAGTCAAAGAAAAAGATGATTCATGCAAAAAATTCAGCTATGATATTTTTAAATATAAACCCAAAAAGAAAAATCTCTTCGGAAAGTTTTCTAAAGAAGATTTTGAAATTTAAGATTGCATATTGTATTTTTTATCTTTTTGTATTAAAATATAACTAATTTATTTTCTGGAGGTATTATAATGGAAAGACATTCGGCATGGGATAAAATCAAAGACAAGAAAATCGTTTTCAGATTTTGTGATGAATATATTAAATATTTAGACAATTCCAAAACCGAGAGGCTCTGCACTTCATATTCAAGACGACTTGCAGAGGCAGCAGGCTTCAAAGATTTTGACAGTGTTACACAGCTTAAAGCCGGAATGAAGGTATATAAAATTAACCGCGGAAAAAATATTGTTCTTGCAGTTATAGGAAAAGACAAAACAGAAACCGGTTTTAATCTTGTTGCGGCACACATTGACAGCCCAAGACTTGATTTAAAACAAATTCCGCTTTATGAAGACAGCAATATGGCGCTTTTCAAAACCCACTACTATGGTGGTATCAAAAAATATCAATGGACAGCAATTCCGCTTTCGCTTATTGGCGTTGCGGTTTTACAGGACGGAACAGTGATTGACGTAAACATTGGCGAAAACGAAACAGATCCCGTGTTTACCGTTACAGACCTTCTCCCCCACCTTGCCGCCGATCAGATGGATAAAAAAATGCGTTCGGTGTTTACCGGAGAAGATTTAAATGTTTTGGCAGGTTCAATTCCTGCTGATTGCGAAAAAGACAAATATAAACAAACCATAATCGATATTCTCAAAGAAAAATATCAGATTGACGAAGAAGATTTCATAAGTGCCGAATTTGAACTTGTTCCAAATTTCAATGCAAGAAGCCTCGGTCTTGATTCCTCAATGGTTGCAGCATACGGACAGGATGACAGAGTTTGTGCATTCACTGCCCTTAAAGCAATCATGGAAACAGAAAAACCTCAAAAAACTTCAATCTGTTATCTTGCCGACAAAGAAGAAATCGGTTCAATGGGTAACACCGGTATGCAGTCACGTTTTTTTGAGAATTTTGTTGCACACCTCATTGAAAAACAGTGCAAAAATTATTCCGATATTATGCTCAGAGACGCTCTTTCAAACTCCATGTGTCTCTCGTCGGATGTAACCTGTGCATTGGACCCCAACTACAAGTCTGTGTCCGAACCATTGAACAGTGCATATCTTGGCGAAGGTGTTGCTTTTGCAAAATTTACCGGTGCAAGAGGTAAATCCGGCACATCGGATGCAAATGCAGAGTTTGTTGCAAAAATCAGAAAAATTTTAAATGATGCAAATGTTGCATGGCAAATGAGCGAGCTTGGAAAGGTTGATCAGGGCGGTGGTGGAACGGTTGCTCAGTATGTAGCAAACCTCGACATCGATACCATCGACTGCGGAGTTCCTCTCCTTTCAATGCACGCACCTTATGAAGTGGCAAGCAAAGTCGATGTTTATATGGCATACAAAGCATATAAGGCATTTTATGCTGCCGAATAAATATCAGATTAAACGCAAAAGTCCCATATGACACACAAGCCGATAGATTGCTTAATGTAATCTATCGGCTTTTTGTATATTTCACTTTAAAAAAAACATCAGGAATCCCAAACAGGGATTCCTGAATTAAGACGTATTTTGCTTTAATTATCCAATGATAATTATTGCTCCTGCTTCAAACACGCCGGTTTGCATTGTGCCTGTTACATTGATTTTCATTCCGGGAGCAAGTGCAGAAAGTTTCTTGGTTTTCTGTGTTTCATAATCCACAATTGATGCTGTGCTCTTTACAAACACAGACTCGGTTCTGATTTGACCCGTAACAGAATCCATCACATCCATCTGAATGAGACCATAGGAACTGTTTACAAGGATTACCGTGCCGGACCAAGTGAGAACATCGTCTGCAACAACACTTTCGAGAGCTACAACAGTATCACCTTCAAGTTCAACATTTGCCGCAAGTCCGACTCTGAGATCATAAAAATCGGATTCTACACCGCTGAGTGTGATTTTTGCATCGGCTGTCATGTAGTATGTAGTGTCCACCCCATCAACAGTGATTGTGATTCGTGGAGATTTTGAAATAATAACTTCCTTGATAACACCTGTTTTATCACTTGATTTACTTGTTGCTGTGATTGAAGTAATAATGCCGTAGTTAAGTGTTGCGGTTATACTGTCGCCTGCAAGAATTTCACGTGCACTGACATTTTTGCCGTTTCTCATAACTTTAACATCGGATTTTACAAGATAATCTTTTACCTCTCCGCCGTTTTCTTCAATTTTCAGTTTATAGGTTGAATCCAGGATAACCTCGTTAACCCTACCCGTTACCTTTCCTTCTTTACTCTGTGCTTCAAGAAGAGTAACCACACCTTTTTTCAATGTGAGTTTCACATAATAACCTGATTTGAGACTTGCAAGTGAGCATGTGCTGTCATTGTATGTGATGACACATTTATCATCAAGTTTGTAGGTTGCTTTGTTTGCAGTATTGAGAGCTGTGTCATTTTCACCAAGAACGTTGATTGTGACAGTGTTTCCCTTTGCTGTTGTTGAAGCAGAGCCAACAAACCCGCCGTAAACCACATCATCAATAAGAGCATCACAAAAATCAATTGCATAAAGTTGTCCGTCTTTGTAAGTTACAATTGCTTCAAGACCAACAGCTATATCGTTTATGCCGATTGTTTTGCCGTTATATCTTGTGATTATTTCGGTTGTAACATAGTGCGAAAGAATTTTATCTTCCGATTCTTTGATTTTTATTAATCTGCTTGTCTGATCTACAGATGAAACAATACCCTGCTTGTAATCATAGGATGTCATATCCTTAAGTTTTTGCAAAACAACAGCCGCCTGCGCTCTCGTTACCGCCTGAGAAGGCGCAAATGTGTTGTCTTCCATACCTTGCATAAGTCCGATGGAACTTACATATGCAACATATTTTTTTGATTTTGCAGGAATATCTGAGGTGTCTTTGTATTCAAGATTTGCCGCCATATCCGCAGTTATGATTCTTTCGGCATCAAGAGCTTTGGAAAGAAGCACTGCAACTTCATGTCTTTTGAGTCCGTCATCACGATGCGCTTCATCAATGTATTCTTCAAGTTCCGCTGTGGAGATTACACCTTTGGAAAGAAGATATGCAATTTCATTGTTCCCGTATGGGAGTTCATATTTTCCGATTTCATCGCCAAACGCTTCCCATGCAGATTCAACGATTCTGGCGTTCGATTCTTCGTTTACACCGATAATACGAGAAATAAGAACCAATGCTTCAAGCTTTGATACAGTTTTGGCGGGTTTAAAAGAACCGTCTTCATATCCTTTAATAATACCGTCATTTGCCATGGATTCAATGGCCTCAATTGCCCAACCGTAACTATCTTTAGTTACATCCGGAAACTTTTCTTTAGCGGCAAACACGGTTATTGATGTTGTCAGTGCCAAGGTCGTTGCAGTCACTGCTGCAAGGGTTTTCTGGATAATTTTTTTCATTTTTTCTTCCTCCTGTTATTTAAAATCTATTTCAAGGTAAGCGGTGGCATTTAGTGAAAGATCCGCAAAATTTGAAGCGAGACTTTCATAATACGCACTACACCCTATCATTGCGGCATTATCTGTGCAAAAAATCGGAGACGGATAAAAGATTTCGTTTTCTCCTTTCCTTGCTTCGAGTTCTTTTCGAAGCCGTGAGTTGCAAGCGACTCCACCGGCAAGACATATTTTTTTGCATCCTTTTCTTTGGGCAGCTTCAAGAAGGTTATCTACCATAACTTCGCACACACTTTTTTGGAAGCTTGCCGCAACATCGGCTTTGTTAATCTCTTCACCGTGTTGCTCGGCATTGTGACAATAATTGATAACAGCGGTTTTTATACCACTGAAACTAAAATCAAGACTATCACCGCCAAATTTAACCTTTTTAAACCAAACCGCATTTTCGTTGCCTTCTTTTGACAGAGAGTCTATTTTAGGACCCCCGGGATAACCGAGTCCGAGAACTCTTGCTACCTTATCGAAAGCTTCACCGGCCGCATCATCACGGGTTTGACCAAGGACTTCAAACTCCGTGTAGTCTTTAACATATACTATGTGACTGTGCCCACCCGACGCAACAAGGCATACAAACGGTGGTTCGAGGTTCGGATGTTCAATGAAATTGGCACATATATGGCCGCGGATATGATGAACCGGTATCAAAGGAATGTCGAGTGCAAGCGACAATGCTTTTGCGGCAGAAACACCAACCAAAAGAGCACCAATAAGCCCCGGAGCATAAGTTACCGCTATATAGTCGAGCTCTTCTTTGGAAACCCCGGCATCGGAAAGAGCCTGATCTATAACCGGATTTATTGCTTCAAGATGTTTTCTTGAAGCCACCTCCGGAACAACTCCGCCAAATTTTTTGTGAGTTTCAATTTGTGTTGAAATAACATTGGACAAAACATCTCTGCCGTCTCTTACCACAGAAGCGGCGGTTTCGTCACAAGATGATTCAATTGCAAGTATTAAAGCCAATTTATCACCGCCTTACAGTTGCTTTGTCATGAGAATAGCTGTTTCTTTGTTGTCGGAATAATAGTTTTTGCGTGTTCCGACTCTTTCAAAGCCAAATTTCTCATATATTTTTATTGCATTTATGTTTGATTCACGCACTTCCAAAGTGATAAAGTCAAGATTTTTCTCTTTACCATATGAGATAATCCTCTCTAAAAGTGCCGAAGCAATTCCACGGTTTCGATATTCGGGAAGTACGGCAACATTTGTAATGCTTCCTTCCCCTGCCACAGTCTGAATACCGCAATATCCGACGGTTTTATCTTCACACTGTGCAACAATGTAGTATGCATTTGGATTGTTGAGTTCTGATTCAAAAAGGTTTCTGCTCCAAAAAAGTGTGAAACATTGCCTGTCAAGCTCTGCAACTTCATCCAAATGTTTTGCTTGCATATTAACATAAATAAAATTCATTTCTCATTACCGCTTAATTTGTTATATATTAATTTGCATGCTTCATATATATCCGAAGCACATTTTTGGTAGGTTTCCAAATTGCCGCCATATGGGTCTGCGATATCGTCGCATTCGACATACTCACCAACGGAAAATATTTTGTGAGCCATCTTTTTAAGTTCATTTTTTAAAAACACACAATGCTGGCTTGTTACAGTAAGAATGAGATCGGCATCATTGACATCGTCAACGGTAAGCTGACATGAAACATGTTTCGATATGTCCACACCATATTCCTTGGCAGCTTCGATGGAAAATTTTGAAGCCGGGCATCCTTCATTGGCAGCAATACCTCTTGATACAACTTCAAGAGATGAATCATTGTTATTTTCAGCTATCTGTTTTAAAAAACCTTCAGCCATGGGACTACGACATGTGTTGCCTGTACATATGAAAACAATTTTCAAAATTTACACCTCAATTATTTTATGACCGCATGCCTTATAGAGTCGATTTCTTACTGCAACTCCAATTCCTTCTTCAACAGAAAACTCAGCATACACTATTTTTATGTTGTTCTTGTCGAAACGACGCAAATATGTAAAAAGATTGTGCGCATATGATGTCATATTGTCTCCTGCATCCAAAACCAGACCTGCTCCGGGATACTCTCCGCCTTTGTAGGTAATAACACCAACATCGGACGAAAGATGACTCAAAATGTATTCTCTCACTTTGTCTTTGTTGCCCTGAACAACAATCACATCCGCATTTGGAGAATAGTGGGTATATTTAAGACCGGGACATTTCGGAACTTGATCGTTATCTATAAGTCCTCCATCCAGTTTGGCATCGGGAATAAATTCACGAATCATTTCCAATGTTATTGCACCCGGTCGAAGAATGGTAACCGTATTGCCGGAAACATCAACCACTGTTGATTCAAGACCAATTTCGCACCCTGTGCCATCAATGATGAAATCCACTCTGCCGTTTAAGTCGTCAACCACATCACTGCACACGGTAGGGCTTGGACTGCCCGAAAGGTTTGCACTGGGCGCTGCAACGACTTTTTGGCTTTGCTCAATGAGATCGTGAGCTATTTGGTTTGAAGGATATCTGACTGCAACAGTGTCAAGACCTGCTGTAACTTCGTTTATGACCTGATCCTTTTTTTTAAAAATCATGGTTAAAGGTCCGGGCCAGAATTTTTGAGCAAGAAGTTTTGCATTATCCGGAATTTCCCTGGCGAGAAGATGAATTTGGGAAATATCCGATATGTGCACAATTAGCGGATTATCTCCGGGTCTGCCTTTTGCTTCAAAAATCTTCTTTACGGCAACGGAATTAAACGCATCGGCGCCAAGGCCATAAACAGTTTCTGTCGGAAAAACAACTGTTCCTCCTTCATTCAGACACTTTGCCGCTTCTGAAATATTCTCTTTTGTGACAATTTTGGTTGTCATTTAAACACTTCCTGTCAGTTGTTTTCGGTCATTCTAAGCTTTTCGCTTTGATCGGAAGTAATGAGGGCATCAATTATTTCGTCAAGATCTCCGTTCATTATGGAGTCTATTTTGTGAAGAGTAAGTCCGATACGATGGTCAGTGACCCTTCCCTGCGGGAAATTGTAGGTTCTTATTCTTTCGCTACGATCACCCGAACCGACCTGACTCTTTCTCTCCTGCGAAATTGCATCATTTTGTTTTTGAAGCATCATGTCATATACCCGTGAACGAAGAATTTTCATTGCTTTGTCTTTGTTTTTGTGCTGTGACTTTTCGTCCTGACATGAAACAACAACACCTGTTGGAATGTGGGTAATTCGAACTGCGGAATCGGTTGTATTTACGCACTGTCCGCCGGGGCCGCCCGCACGGAATACATCTATTCTGAGGTCGTTTGCATTAATTTCAACTTCGACATCTTCAACCTCCGGAAGAACAGCCACCGTTGCGGCAGATGTGTGAATTCTGCCTCCCGACTCTGTTGAAGGAATACGTTGAACACGGTGAACACCGCTTTCAAATTTGAGTCTGGAATAAGCACTGTCACCGTTAATGGCAAAGGTAACTTCTTTGTAACCGCCAATATCGGTTTCGTTGGCAGAGAGCATTTCAACCCTCCAGCGTTTTGTTTCGGCATACATAGAATACATTCTGAGAAGATCTGCCGCAAAAAGTGCCGCTTCGTCTCCACCTGTCCCGCCCCTGATTTCAACAATAACGTTTTTATCGTCATTAGGATCTTTTGGCAAAAGAAGAATTTTAATTTCTTCGCTAACTTGCTCAATTCGTCTTTTACTGGCTGAAACCTCATCCTCAATCATTTCTTTTTCTTCTTTGTCAAGCCCCTGTTCTTCAAGCATGAGGGCTGCCTCTTCAATATTTTCATTGAGAGCTTTATATTCTTTATATTTCTCTACAATAGGACCGATGTCGGAATGCTCTTTGCAAAGTTTTCGCCATTGTTCCTGATCGGCAATAATTTCCGGATCAGCAATTTTACGCTCAAGTTCTGCAAATCTATCTTCTATAAATGACAGTTTGTCAAACATATAACACCTCTAAATATATATATTCATTTTTTATTATAACACAATATGTAGATATTTCAAGTCTTTTTTTAATAATTAATATTACTGTAACATAAAAATTGGATGTAAAAGAAATTTACGCAAATTTCTTTTACATCCATTAACGGCAATTACATGCTAATTAAATATATTTTTGGAATCGAAACCGTCAAAAAGAGCATCAATCCGACCCTTTAGACAAGAATGCTCGGGAAACATAAGTTCTGAATCTAAATCAATAATTTGGCGGGCAGTTTGTGATGCTTCTGCAAGCAAATGACTGTCTGAAAACAAATTAGCAACCTTAAGTTCGGGGATACCATGCTGACGGGTGCCAAAAAACTGACCGCTGCCGCGAAGCTCCAAATCTTTTTGAGCAATCAAGAAACCATCGGAGGTCTGAGTCATGATTTTCATCCTCTCCTTACAACTGTCGGTTGTTCCGTCGGAAACAAGAATGCAATATGACTTGTGTTCTCCTCTGCCAACCCTACCACGAAGCTGATGAAGCTGCGAAAGTCCAAACCGCTCGGCATTTTCAATAAGCATCACTGTGGCATTTGGAACATCAACGCCAACTTCAATAACGGTTGTTGATACCAAGACATCTATTTCGTTTTCTTTAAAAGCCTTCATGACACGCTCTTTCTCATCCGCTTTCATTTTACCGTGAACACATTCTATCCGAAGCCCGGAAAGATGGGTATTGCGTAGTTCTTCGACAATGTTTTCTACAGACGATGCCTCTATCATCTCGGAGTCTTCGACAAGCGGACACACAACATAACACTGACGCCCGGCACTAATTTCATTTTTGGCAAAGCCATAAGCCCGCGCACGGACAGAGGTTGCAATGTGAAATGTATCAATCGTCTGTCTGCCTTTGGGCATGGTCTTTATTACAGAAATATCCAAATCACCATATAATATCAGCGAAAGAGTACGTGGAATTGGTGTTGCACTCATAACAAGAATGTGAGTATCTTTCCCTTTTGAAGAAAGCACCGCACGTTGATTAACACCAAAACGGTGTTGTTCATCAGTAATGCACAAGGCAAGATTTGAAAAATTAACTTTATCCTGAATAAGAGCATGAGTACCTACGACAATGTCACATTCACCATTTGATATTTTCTCAAGAATCTGTTTCTTGTTCTTTACCGAAGAAGTAAGAAGTGCAATTCTGACACTATCACCTAATATGCTCTTAAGAGTTGCATAATGCTGATTAGCCAGAATTTCGGTTGGTGCCATAAACGCAGACTGAAATCCGCATTTTGAGAGCGCATAAAGCGCCGCGGCAGCAACAGCTGTTTTTCCGCAACCGACATCCCCCTGAACAAGTCTGTTCATGGGTTTCCCGCTTTTTAAATCGGCACAAATGTCATTGATAGCTTTCTTTTGACCGTCGGTGAGCTCGAAAGAAAGTTTTTGTGCATATTCCCTCAAGTAATTCGTTGTATTGATTGCAATGCCCTCTTTGCACCCTCGTCGTTTTTTCAATTTTGACAACGCAAGGCTCAAAACAAAAAGCTCTTCAAAAGCAAGTCGGTCTCTCGCGGTTTTAAGTGTGTCAAAATCGCTTGGACTGTGCATGATTCTAACTGTATCCAGAATGCCGGGGAAGTTATATTTTTTCAAAATTTCACCCGGGAGACAGTCTGAAAGATATTCCACCTTTTTTATTGCCAGTGAAACAATTTCCGCAATCTGTTTTGAAGAAAGCCCGTTTGTAGCCCGATATATCGGGACAATCTTCTCGGTAAACTTTGGTTCAAGACTTTCTTCTATATACCGGAGATCAAATTCTTTTCTCCCATTTTGGGAATTCATCAATCCATATACAGTGTATATTCGACCGGAATATATTTTAGGTTTTGAAAAAGGTGCAGAGAACCATTTTATGACTATGGTATCGTGACCGTCTGTTGCATAAAGAAGAAAAAGCGAAAGCTTTTGTTTGAGTCTTCGTTCTACAATTGGCTTTGCAGCTCTTACTTTTATGCAACAAAGTTCACCGGGTACACAATCACAAATTCTTTTCACTTCCCTTCTGTCATCATAAGATGAAGGAAAGTAGTATACAAGATCCCATACGGTTTTTATGCCCAGTTTTTCAAAAAGCTTTGCTTTTTTTGGTCCAATTCCCTTTAAAGTTGTTACGGAAGAATTGAGATATTCAATTTGACAGTCAAAATTTTCATTCATTTTTATCATCCCTTTTATAGCAGAGAAATCATGCAAAAGGACTGTCTGCACAAGCAGACAGTCCGGTAATTTTATTCAACAGAAATCAGATAATGATATACGGGCTGTGCTCCGCTGTTCATTATAATATCGCAGTCCGGATAGGCATCCTCCAGTTTTTCCGCCATATCCTCTGCTTCATCCTCCGATACCATATCACCATAGAATACGGTAATTGCTTCGCTGTCGTCATCTGCCATGGCTCCACACACATTGAGAACAGCCTCTGTTATATCAGAACATGAATGAACAATTTTGCCTTCGGCAATTGAGAGATATTCACCGGTTTTGATTTCGACATCTCCCACTTGCGTATCCCTCACAGCATTTGTTACCTGACCGCTCTTAACAGTGGCAATAACATCCTCAAACGCCGCCTCGTTTTCATCAAAAGAAGCATCTTCATCAAAGGTAAGCATACAACTCATACTTTGCGTAACAGATGTAGTAGCAACAACCTTAACATTCTTTTTGCTAAGCTTTGCCGCCTGTTGGGCAGACATAATGACATTTTTGTTGTTGGGAAAAACAAAAATATTGTCGGAATTGATTTTTTCAAGAGCGGATAAAATGTCATCGGTACTGGGATTCATGGTCTGACCGCCTTCAATGACTGCGGTTACACCAAGTTCTTTAAGCATAGAGACAATACCTTCACCAACAGCAACCGATATAAATGCATATTTTGTTCTTTCGGCGGGAATCTCTTCTTTTTGCTGAGCGGAATTTATCATCTCGTTGTGCTGAAGTCGCATATTTTCAATTTTCACAGTTGCAAGAGAACCGATTTTCAACGCTTCGGCAAGAACAATGTTTGGTTCATTGGTATGAATATGCACCTTTACAAGGTCATCATCATCAACAAAAACCATACTGTCTCCAATATTTTCTATTTTGGTTTTAAATCCAAGAGCTGATTTGCCCTTGATATTCTTATCCACAATGCACTCTGTACAATATGCAAAACGTATTTCTTCGGCAATATGCACATCGGAAGTGGCGGATGTATCCGCTTCGCTCTCGGAAAGCTCTATTATTTTACCGTTACAAACATAATAATGCATTCCCTCGACAATGCACATAAGACCCTGACCACCGGCGTCTACAACTCCGGCTGTTTTGAGTTTGGGTAGAAGCTCGGGTGTTTTTGCCAAAGCGGCATTTCCGGCATCGGTGATAATTGAAAGAAACTTTTCAAAGTCATCCGTGCGGCTTGCATTTTTCATTGCACTCTCTGCCATTTCACGTGCTACAGTGAGGATTGTGCCCTCGGTAGGTTTCATAACTGCACGATAAGCACTGTCGGATGCACTTTTGAATGCCTTGGCCCAAAGCTTTACGTCACATACTTTTGCACCTTCAAAAGCCTTTTTGAAGCCTCTCATAAGCTGAGAAAGAATAACACCCGAGTTTCCGCGAGCACCGCGTAGAGTGTCATTTGCGAGCGACTTTGCAACAGCATCAATACCATTGTCGGCATTTGCCTTAATCCCTTCAACGCAAGCCTTCATGGTCATTGACATATTAGTTCCCGTGTCTCCGTCCGGGACAGGGAAAACATTCATATCATCAACTCTTTGTTTGTTGTTAATAAGGTTGTTTGCACCGGATATCAACATTTGAACAAAAATTTGAGAATCTATTTGTTTAAGCAATTACTTCACTCCTGTTCCTGAACCCTGAAACCTTCCACACAAACATTAACATGTTCAACTTCAAGTCCTGTCATGTGACTTACCTCATATTTAACATTTTTCATTATACTTTTTCCGATTACATTGATATTAAGACCATATAAAATGATAACATGAACATCAATTGTGATTTTATTATCATCGGAAACAGTAACGGCTATTCCCTTAGAAAGATTTTCTCTTTTGAGAAGATTGGCAACAGTATCTGTTTTTGAACGGTATGCCATTCCGACTACACCATAAGACATTGTAGCGGCATAACCGGCAATTTTGGCAATAGCCGATGCATGTATGCATACATTGCCTTTTGACGACGCTAATTCTGCATTTGTCATTATACTCTTCCTTTCACATTTTGATTATATTTACATCATTTGCACTTTCAAAAAACAACCTTTCACGATTTTGGCACGAACACATAATAATTTGACGCTCCGAGGAAAGATTTTTCATAACATGAAGCATATCGTTACACCTGACATCATCAAACGAAGCAAAAACATCATCGAAAAACATTGGAATTTTCTCTGATTTAGTAACCGTGTTACAAAGCGCAATACGAAGTGAAAGATACAAAAGATCCCGTGTAGCAGTGCTTAAAAACCTTGAATCTTTAAACTCATTTTTAATTTTTACCGATGTATTAAAATTCTCATCGGTAAAAAGTGCCACAGAATCATTTTTGGCAACAGCGGAAAAAATGTTGAATGCCGAGGCTGATAATCGCGGTACAAAATTGCTTTTGAGGTTTGAAAAAGCTTCATCCAAAATCTCAAGAGCAATTTTGCAAGTCTTGACTTTTGCGTGAATTTCACATTCTTTTTCTTCAAGAAACTTAAGTTCACTTCGAAATTCATCAACTTTTTGCTTTAATGGAACCACAGCTTCGGTGAGTGCATCAAGACGAGCTATTTGGGTCAACAGTTTTTCTTTTTCTTTGCCTTTGATGTATATTATATCATTTATTTCTTCATTTGTAAAGCAATTTATATCAAAATTCTCTGACATGGTTTCATATTCCTCGAAACTATTGCCGTTTTCCATCTCATGTATTTCTTTTTCAGTTCTTGCTATTCGCTCTTGTGATTGCAAAATCTGAAAATTGATTTCTTCTTCAAAACTCAAGTCCGAAACGCTTTCGAAAGTTGACGATTTCCGATTTTTTGCAAACAAGATAACAGATGCAACACCAACACAAACGAACGTAGAAATCAATGCAGTTGCCAAAGAAAAAGAACCGTTAAAGTGCAATGCGAAAATCACCAATGTCAAAATCAGAATCGATAAAGCAATTATCCACGAAAAAGTTTTCGAGAACGAAAAACCATTTTTCGGATTGTATACATCTTGGCTTATTTCATGTTTGTGATTCCGGTATATTTTTTCTTTTAATCGTTCAATGTTTTCAATTTCAGAGTTGACATATTCTTTAAGTTTTTTGTATCTGACATACTCATTGCCAATTTCAATCATTTCTTTCTGAAATCTGAAATCGTCTATTTCGCTTTCCAATATATTCAATTGTTTTCGAAGTTTTTCACTTTGCACTTCGCCTTTTACATGTTTTTCAATATCAGCTTGTGCTTGAACAAGCTCGGAAGTCACTTTGTTTTTTTGAAGTAAAACAAGCGAAAGTTCCGATTCCTTTCGTTTTGCAGAAGTCATAACACGGATTTTTTCTTCAAGATACTCCTTCGCTTTTGAATACAGTTTTTCGTCGGTGCCAAAATCCGAAAGTGAAAAAAGCGTATCACTGTCTTTGCCCTCCGGAACAATGGTCTGAACAAAACACGAATCAGAAAACGAAGCCTCGTCAACCCCGAAGAAAAATTTTCCGGGAGACTCTGCAATAGGACAAGCATCGCCTGTGAGTGTTTCTCTAACAGAATATGTTTTTGAGCCGTTTTTCATGCCCTCACTTCTGTACAAAGAATATGTTTTCCCCATATATTCAAATTCTATGCTTCCGCTCATGGGCATTCCGTTCCACGGCATATATTTTTCTTTAAATGCAAGTTCATCTTTTTTCTTTTTCAATTTTGTTCCGTAAAACGCAAATTTGACAAAAGACATTAGGGTTGTTTTGCCGCTTTCATTGGGAGCGCATATAAGATTGAGGGCGTCATCAAAATTTACAACAAAATCCGATAACTTGCCAAAATTGTCAATTGCAATCTTCTTAATAATCAAACCCGTCATACCTCCCATCAAGAATATCAAGCAAATATGCACCGGATTTTCGAATTTGATCTTTTTCTTCGGGAGAAGAATTCTCAAGTCTTTTTAAAATCTCAACGGCACAAAGTCCTTTCAAAGAGATGTCATTGCAAATTGCACTAAAATCTATCGGCAAAGATGTTTCATCTGAAAGCGTCAAAGAAAAACAATCCGCGGCATTCATTATGTAGTCAAGATTCACAGCATAGCCGAGACTGTTATTTCCAACCAGGTTTATTTTGCAAATATTATTCTTATTTTCACATCTCTGCAAAATTTGCTCAATGAGAGCCGGATATGAAGCGATGTCTGTAATGTCTAAAGTCTCGTCAATGTATTTTCTGAGTGCAGTCGGTACAAACTTAAAATTTAATTCTCTCCCGATAATTTCACCAAAAACAACACCCTTTTCTCCGCATTCATCAAATCCGTTGGGTTCATGAACACCGCAATATGCATAAGAGAGCTTTCCACTCTTCTTTATGCCCGAAAATGCATGAACATGACCGAGAGCCGCATAATCAAATCCCATAGACTCCATTGATGAAACCGAAAGCGGATTGTATATGCTTCTCCCATCGGTAAGTTCACCATGAATGCAAAGAAGGTTAATATAGTCTCTGCGACAAGGTAGTGTAGGGTCCAAAAGAGAATCCGGACAATATTCACCGTCAAAAGAAGCACCCCATACCCCTGTTTTGAGTTCTTTAATTTCAATGTATTCGGCTGTTGTTGAAAAAACGTGAAGATTATCAGGGGAGTTTTGTATCAGATATTTTACTATGAAGCTATTATACGGATCATGGTTGCCGCAAGAGAAGAAAAAACGTACTCGAGGACAGTTTTTTATTTTTGAAATAATCATATCGGCAATTCGTGTAGGACAATTACCCGAATCAAATATATCACCTGCCATAAGAACAACATCTGCGTTTTTGCACATATCAAATACTCGAAGAGCACTTTGTTCAATTTCACTTCTGCGGATGATATTTTTTGTCGGCTCAAACATTGAAACAGCCGACCCCAGATGCATATCTGCCATGTGAAGTATTCTGATTGTATCCATGATTATTCACCTTGCTTTACATATATTATATATTTTTATATATTTTATCATTCAAAAGAGTAAAAGTCAATAAATCCATAACACTCTTATTGACAAAAAAGAACACGTTTGTTATAATATTTCTTAATATTTTAATGAGATATTGTTTATATATTTAACCGAAAGGACGATATTTTAATGAAAATTGCATTTTCTACACTCTGTTGCCCCAACTATGCATGGAATGACATTTTTACAATGGCAACCGACCTTGGTTTTGACGGAATCGAAGTCCGTCACATAAACGAAGATGCTGCAAAATCTCCGTTTTCGGCTGATAAATGTGAAGAAACAGCCAAAAAACTTGAAAAAATGAAAATTGAAATCCCCTGCCTTTCAACGGGAGGATGCCTCAAAATTAATGAAACATGGCATGAAACCAAAAACGAAATCCTTACATATATTTCAATTGCATCCAAAGTTGGCGCAAACTATATTCGTATTCTCGGTGACCTTCATGAAAGCCCGGAAGGTGAAGTTGACGATGCTGTTGTTTGCGAAAGAATTAAGGAGCTTGTTCCCGAAGCAGAAGCAAAAGGAATTACTCTTCTTGTTGAAACAAACGGTGTGTACGCCAACTCCGAAAGACTTTGCAATTTGCTAAACGAAGTTGCAAGCGACAATGTTGCCGCTCTTTGGGATGTGCATCACCCATACAGATTCTTCGGGGAAAGTCCCGAAACAACACTCACCAATCTCGGAGCATATATAAAACATGTTCATGTTAAGGATTCTGTTATGAATGCCGATAAAACCGTAAGCTATAAGATTATCGGCGAGGGTGACATTCCCCTTGACGACATTATGCTTGCGCTCAAATCCATCAACTACGAAGGATATGTTACTCTTGAATGGGTTAAAAGATGGTATCCCGACCTCACCGATGCATGCATAATATTCCCCAACTTTGTAGACTATATGAGAGCATACACGGGCACGATGCGTCAAGGCTCAAGACTGCAGGATAACCTCAGAGGAACAGGTAAATACGTTTGGCCAAAAGAAACAATCATTGATTTGACATTCCCACAGGTGCTTGATCGCATTGTTGAAGAATTTCCCGATCAGTATGCTTTCAGATATACAACACTTGACTACACCAGAACATACAAAGAGTTCAGAGATGATGTTGATAACTTTGCAAGAGCTTTAATTGCCATGGGAGTAAAACCCGGCGACCATGTTGCAATTTGGGCAACAAATGTTCCTGCCTGGTATATCACTTTCTGGGCAACGGTTAAAATTGGAGCTGTTCTTGTTACCGTTAACACAGCATACAAGATTTACGAAGCCGAGTATCTCTTCAAACAGTCAGACACTCATACACTTGTTATGGTTGAAGGATACAAAACAAGCAACTATGTTGAAATCATAAAAGAACTCTGCCCCGAGCTGGCAAATCTCAAACCCGGACAGCAACTTCACTCCAAAAGACTCCCCTTCCTCAGAAATGTTATCACTGTTGACTGTGAAATCCCCGGTGCATACACCTGGGATCAGGCAGTTGCAAGAGCAGATGAAATTCCTGTTGAAGAGGTTTACAGAAGAGCTGCCGCTGTTAACAAAGATGATGTGTGCAACATGCAATATACCTCCGGTACAACAGGATTTCCCAAAGGAGTTATGCTCACTCACTACAATGTTGTTAACAACGGTAAAGCAATTGGTGACTGCATGGATCTTTCCACTGCAGACAGAATGATGATTCAGGTACCCATGTTCCATTGCTTTGGTATGGTGCTCGCGATGACTGCATCGATAACTCACGGTGTTACAATGTCACCGATTCCTGCTTTCTCACCGAGAAAAGGTCTTGCGTGCATTAATCAGGAAAAAATCACTTGCTTCCACGGCGTGCCTACTATGTTTATTGCAATGCTCGGCCACGAAGATTTTGACAAAACAGATTTCTCACACATGAGAACCGGCATCATGGCAGGCTCCCCCTGCCCCATTCAGACCATGAAAGAGGTTATCGAAAAAATGCATATGCCCGAAATATGCATAACCTACGGTCAGACAGAAGCCTCACCTGCCACAACAATGAGTAAAACCACCGATTCACTTGAAGCAAGAGTTAACACCGTTGGCGGACCAATTTTTGGCGTAGAATGCAAAATTGTAGATCCCGATACCGGCGAAGAGCTTGGCGACAACATGGACGGCGAATTCTGCGCAAGAGGATATAACATCATGAAAGGCTATTACAAAATGCCTGCTGCAACAGCCGCTGCCATCGATGAAGACGGCTGGCTTCATTCGGGTGACCTTGCAAGAAGAACTCCCGAGGGTTATTTCAAAATAACGGGAAGAATCAAGGATATGATTATCCGTGGTGGCGAAAACCTTTATCCGAAAGAAATTGAAGATTTCATCTATACTCATCCGAAAGTAAGTGACGTTCAGGTTATTGGAGTTCCCGACAAACAATACGGCGAAGAAGCTATGGCTTGCGTTATTGTTAAACCGGAAGAGGAGCTTACCGAGGAAGAACTCAGAGAATATATTGTGGCAAACATTGCAAAACACAAAGTTCCCAGATACATCAGATTTGTAGATTCATTCCCCATGAATGCTGCAGGCAAAATTCTCAAATATAAAATGAGAGAAGAAGCCATTGAATATCTCGGACTTCAAGATGCAAGTAAGATTGTAACTGCATAAAAGTAAAATCGCCACTTGTTACATTGTAAGAATAAAAGACATGTTTTCGTTTATCAGACAGCATACGAAAACATGTCTTTTTTGCGCATTGATTAAATCTATTTGTGTTATTTAAAATTGTTATAGAAAAAGAAATAAAACTATAGACAAAAATATGTTTTTGGTGTAGAATAGCAATAAGTTTTTAATGCGAAAATACATAGCTCCAAGGAGGAAACATTATGTGTAATTTGGTTGGTTACGCAGGCAACCGTCCTGCCGCTCCAATACTTATTGAAATGCTCAGGAAACAGGAAGGCTTTGACGGCGGAATGTCAACGGGAATTGCAACGGTTCACGAAGGCAGAATTTACATGAGAAAGGTCGTTGGAAACATCGACACACTTCTTCGTGAAACCGATGCTCTTGAGCTTCCCGGCACAATTGGTATTATGCACTCAAGACCCGGAGGCGACATGGTTACCCACGCTCACCCGTTTATGACCGAAAATGACGAAACAGCAGTCATCTTAAACGGAACACTTCCGGCTGATGACAATATGGATAATCGAAATATGTGGGCACAAAAGCTTGAAGAAGAGGGTTTTGTTTTCCCGTCGGAATTTGAGGGTGGAGACAGATGTACAAATCCCAAGCTTAAAAACGGTAACTTTGTTCACGACACAGAATTTGTGGCGCATCTTATGACACATTTTCACAAATTTGAAAATATGTCATATGAAGATGCCCTTGCAAAGGCCATTGAAGAAGCATATTTTGACATGGTTGTACTTATGCTTTCGAAAAATGAGCCTGACACAATTTTTGCAAACCGTCTTTCAAGACCTATGTATGTTATGTTGTCGGGAGAAGAAAGCTTCCTTTCCACCTGTGAATTCGGCTTTCCTAAAATAGACGGTGCAACAAAAATGTCGCTTCCTCTTTTCCACACCTGCAAGATTGAAAGAGGAAGATTCACCGTTACAAAATCCAAGGCACAAAACATCCGTGTTGGTGAAATCACACCAAAAAGCTATGCCGAAGGCTATGACAGAATGGTGAAATACTTTGACGAACACAAGGATGATCTCCCTTATTTTGATACCTTTGAGTTTCTCATTACCCGTGAATGGAAAGACCTTTTCACTTCAACCAACAAATGCGGTCAGTATGCACGCCTTGCCTATGAGCTTCTTTATCAACTCGATTCCGAAGGAAGACTTGGCTATGAAGACAGAGTGACCGAAAAGGGCAGAAGAATTACATATATGTATTTGAAATGATAATATAGAGCACGAAGGAGCCGATTTCGGCTCCTTTTTGTGTAAGGCGACGGGAACTCTACGAATAAGCTTTGCTTTGAAGGATTTTGGTATAAACCATATATAATGCTTTCATTTGTAATGGTAAATCTGTTTATTCAAATTGGAGTTTATCGTCCTGTTTGAAGATGGAATTTGCACCAGAGCGTGAGCCTCCACTGTGTAAGGGGAGGTGGCATCGAGCGTTAAGCGAAGATGACGGAGGGGTTGTAGCAAACTGCCTCAATTGCTATGTTTGTGGCGTTTTAAAGCTTCATGACAACCCCTCAGTCACCTTACGGTGACAGCTCCCCTTACACAGGGAGAGCCTTTCGCTATCGCCTAATCTCATCTCCCCGATAAACCCCAATCTACAAATCACTTCGTTCTATATCTTCCGGGTGAAACACCCATTTTTTTCTTGAAAATCCTCCCGAAATAGTATTGATCGTCATAGCCAACTTTTTCCGCAATCTCACTTATGTCAAGATTTGTCTGCACAAGAAGTCGACATGCAGCACTTATTCGACGAGAAATTATGTATTCGCAGGGCGACATCCCCGTGTGGCTTTTAAAGATTTTACGAAAACGTGTCAGCCCCATCCCCTCAAGGTAAGCAAGAAATCCCACTTCAATGTCTGATGAATAGTTTCGGGTTATATATTGAATAGCTTTAAGAGGAAGGCTAAAATATTCGTTTTTGGCAATATATCTTGATGACAAAAGGAGAATTTCTTTCGTAATCATGTTCATCAGTTCCACGGATTTTGAATCATTAATCATAAACTCCTTGTAAAGGTCATCGAAACGGTCTTTGATATCTCGGTTAAGACCTATGTGGCATATTACATCGGTATCAATATTATTGTTTTTAAGGAATTTTGCCGCATCATATCCCGTAAAATGAACCCAAAGATAAGACGTGGGGCCGATGCTTTTGTAATCAAATTTGTATCCCGGCTTAAAAATTATAAAATCCCCCGGCTCAACGTCGCCCTCGGGCATGGTAAGTTTTCCGCTTTGAAGATAAAGATAATAGAAATCACGTCTTGATGCGGAATTGCAAAATTCACTTGTTTCATCAACAATTCCTGCACAATTAACATAAAACGCAACATCTGTTACTTCTCGGTTTGCGGCAACCTCCGTTTCGGTGTGATAATATTGTTGTGATGACATGGCAACCTCCGTGTGTTGAAAAGTCCATTTTTTCGACTTGTTTGTACATTGATTTTACATTGAGATAATTATATACTGAAAACAACCAAAAATCAACAGAAAAGAGTGTGATTTTAAAATGATTGAAGCAAAACAGATTTCTTCCCTTGAAAAAGTCAGACGCGAAAGCGACCTGTGTTATGACGAAATATGCAAAAAAACAGTTTTAAAAGGCGAAAGATATTCATATCAGATTGCTTTTAAAACAGACGAACGCATAGAGACAAAATTAGAAATTGAATCGGAGCTTAAAGATTACATAAAGGTTTTCGTTGTTGAAAATGCTGTTATGGATACCCCACTTACCTCTCCCGAAGCAATTGCCCTTGATGATGACTACATCACCAAAGAAAGCGGTCTTATGCCCGATATTCTTATCCCAATTGAAGAAAGAGACAACATTGTTCTTACCGAATTCGGTGCAAGCTCTTTGTGGATTGAGGTTAATGTGCCAAAAGATTATCCGGCAGTAAACTATTGTGTTACAGCAAAATTAAATAATCTTGCAGACGACGAAACTATATTTGAAAAAACTCTGGATCTTGAAATTGCAGATGCTGAGGTTTTGCCCCAGAACCTTATATATACAAGATGGTTCTATGCGGACTGCATTGCCGATTACCATGATGTGGAGGTTTACAGTGAAAAACACTGGCAGCTTATTGAAGGCTACATCCGTCAGGCGGTTGATGTGGGAATAAACATGATTCTTGTTCCTGTGCACACCCCCCCTCTTGACACTGCCATCGGCACAAAAAGAACCTGCGTTCAGCTTGTTGACATTGAAAAAACGGGCGAAACCTACACCTTTAATTTTGACAAGTTCAGACGCTATGTAGACATATGCAAAAAATGCGGTGTTAAATATTATGAGATAGCTCACATGTTTTCCCAGTGGGGAGCAAAATGTGCGCCAAACATAATGGTGACCGAAAACGGCAAAACAGATTATATGTTCGGTTGGCACGTGGCGGCAGACAGCTATGAGTATGTTAATTTTCTCAAGCAGTATATCGCCGCAATTTCAAACGCTCTTAAGGAAGAAGGCATAAGCGAAAACGCCTACTTCCACATTTCGGACGAACCAAACCTTGAAACAATGGAAACATACAAAAGAGCATCTGATATCATAAAACCTCTTATAGATGACAGCAAAACCTTTGATGCACTTTCGGAGTATGAATTTTATGAACGTGGAATGGTTGAATGTCCGGTAACTGTTGTAAACAAAATCGACAAATTCCTCGAACACAAAATTGACAATCAGTGGGCATATTATTGTTGTGGACCACAGATGACATACACCAATTCGTTTTTGGCAATGCCCTCCGCAAGAGTGCGTATTTTAGGCATATTGCTCTATAAGTTTGACATCAAAGGCTTTCTTCACTGGGGGCTCAATTTCTACAACGGATGCATTTCACGATACAAGCTCAATCCCTATATGACAACCTCCGCTGACGGTGTATTCTCGTCGGGTGATCCCTTTATTCTTTATCCTGCAAAAGACGGTGCATACAATTCAATCAGAGGAAAAGTTACTTTTGAGGCAATTGGCGACATGAATCTTTGCAGAACTCTTGAGAGTTACATCGGAAGAGATGAAGTTATGAAACTCATTGACTCTGTGGCCGGAATGGATGTTACCTTTGCCAACTATCCGAAAGGTGCAGATTTTATTTTGAATTTGAGAGATAAAATAATTGAAGAAATAAAAAAGCAGGCAGTGCCTGCAGCCACGTCGCGAGCATAGTTTTGTTAACATCGCATCTCGCGAACAAATTTTTACGAAATTTCCTATACAGTAAAAAAGCAGGCTTAGCCTGCAACTAATTCGCAAACAGATTTTTTAACAGAATATCTTGCGAACAAATTTAAGTGTATAATCAATATGATTATGTTGTAATTTGGGGTTTGTCGGAGTGTTCGCAAACGAGGCTGAAGCGAAAGCCGCCCCTGCCTAAGGGGAGGTGGATTTGCCGTAAGGCAAAGACGGAGGGGTACGAAACGCAGAAATATCAACGCTTTCAGTAATACCCCTCAGTCAGTTTCGCTACGCTCACTGCCAGCTCCCCTTAGGCAGGGGAGCCTTTCGTCCTCGTGCTAAACACAGCGTTAAACCCCAATTTATTTAATTATCCAATTAATGAGACATCCCGTTTTGTGTCAATCTGCTTTTTGAATACTCAAACTATAAAACCTGTTGATGTTTTCACAACCTGTAATTCCGAAATAAACCTCATCGGGTAAATTTTCGGCTCTCACTGTGAGGTTTCGGTCGCCAACCGAAACACGAAAGCCTTTTTCCAAAAGTCTAATTTCCATATTATGCAAAGCTCCGGGTTCAACCATGAATTCACTGCTCGCCGTCAGATGATATCGGAGCTTATCGCCATCCATATAAAACTCCCATATGTTAATGCCTTTTTCCCACAGCACAGCTTCATAGCACACCCCATACCACAGATTTCCGTTTTCGTCACTGTGGATTTTGTCTGTAAGGGTTATAAGCGGTGCACCAAACTCTTCAAAGGAACAGCAGGTTGTTATCCTTGTACCTTTTTTATATTTTTCTTTAGTCATTATGGTTGTATAATCATAGCCCTTAGGACCGCCGGGATTCTTTTTATTTGATATGCAGTTCTCTTCCTGAAAAAACTCAGGCGTGAAACCAAAACGCATTGTGTAAACCGGATTGAAAAAATCTTCCCACTGACCTCTTTTGAATTCTATGTAATGCATGAAATTGTTCTCCATAACTTATTTAGTTTTACTTAAAACAACTCATCTGTGAAATATGCATTTGTGTTGGCGTGCAGGCCGTTTTTGTCGGTAACCGTTATTCTTACATATATATCTTCGGGCTTTATTTCAAACGAAGCCTCCGTAAGCTTTTCGCCGTTTTCGGCAAATTTGATATATGTACTTCTTCTTCCGGTATTAACTGTTACGGAATATGCTTCGGAGCATTTTATGAATATTTTTCCGTCTTCAAACCACAGTTCATGAATTTCGGGAGCTTGGGATGCATAGAAGTTTCCTGAAAGAAGTGCATCGGTGATTGTTTCATATTCGAGCCTGTCTGCCTTAATCATGGTAAATCCGCCAAAGGAATCACATCTTTTGGAATCAAGCTCATGGCGATTATGGTTGTCGTCAGTAGCTATGCAATATATTCTTTTGCCGGTTTGCAGAATCTGATCATATTCCTTTTCGTTGTAATCGGTGTAACCCTCAACAACACAGCCATAGTTGCAGATTTCCATTGCGTGCATATTTTCGTATTTTGAATATTGTTCATAGGTTTCCATAGACCATCCGGGGTGATTGTAGGTTACAAAAAAACCGTTGTCTATGCCCATTTTCATCATTTCGCTGATACATTCAGGTGTGTAATGTCGTTCAAAATCAGGAGCAGATTCGTCAAATTTAATGCGATCCGCATAATTTACTGCATTTGCGAAAATATATTTATTGGAACGGTGATGGCAAACCATTGTCAGATTGTCGGGTTTTAAAGCAACAAGGCACATATGGCAGGTTTTTTTAGCGTAAAAAGCCTTTGCACTCTGTTCGTTTATTTCCATTTCATAACCGTTTAACGCAAGGAATTTGTCGTCTGTGAGATGCTGCTGATCAATCAAAACATCATGGTCGGTGTAGGCAATGATTGAATAGCCTTTGTCCGTATATGCTTTTTTCAACTCTTCGGGAGTAAGCTTTCCGTCGGAAACAGTTGAATGACAGTGAAGATTTGCTTTGTAGAACGTGCCATCTTTGGGTAATAAATATTTTCTCATGTCGTTCTCCTCATTTATTAAATGTCAATTGTTATTTTTCCGTTTTCTCCATAAAATACCCTGTCGCCCGATGATGAAAGTGAGTCATGGGCGGCAAGATATTCCACGCGGTTTGAAAACCGCGGTTCAAATTCGTCAATAATTTTCATTGCTCGCACTGCTTCATTTTCCAAAAGAAGTCTGATTATCATAATCTGCCATTTTGCAGACATGCAGCATGCTGTATCGGGGTCGGAAATTTCATAGTCCTTGCCATGTCCCCTGCCCGATGCACCGGGAATATAGGGATGAATAACCGGCATGAGGCATGAAACATCACCCATGTCGGTGCTTCCTGTATCGATTTTGTTGAAGAAATAGAATTTTGCATCGGGTTTAAGCATTTTGATTGCTTCGCCTGCGAGATTTGCAAAATCTTCGTTTTCAATGAGCGGTGACGAGCCTGCCATATCTTCAATTTCAATTTCACAGCCAAGCGATACCGCACTTCCGCAAAGGGCGCGGTTAACCCTGTCATTGGCATCTTTAAGGGCATCGTGGTTGAGACCGCGGACATAGCTTTCAATTGTAACTCTGTCGGGAATTGTGTTAACAGCCCCACCACCCTCGGTTATTATGGGATGGACTCTTATGTAGTCTTTTTCCTGAAATGTTTCTCTAATTGAATTTATTGCCGCAAGTCCTTGAGTTGCCGCATAAAGGGCATTTTTGCCTTTGTGAGGATTTGCTCCTGCATGAGAAGCAACACCTTTGTAGGTGGCTTTTTTTGCCACAACACCAACGGCTTTACCGTCTACGCTATAGTAGTCAACAGGCAGTGTGTGCACAAGGAAAGCAATATCGCAATCATCAAAATATCCTCTTGATATAAATTCTCTTTTACCGCTGATTTCTTTGATGATACCGTCTTTTTTCAGTTGAGCTCGAAATTCAAGTTCGCCTGTTTCTTCGGCAGGAACACTGCAAAGCTTTATTTTGCCGCACAGACCGTCGAGAATGCCCGGTTCTTTGAGAGCTGCGGCAACACCGAGAAGCGAGGCACTTTGAGCATTGTGACCACAGGCATGAGCCATACCCGTTTCGGGATTAGCATGAAAATGGCTTGGGCAGGAAAGCGCATCAAGTTCGCCCATAACAAGAACCGTAGGCCCGGGTTTGCCGGTGTCAATAACAGTGTAGAAACCCGGAATATTTTCTGCCTTCACAAGATCATAACCAAGCTTTTCAAATTCTTCTATCATAAGTGAATTTGCTTTCCACTCACGAAATCCCGACTCAGGATTATCCCACATGAAATCAAGAACTTTTATCATTTTTTCTCTATGTTTATCTACCGCACTTTTTATTCTTTCCATCAAGTTTACCACTCCGTTATTTAGTCATATTATTAAATTTACCACCCGTAAATGCATTTGTCAATATATTAAGATAACTTCTTCAAAAAAAATAATCATATTGTTTTTTGTTTCACTTTATGATATACTTTTGTCATGATTTATCGAAAGGATGATTTTTATGAAATATCGTATTGAACACGATTCTATGGGAGAAGTCAAAGTTCCTGCTGACAAACTTTGGGGAGCACAAACACAAAGAAGTTATGAAAATTTCAAAATCGGTTCCGGAATTGAAACTATGCCTGCCGAAATAATATATGCTTTTGCAGTATTAAAAAAAGCTGCCGCAATTGCAAACAATTCCATTTGTCCAAATAAGATGACCACCGAAAAGCTTCGTGCAATTTCAAGTGCCTGTGACGAAATTATGTCGGGAGATTTAAACGAACATTTTCCGCTTGTGGTTTGGCAAACAGGTTCAGGCACTCAATCTAACATGAACGCAAATGAGGTTATTGCAAACCGTGGGAATGAAATTGCAGAAAAAAAACTATTGCACCCCAATGACGATGTTAACATGAGTCAATCTTCAAATGATACATTCCCCACAGCCATGCACATAGCCGCGGTCCTCACGATGAAAAACAAATTGATTCCGGCAGTGCAAACACTAATAAATACTTTTATCAAACTTGAGTCAGAAAACGAAAATATAATCAAGAGCGGTCGAACCCATCTTCAGGACGCAACGCCAATTAAATTCAGTCAGGAAATCAGCGGTTGGCGTTCGAGCCTTGAAAAAGATGTTGAACTTCTGGAGATGGCTATAAAGCCACTTTATGAGCTTGCCCTGGGCGGAACTGCTGTAGGAACCGGGTTAAATGCTCCGAAAGGATTTGACACTTGTGTTGCAGACGAAATAAAAAACATAACAGCTATGCCTTTTGTAAGTTCAAAAAACAAATTTCATTCCCTCACATCAAAAGACGAACTTGTTTTTGCCCACGGTGCCATAAAAGCCCTTGCATGTGACATGATGAAAATAGCAAACGACGTACGCTGGCTTGCTTCGGGTCCAAGATGCGGAATAGGAGAAATTTTCATTCCTGAAAACGAGCCCGGATCTTCAATTATGCCCGGAAAAGTGAATCCAACCCAATGTGAAGCAGTGACAATGGTTGCCGTACAAGTTATGGGAAATGATGTTTCGGTTGGAATGGCTGCATCTCAGGGCAATTTTGAGCTAAACGTATTTATGCCGGTTTGCATATACAATTTTTTACAATCAGCAAGGCTTTTGTCTGATGCAATTATATCTTTTGACAAAAACTGCGCTTCGGGAATTTTAGCAAACAAAGATAAAATGCACGACAATCTCCACAACTCACTCATGCTTGTTACTTGTCTTAATCCTCACATCGGATATGAAAATGCTGCTAAAACCGCAAAAAAAGCATATAATGAAAACATATCACTGAAGGAAGCATGTGTTTCTCTCGGCTTTTTGAATGAAGAAGAATTTGACAAAGTATTTCGTCCCGAAGAAATGATATAAACAATCTTTTTCACTTTCGGATAATAATAAAGCTTTTTTTTAATAATTCTTGTTCTAATTACACATTGACTTTGTTTCCATAATATGGTATATTTGGTATGATGCGAATTTGTGTTATTGAATGCATAAATTCAAACGGATTTTTAAAAAATAAAATTAAATATATTATGAAAAGAGGTAACAAATATGAAAAAACTCGATTTGAGCAAATACGGTATTACCGGTGCAACAGAAGTTATTCACAACCCTTCCTACGAAGAGCTTTTTGTTGCAGAAACAGACCCCAGCCTTACCGGCTATGAAAAAGGTCAGGAAACAGAGCTTGGTGCAGTTAATGTTATGACCGGTATCTACACAGGCCGTTCACCTAAAGACAAGTTCATTGTTATGGACGAAAACTCCAAAGACACCGTTTGGTGGACATCGGACGAATTCAAAAATGATAACCACCCATGCAGCGAAGAAACATGGGGCAAACTCAAAGAACTCGCTATCAAAGAACTCTCTGACAAGAAGCTCTATGTCGTAGATGTATTCTGCGGAACAAATGCAGACACACGCATGGCTATCAGATTCATCATGGAAGTTGCTTGGCAGGCTCACTTTGTTAAAAACATGTTCATCAACCCCACAGCTGAAGAACTCGAAAACTTTGAACCCGATTTTGTTTGCTATAATGCATCAAAAGCAAAAGTTGAAAACTACAAAGAACTCGGTCTCAACTCCGAAACAGCTGTTGTCTTCAACATTACATCACGTGAACAAGTTATCTTAAACACTTGGTACGGCGGTGAAATGAAAAAAGGTATGTTCTCAATGATGAACTACTACCTCCCCCTCAAAGGCATCGCTTCAATGCACTGTTCTGCAAACACCGATATGAACTGCGAAAACACAGCTCTCTTCTTCGGTCTTTCCGGAACAGGTAAAACAACCCTTTCAACCGACCCCAAACGTCTTCTCATTGGTGACGACGAACACGGCTGGGATGATAATGGTGTATTTAACTTTGAAGGCGGTTGCTATGCAAAGGTTATTAACCTTGACAAAGATTCTGAACCCGACATCTACAATGCAATCAGAAAAAATGCCCTTCTCGAAAATGTTACTGTTGATGAAAACGGTGTTTGTGACTTCGATGACGGCAGTGTAACCGAAAACACACGTGTATCCTACCCCATCGATCACATAGAAAAAATCGTTCGTCCCGTATCTGCAGCTCCCGATGCTAAAAATGTTATCTTCCTTTCTGCAGATGCCTTCGGTGTACTTCCCCCTGTTTCAATTCTTACACCCGAACAGGCTCAGTACTACTTCCTCTCCGGTTTTACCTCAAAGCTTGCAGGAACAGAACGCGGCATCACCGAACCTACTCCCACATTCTCAGCTTGCTTTGGTCAGGCGTTCCTCGAACTCCATCCCACAAAATATGCTGAAGAACTCGTTAAGAAGATGGAAAAAAGCGGAGCTAAAGCATATCTCGTAAACACAGGTTGGAACGGAACAGGTAAGAGAATTTCCATTAAAGATACACGCGGTATCATTGATGCTATCCTCGATGGATCTATCCTCAAAGCAGATACAAAAACAATCCCCTACTTTAACCTTGCTGTTCCCACCGAGCTTCCCGGTGTTGACACAGGTATCCTTGATCCCCGTGACACATATGCCGACAAAGCAGAATGGGAAAATAAAGCAAAAGACCTTGCTTCACGTTTTGTTAAAAACTTTGACAAATACACCGGCAACGATGCAGGTAAAGCATTGGTTAGTGCAGGTCCTCAGTTATAATATATAAACATTTAACATAATAACAAACCTCATCTCATGCATGCTCTTCGTATACATGGGATGAGGTTTATTTATTAATAAAGTAAATATCCAAAACTTTATTATTATCTGTTTTCATCGCAATTCAATTTATTATACACTTGTTTAATGCGTTCCCAATGATAGGACATATTTTTGCAATAATCAGAAAGACATATGCCAAAAACAATCTTTTCATTTTTGCAAATTATTAAAGCCCCATCTTTAATGTAGACATTAGTGTCTTTATAACAATAACTTACATTGTTATACTTCTCGGATATTGCCAAGGAGAGTGATGCAAAAAATTTATATTCATCATAATCTTTAAAATACAACTGATAAATCTCTCTTGCTCTGAATAGCATAAACAGATTGGTATAGCCAAAGAGATAACCCTCAGATGATGATTTTATGGGTCTATTTAGTTTGTACCATTTATCTATAGTATATTTATAATACAATTCTGATGATTTTTTGGGAATCTGCGTTATATCACTTCTCTTGAGAACCTCTGTTTTCAATACTCTTCCCCAATAATATATTCCTCCGTAATTACCAAACAAATTTTTTGACTGATATATTGCAATATATTTAATTTTCCTGTTACCAACTCTTTCTTTGGGTGCATGGTAAAAACTTTCCCTAAGACATACATTTAACTGCTCGCGGTTTTTCAGTGTTCCGACAAGAACATCCTTTTCTCCCCAGTTTTTAGATAAATCCGAAATATCGTCACATTCAAAGGCATAATACTGCATTTTTAGGGACTCGCATAATTCTTCGGAAATTCGGAAAAGCTTTAATATGTATTTATTACGTAGTATTGCCACAGGATTATCATGTATTTCGCGTCTTGAAAAGATGTTATTAAAGGTTGGGTGCGCAAGAAGTAGTTTTGAATCAAAAATAATTTGTTCAATGGCTTCTGTATTTGGAATTTTATTTCTGATTTTGAGAGTTAATTCCAAAACTTTCTCTATCAAATGTTTTATGTAAGAAAGTTCATTTTCCGAAAACATATCATATTTTGGAATAATGTTATTTATAATAAAATCAGAAAATCTTTTTGCACAAATACAATCTCCGTTTTTATCTGATCCAGAACGAAGTAATACCATTATCCTCATATCTCCTGACCATCATTGTAATTTTTGAAGCACTGCGAAAATATCTGCAATTAGAATTACGGATTGCCAAATGCATTTTGTATGATGTGTTCGGAAATTGTTCTCCATATCCATGAGAATTTGCCATACACAAACTAAAAAGCTCAACCAGTGCATCTTTTGTGGATTTATCTATACCGCTTATTCTCGGAAGAACTTTTTGCATGATTATCATATCAAAAAGTGAGTCTTCACTAAGCAATTCATACTCTCGGTTGTAATGGACATAAAGCAAAACATCGTCTCTTGTTCTGTAACTCAGAGCCGCATCTGAAAACTTCAAAAATTCATTCAATTGCTGGAGTTTCTTGCTGATATACTGAATGTGTTCAAGATCACTCTTACATTCTGATAAATTGATGTATTTGCTTTTTAAAAGCTCATTATCCGCATCAATACACTCGGATTGTTTTCCGGATTTCATTGCTTCAAAATCAAACTCAACATCAACATTTTGAGTGCTAAGTTCAATTATATTAACCCTGTCAACGAACTTTGTTGTCAATCCATATGATACGTCATCCATGTTTACTGTACCGATAACGTAAAGATTATCCGGAATATATAACCCGCCGTAACTGTATGAAGCCGATATATCATTTCCAAAACTATCAGTATCAAATATCGTGTCGGTTATAATCCGCCCCTCTTCGTTTCTGCGACGTGTTTCCAATGCACTAAGAAAGGAACTCATATATCTTTCAGGCCTTGAAAGATTGATTTCATCAATACATAAAAAGAACGGAAGTTCCGGTTCTGCAATTGCGCGCTGAATAAAACCCGTGGCAACTCCGGGAACAAACTTTCCTTCAGGTGTTACATTGCCTATAAATCGTGCCGGAGAATTCCAGTCTGAAGAAACAGAAATCATTTTGAATCTTCCGTTTTCTACATTTGCGCCAAGAGATTCTGCAAAAGCCCTTGCAAGGGATGATTTCCCGCAACCGCTCATTCCGCATAAAACTACGAAAGGCTTTGTTTTGAGTGACAAAAACAAACTTTCAATAATACCGTTTGAATATTTGAAACCTTTTGATGCTATGTAATCTTTAATCTTTTTTAAAACTTTTTGCATAATAGTTAAAACCCCTGTTTAAAAAAGCTTTGAGCCTCCTGTGAAAACAGAAGGCTCACTTAATTATTTATCTGCCAGATATTCATTTAACTTAGCTACAAGTTCATCGGCATCAACACCGTGAACAGCGCATGCCTGTTCAATGCTTTCACCACTTGCAGAAGGACAACCGAGGCAATGCATTCCTATTTCAAGAAAGAACGGAGCAGTACCTGCATCAAGTCTGAGAACATCCATGATTATTGTATCCTTTGTTACTGAAGCCATATAAAACACACCTTTCTTTTGATTCTTTAGTTATTATATACTTATTCTTAAAAAAAGTCAATAACCAAACATAGTTTCACCATATTTTAAATTACTATCAAAAAGCATATTGCCTTCGTTATTATGCGAAAGCAATATGCTTGGTTTATAAATACAACTTATCTTTTTCAGATTATCTCTGAACTCTGCCGGAACCGTCACCGCCAACAAGATTATCAACTTCGGCACGGGTAACAAGGTTCATATCACCGGGAATTGTGTGTTTGAGCGCAGATGCCGCAACACCATATTCAAGAGCTGCTTTGAAATCTTTGCCATCAAGCATACCGCAGATAACGCCTGCTGCAAAGCTGTCACCGCCACCAACACGGTCTACGATGGGAGCAATTCTGTATTCTCTGGAGTGATAGAATTCTTTGGTGTCTCTTGAGTAGATGCAAGCAGACCAACCGTTGTCGGAAGCAGAGTGTGAAACACGAAGTGATGAAATTACATATTCGAAATTGAATTTTTCAACCATCTGTTCGAAAATGCTCTTGTAACCTGCAAGTTCAAGTTCACCACTTGTAACGTCTGTGTCGCCGGGTTTGAAACCGAGAACTTTTTCTGCATCTTCTTCGTTACCGATGCAAACATCAACATACTGCATGAGATTTGTCATGATTCTCTGAGCTTTTTCGCTTGACCAAAGTTTCTTTCTGAAGTTGAGGTCACAACTAACCTTTACGCCTTTAGCTTTTGCAGCTTTGAGAGCAATTTCGGTAAGCTCTGCAGCCTGATCGGAAACTGCGGGAGTGATGCCTGTGAAGTGGAACCAGTCACAACCATCAAAAATTTTATCAAAATCAAAGTCCTCAGCAACAGCTGTCGAAATTGAAGAATGAGCTCTGTCATAAACAACATTGGAAGCTCTCATTGCAGCACCTGTTTCAAGGAAGTAGATACCAAGTCTTTCGCCACCGCGTGCGATGTTGCCTGTTGCAACGTTCATTTTTCTGAGAGCTGCAACCGCACATTCACCGATGGGGTTTGCAGGAACTTTTGTTACAAATTCAGCATCGTGACCGTAATTTGCAAGTGATACGGCAACATTTGCTTCACCGCCGCCGTAGCATACGTCAAATTCGTCAGCCTGAATGTATCTTTCATTGTTGGGGGTTGAAAGACGAAGCATAATTTCGCCCATTGTTACAACTTTTGCCATTGTTATATCCTCCGTATAATATAATTATTTGCCTCTTGCGATTTTAATATTTTCTACAAACTGTTTTGCGGTTTCTGTGATGAGTTCATAGTTGCCTGTTTTAGCACCGGCTGTGAGAGAACCGCCTGCACCAACAGCAACAACACCTGCTTTAATCCAGTCAGCAACATTGTTAACATCAACACCGCCTGTAGGCATGATATTTGCCTGAGGGATAGGACCTTTGATAGCTTTAACCATACCGGGGCCAAATGCATCACCGGGGAAGAGTTTGATGATATCGCAACCAAGTTCAAGTGCTTTAACAACATCGTGAATTGTCATGCAACCCGGCATGCAGGGAATTGCATATCTGTTGCAAAGCTTGATTGTGTCTTCATCAAAATAAGGGCTTACAATATACTGAGCACCGGAAAGAATAGCGATACGTGCTGTTTCAGCATCAAGAACTGTGCCTGCACCAAGAATAATATCATTTTCGGTGTAGTGGTTTGAAAGTTCTTCAATAACCTTGTGAGCTTTGGGCACTGTGAATGTCATTTCGATTGCAGGAACACCGCCTGCGATACACGCATCTGTGATTTTCATTGCTTTATCGGCATTTTCTGCTCTTACAACAGCAACAATACCGACATCTTTGATTCTTTGAATAACTGTTTGTTTATCCATTTTTATTCCTCCTTGCGAAAAAATCTCATTATGTATTGATTATAACACATAAATCCGGCTTTGTCAAAATATTCTTATGGCGTTTTACGACTTTTTGGCATATATTTTTTAATTTTACATATATTTATACTTTTTATAACAGAAAGTATATGTTATAATATATCAATAATACAACCGAAAGGAAAAAGACGATGAAAAAAAATGTACTCATATTCTTAATATTATGTATTTATATATATATTCCAAAACCTGTTCTTGCTTTTGAGTTTTCACAAAGCATTTTTAAAGATTGTGATGAGCATTGGTCTGAAAATAATTTGAATACGCTTTCAGCTATCGGAATCATGAACGGATACGAAGGATATTCCAATCCGGACAGCATCATCACAAGAGGTGAGTTTACTGCACTTTTGGTTCGTGCGTTCGACATGAAACCGGTTTCAAAAGAGAAGAAATTCAAAGATATAGAAACAAATCATATCTTTTTCGAACCAATAACAGCCGCTTCGGACAATGGAATTATTGACGGATTTTCCGACAATACTTTCAGACCCGATAACATGATAACAAGAGAAGAAATAATGCTTATTATATCAAGGCTTACTCCTCCATCCTCGGATTACATGACAAACTTTAGTGATATATCAGTCGGGTATACATATAATGCTCAACTCGGAAAAGTTTGTGCAGACGGCATAATAAACGGATATCCTGATAACTCTTTCAGACCATACGGAAAAACAACGCGTGCAGAAGCAGCCACAATAATTATCAAGGCAATGAAAAAATATCTTCAGAGTGAAAAAGAAACTGCAATAATTTCAACTGCCCATGATTATATTTATAATCACTTCAATCTCAATTTCGAAAATGCATCAGGAAGTGCAAAAAAAGACTCACAATATATTCTGAATGTCGCCAAAACCGCAGAGAATATGGGCTATTCAATTAATAATACAATAGACAACATATCTTTCTCCATAACCCAACATGACGGACCCTTCTCTACCGTTTCAGCAAGCTACAATGTAACACATACGCGCAACGGAGTTATTAAAACATATAATGGGAAATCGGAAATTAAATTGCTTTCAAGAGTTGGAAAAACAACAGTTTATGAAAATACAACAAATATTGTTGAACCAAACAGAATTAATCTCACATGGGATGTTTCTTCTAATACCAAAACAGAGAAATTACCAGGTGTAAACGTTGTCTCTCCCACTTGTTTCAGAGTGTCTGACGAAAAAAGAGCAAATGAAACAGTTCACGAAATTAAACTTGATGATAAGAACTCTCTTTATTACAATTCGTGGCTAAATGATGAATATGTAAAGCATTCCAAAGCAAACAATTATAAAATTTGGGCAATGTATAAAACCGATTTCAAAACAGAAACAGCATCAAAACTCCTGCAAAATAACCGGGCAAGAAAAGCTGTTTCGGATATAATGACAGATTACATCTTAAAATATGATTTGGACGGATTGAACATTGATTTTGAAAATATGTATCCAAAGGATAAGGCTGCATATACAAATCATGTAAAGGAAATATGTGTTATTGCACATTATTTGGGATTGACGGTTTCGGTTGATATAAGCAGATATGAAAAATACAGCTCTAACTGGTCTATGTGCTATGACAGAGATGCAATTTCAAAATATGCAGATTATGTTATGCTTATGGCATATGACCAATTTTCGTCGGGAAGTAAAATTGCCGGACCGGTAGCTTCGATGCCCTGGACAAAAGACAGCATCATAAAAACACTTGGCGAAGTCCCAAACACAAAACTTGTACTTTCCATGCCCTATTATATGCGACTGTGGAAAATTAAAAACGGAAAAGTTATCTCGTCCGAAACACTACCAATGGAAAAAGCAAACAAGTATGCTTCTTCCGGAATTTCAATGACATTTGATGAGCAATACGGTCTTTGCAAATATTTTTGGAATGACGGTGAATATGAATATGTCTTTTGGATGGAAAATGCTGACACAATTGCCCAAAGAGTTTCCATGGCAAATGAATATAAACTGGCAGGAACAGCAAGTTGGCGAAAAGGCTTTGAAACTGCTGATGTGTGGAATAGAATAAATGAAACTCTAAATATAAGTTAAGAAAAAAATCGGGGATGTTAAAATTCATATGAATTTTAACATCCCCAAAATATTATTGTTCAGAAAACATATCTTTGCCGACAGAGCAAAGAGGACATTCGAAATCGTCGGGAAGATCTTCGAACTTTGTTCCGGGTTCAATGCCCTGATCAGGAAGACCCTGTTCTTCGTCATAAACCCAACCGCATACGTCACATACATACTTTTTCATAATAAAAACCTCCAATGTTAATATTTTTCAGTTTGTCAAATTAATGCAAACTGTTTTAAACAAGCTATCAAATGATATTTTGCCTGAATTGACAAAATATATGATATAAATATTTATGAAAAGCGCATTTTTACGAAAAATGTGCCATATCATCAAAAACTGAGCAAATCTGTAAGCCGGGTTCTGTATTAGACAACTATCTATCTAGGATATACATTTCTGCATACCTCAAGCCACCCAAGAACAGCCGAGCAAGCCTTAATGTTATGTTTGGGTGTTGCATCAGATGGGGTTTACACGCCAATTCGATCTCCCGAATCGCGGTGAGCTCTTACCTCGCCTTTTCATCCTTACCACAAAAAAGTGGCGGTTTTTTTCTGTTGCACTTTCCTTAGAGTTACCTCCACCGGGAGTTACCCGGCACCCTGCTCTGTGATGCCCGGACTTTCCTCATGCAGAGCCTTACGGCTTCTGCCCGCAGTTGTCTGATTTGCTCTGTATTATAATAACATAATTTTTGCTCTGTGTCAATTTAGATTAAAACAAATATGAAATTTTTATTTTTTTCAAAAAAACACTTGCATTATTTCTCAATTTGTGCTATTATATTTAAGTCGCACAGATTATGTGCCGGCGTGATGGAATTGGCAGACGTGCGAGACTCAAAATCTCGTGGTAGCAATACCGTGTCGGTTCGACCCCGACCGCCGGCATTACAAAGAAAGAACGACTATTCATCGGAATGGTCGTTCTTTCTTTGTATATCCGCAAAAGCACAACTTCATCCGATTTAAATCGAAAAGAATAAATTCCCATTTTATATAATTGTTGTTGCGTTGCGTTTAATTATTAAGATATAATCCGATTTTCAATCCAGCAAGTATCTTCCGTACACATACACCGGTGCAGATGACCATGCATGACAAAGACTGCCTGCGTTGTCAAAATCTGATTCGCCTTTCTCTGTTTCCCAGAATGTTGTGGCACCTTTTTCAATCATTCTACCCCACTTTTTGAGGATTTCGTCATATACATAATCCTTGTATGTGTCATCGCCGTCAAGGAGTGCGTCGTATTTATACACAAGATAACCAAGGGTGATTGGCACAAGGTCGTTTTGGGATGAGAGAATTTTTAAAATTCCATCCTTCTTATCGTCGCTGACACCGGAAAACACTGCAATTGACTGAGTAAGCTCTGAGTAACCAATTTTTTTGCCGTCTTTCAAAAAGGAGGCATAAACACCCTTTTCTTCGTCAAAAAACAGCTCATTGATTCTGTCTTTAACTTTTGGAAGAATATTTCTTATTTTTTCACAGTATTCATTTTCACCAATATATTCAAAAACATCGGAAAGGGCATTCATGCCCATAACGAAAAAGAAGTTGTATAGCCCATCTGCATCATAGTAAAGACCTGCCCGTGTATTGAGACCGTCATTGAAATCAGACCATTCATAAAAATTCCAATAGTTTTCGCCGATTGGATGTTTTGCAATTCCGTTTTCAATTTCGGAAAGTCTTTTGTCGGTGATTCTTTTAAGCAAATCGGAATATTTTTGAGCAAGGGTTATGTCGGCTGAATATTCGATATATTCCTTCATTGCAAGAAACCATGTGTAGGTGAAAGACGGAATTCTTGTGGCAGCATCACTTGGTGATGTGATGGTGATAAAGCCGTCATCCCCTGCTGATTTTGCAATAAGCTCAAGAGATGCTCTCACAAACTGACATTCACCGAATGCATAGTAGCCAAAGAGCATCTGATTTCTTGAATCACTGCCGTAGAGAGCTTGTTCTCTCCAGGGGCAGTCCTCATAATGCTCGTGCATACACATTTTGAGGGTGTATTTGCTGATATCAATTATTTTGTTAAAAAGCTCGTTTCCCGTGTCATATTCCAAATCATCTGTTGTGGGATACAATGAATTGATTATTCCCACATGATTTATTTTGCTGACCTTTCCGAAGATATTAAGCTGAACAAATCTTCCGGCTATGCGGCGATAGTAGTAGGTGAAGCTTTGCACGCCATTTTTGCATATGTAGCGGTTTGCGAAGCATCTTTCCCCTATTTTGGTGCGGGTTTTGCCGTCGTTTAAATGCTCGCAGTAGCCAATGTCAACTATGGTTCCTTCCTCTGCCTCAATTTCAAAGGTGAGATAACCGCTTTTTTCTTCGCCGAAGTCGTATATGGCAAAGACATTTTCGTTTATTTTAAGGCTCTTTTTATCATCTTCAAAAACAGCACCTACATCACAAAAGCTGAGCTTATCCTCATCCATGGTAATGCCGGGGTTTTCTTTGTCACCGCTTCGGATAAACGTACCCTGAGAAACAAGCTCGCCGTCGGAGGGGAAAAATTCGCATTTTCTTATGGGACGTTTTTGCAGAGGCGGCATTTCCTTTTCACAGGATGGTAAAAATTCTGCTTTTTCGGCATTTTTTGCGTTGTAGATATATCCGTAGCCATATTGCGAAGTGGTTTTTTGCACACCTGAGCCCATTTCAAATCCGAACGAGGGCGACGAAAGGGTATCTTTGTCACTGCAAAGAGAAAATTCACCGCATTTTATTTCATAGCAAAGACCTGCTTCACCCACGGAATATTGATAGGAAGATTCACCCTGATGATAGGCACCGATAAAAAGTTTATTTTTACCTTTTTTGAGATAATCAGAAATGCTTATTTCGTCATAGGTTCTTGTGCTTCCCATATCGTCAAACTGACCGCATTCCACAAAGGAATCATTTATATACAGAACATATTCTCCCTCGGTGCAAATTGTGATTGTTGCATTGGGGAATATTTCGTCAATATTAAATTCACGGACAAAATCGGCATACTGATTGATGCCCTCTGCCCTGTCACACCATATCCATTTCATTGTGTAAAATCACACCCCTAAACTCTTAATGTTTTTATTATATATTATTTCGTTGGCATATGCAATAAAAAAGACCCAAAATTATTATTATGTCTCAAATAGTCATAGACAATAATAATAAAATGTTATATAATTTGTGTATATAGTTTTAATATAAAGGAGTTCGTTATGCTTTTAAATACCGTTGAATATTCCGATTTTGATTTTGAAGCCATAAAAAGACTTGAAGATTTTGTGCCCGACAAGGTGGCAGATGCTCACGCACACCTTTTTGACACACGTTTTTTGCCCACATCACACAATCACCCGAAAGATGTTGCGGCAGACTTTAGCACATACCAAAAATGCATGATGCCTATTCTTTGCACTCCGAAGGAATTGAGGCTGAATGTCATTCCGTTTCCCGAAGCCACAATGAGAGATACAAGTTCGGGCAATCTTAAAAAAAGTGACGAATTTGTTGCATCACTAATAGAGAAAAATCCCGAAAATGTGTATGAAATAATAGTTCTTCCCAATGAAACGGCAGAGCAAATTGAAAAAAGGCTGACCTCGCCGAGAATAAGAGGACTTAAATGCTACTATTTTCTTTCGGACAAACCAAACTCTGCCCAACTCCCCATTGGCGACTATCTTCCCGAAAGTGCATGGGAGGTTGCAAAAAAACACAAGCTTTGCATCACTCTCCACCTTGTGAAAAGCAAAGCACTTGCAGACGAAGAAAATCTTTCATACATAAAAGAAATGACAAAGCGTTATCCCGATGTGGTGCTTATTCTTGCCCATGCGGCAAGATCTTTTGCATCGTGGACAGCCTTTGAAACCGTGGAAAAGATTTGTCACACAGAAAACATTATGTATGATTTTTCGGCTATTTGCGAAACTCCGGCAATGTTTCAGATTTTAAAAAAGGTCGGCGTGGACAGATGCATGTGGGGGTCGGATTTCCCCGTGTCACTCATGAGAGGCAGACCAATTTCTGTTGCTGACGGGTTTTATTGGCTTGGTGAAGGCGAAAAAGAAAACATTCCAAATCAGTGGATTGTGGTATGCGAAAATCTTTTGGCTGTTCGTCAGACTTGCATGATGCTCGATTTCTCCAAAACTCAGATTGAAAAACTCTTTTGGGGAACTGCCGCAAATTTGTGGGGATTTTAAGCTTATATAATATTTAGAATACGGAGAATTCATCCTTAGCAAACACCACTTCAAAACTGGGTGTTTAATAAACCATCAACATAATCACAAAAATCCTCAAACGCTTCAAGCTGAGCCGGACGGGTAAGCTGTGAAAAAAATCCGTGTTCAACCTTTGAATACATTTTCCACTGTGTGTTTATACCATACTCACGATGTTTTTTTGCTATTTTCAAAGTATGCTCGGGCAAAAATGCATTTTCAAGCTCTGCTTCCATGAAAAATATGGGCGGATTATCCTCTCTGATATAGTTTTTGAGAGAAAGTCTTTCATATCTTTCGGGTTCTTTGTCATAGGGTGCTCCGGCTATTGACTGCATTATGCTCCACATTGAGGGCATCATGTTATCCCAGGGGAGAAAATCATATGGAGTTGCCTGCAGAATTCCCATTTCGGGTTTAACCCATTGATTTTGAAGTGAAAGTTCTTCGCCGCATTCGCCGGGATTTGCACAAAGCAGAAGTGAAGCAAGGTGTGCACCTGCCGAGACTCCGTAAACTGCAATGCGAAGCGGTCTTTGCATTTCTTTTAAAATACTGACAAAGCGGTCATATGATTCTCTGATGTCTTTAAGCTGTTCAAAGGCATCTTTTGCATCAAGACGGTAGTCGGTTGATGCAACAATATAGCCGCGGTTACTGAGAGCTTCCATTATTGTGTGAAACTCACGGCTTCCTCCTCTCCATCCGCCGCCATGTACCCAGAAAATCGCAACATCTTTTGTAATTTCATCAGGTTCAAAAACGTCGAAAATTCTCCCCTTTACCAGTGGTGAATCAAGATAATAAGATTTAAACATATATTTCATTACAGCAAACACCTTTCATAAAATTTTAAAGACCGCTCCCCAAATCCAAAGGAGCGGTCTTGTTGATTTAGGTTGTTAAAGCTTTCGCTTTTATTCAAGAACAAAAAGCGATGCAGGAGAAAACGAAACATCAAACATAACAACTTTCGAACAATTTTCGCCGCTTATATCATAAGTCAGAATATCATCGAGGGTAAGCACTTCGATTTTTCCCTTCTGTTTGTTATATTTATAAATTGTATATCCGCTACCTTTCACACTTTTGATATCCTCGCTTTGAATATTTTCCATATCAACATTTGTATATACCAGATCAAGAACAATATCCCATCTCTTATACACATTACAAAGTCTGATATCAGCTTCCTGACCTTTTCCGCCACCGGAGCCTGTGTAAAGATAGCCGCCATCTTCCAAGGTTTCGGCTCCGTTTTTATAGACAAGTTCTGTCATGTTTGCTTTGCCGGTTTCATCTGTATAATCAATTCTCACAAGGTCACCCGGTTCTATATTCTGAGAGCTGAAATAGCTTAGAGAATCGCCGTAGATGAGTCTGCCGTCGGGATTGATATAATCATAAAGCATAACAGCCTCTGCCTCATCACCGTCAGGTGTTAAAATATGCGAAACGCTACCGACAATGGAAAGCGGAGTAAGCTCGGGCATGATTGCGGAGGAACCGGTTGAGGCATCATATTCAAGTAAAACCACATCTGAAATTTTGCTTTCTTTGTCAAAGCCATATCCTGTGGATGTGTGATTATGATATGCGGTTCCTGTAACCATGCTGCTACACACGGTTGCAGAGTAAAAAACGGTATCTTCACAAATTGTTCCGTCAGCCTGCTGGCGGGGAACTCTGAAAACTTTTGTTTCGGGAGTGATAAACACACTCTCTCCAAAATCTTCACGCCATTTATTGTAGGTTACATGAGAAAAGGCAGACAAATTATCTTTTGCTGTTTTGTATATGCGTGAGGGTGAATCAATGTCCATAATCTTATCGCTTGGGAAATCAATTGCAGTTATTTCGTTTTTGCCGTTAAGCTCATATGCAACAAGCGATTGCTTAACATTTGACCCCACCTTTGGAATGGCTCTTTCTGTTTCGGCATAGGTTTTACAAAGCGTTCCGTTTACTCTCGCATTTTCGGCAAAATAAAACTCTTCATCAATGCCTGCTTCGGTGTATATTTTTATGCGGAGGCTTGAGGAAAGACCTTTTTCAAAAAGCTTTACGACTCTTGAAATGCCGACATTCAGTGAAACTGTATTCTCAGTTGTGAGATGAACAAGCGTTCCGTATTTATCAATGTAGGCAGAGATAGTTTTTCCGAGATTTTCCTTTGATTTTAAATTAAGACTTTCTGTAACGGAATACTTTTTTCCGTTTATTGTGATAAAATCATCACCTGTTGAATCAAGAGTTCCCGAAACTGTTTTGGTTATCTTTACACATTTTGATGCAATGTTATTCTGACCGATATAGAGACTTAAAATGTCGCCCGCATTAATCTTTGAAATGGCTCTTGTCTTTCCATTGTCGTCTGTAATAATGGTGTCATCATCCAATTTAAAGGATTTTCCTGCCGAATAAATGATTTGACTATTGCGGTCAACATACTCGGCTTTTACAGTTTCGGCAGAATCTATGATAACAATGTCGGCACCGTCCGAATACAGAGAATTGTCTATAACGGTAATCTTTCCGCTTTCGGGACAAATAAGATTTGAATCAAAATTGAATTCATATCCGTTGTAGAACATATCTGCACTTTGAGAAATTTTTATTGTTTTTTCTTTAAGAACATCATCAAAGTATACATATCTGTTATTTGTGAATGTGGGCGAATTGTATGAATAAATCTCCTTAACATCTGTATCGGTGCTTATGTTTGCTGCAATAAGTGTTTTTGAATCACGGATGTATGCAACAACATTTTTCCCAAAAATCTCTTCACCGTATTTTTCACTCACATATACCTTTCCGTTTATTGAAACTTTACCTTTTATAAGTGGTTCATTATCTATTGCATATCTTCCTGCCTTGTCGACAAAGCCTTCAACAATGTCTATGTGATGCTTGTCGGAAAGGATGGTTGTATTCCCGATGGCAAATCTCCCGTTATATACTGAGATGTCAGCGTTTAAATAGTTATACAATAGAATGTAGGCATCTGCATATGTGAGAGGAGCGTTAAGCTCTGTGAAAATTCCTTTTTTAAGGTCAAGATCCCAAGCAATGGTAAGTCGGTCATGGTCTGTTATTGTGGTGTCGCCGAGTGTCAGAAGCTTAACACAAATTATGAGAGCATCTTTCAGGCAAATCTGATTTTCGGGAAGAAAATAGAAGTTTGCATCGGCATATATACCCATCATTGCAAGGTCGCCAAGCTCAATACCTTCGTAAAAGGAGTTATCCACGAGAAGCTCTATTAAAGCTTCCCGTGAAATAATCTCATTTGCCTTTGATGAGACATCTTCAAATCCGAGCCCCACCAAAAGAGTGTTTGCTTCGTCAAAATACAGATTGTCGGTTTTTGCATTTACTGTGGGATAACAGGCAAATACAAATATGAAAGCTAAAACTATTGATAATATTTTGTTTTTCATGTTATCCTCCTTATTTTGAATAAATTGCTACTTCCGAAAGGCTGTTCCATTTACCCTGGGAGTTGCCGTAGCCGTAATATTTTATATATCTTGCTTTTGCGATAAGCTCAAAGTTTTCGAGATCATCAGATTCTCCTGAAGATTCGGCATCTGATACAAGCTTTGTCCATTCGTCACCGTCTTCGGACACAAGAATGTCAAAATAGGATGAACGTCTTGAACCCTGATAATATGCAATTCCCATTGCAGAAATTTCCTTCACTTCTCCAAGGTCGAAGACAATGTACTCTCCTGCACCTTCTGCTGACCAGCGGGTGTTTAAGTTGCCGTCGAGAGCGTATTCGGGCAGGTTACCGTCATTGCTTGTTGCATTGACAGATTTGATGGTAAGTTTTTTCATGGCGCTCACATCAAAGGGCTTTTCTTCTTCGATGAAGATTACTTCATACCATGAAACCTCATCACCTTTTTCTACCTTGATTTCGGCAGATTTTCTCTCAGCATCGGAATATGTAACGGTTACATCGGCTTCGTTTTCAGCTGTTGCTTTGATTTCAGGCAGTTTTTCGGGCAAGGTATCAAATTCAACAAGGTATGAATGAATGTCTTTGTCAAAACCGTCGATAGCTTCACCGTCAACCGTAATTGCACTAAGTTTCGGGAATTCTCTCATGGGCTCTGAAGCCGTCCAGTTTTCCATGAGAACAAAATCCGAAATGGGAAGAAGTGCTTCGGAGTATGCACCGATTGGCATAAATTCTGCCATTAGTTTAAGCTCTGTCACATCGTTGGCTCTGAGAGCTACCTTGCGAAATTCACGGTAGCGAAGCTGTTCCTTTTTCTGAGGTGACGTGGGAAGCTTTTCTGCCGCCATTTCAAAGAGTTCAAAGTCAACATTTGCATAGAATTTTACTGCAAGTCTTTTTGCACCGATTGAAAGAAGGGCTGTGTTTTCGTTTATAAGTTCGATATCAGCCGGAGTGTTGAAGGACCAGAAAATCTCCGAGGGAGTTTTCATTGTGGCTTCATCCTGAACAACAATCTTTGTTCGTGAGTCGTGAAGCTTGAGACCTCGTTTGTAGGAAGTTACATACTCTTTGTAAACTCCGGAAAGATCTGTGATGCCAAATGCCGCACCTTCGCCCGACTCATAAACATCAATGGTTGCAGTTTCGGAAACATCCTGACCAACCTTTTCGGAAGGATTGATAACAAGACAGTTACTCCCTTCGGGACGTTTTTCATACCAGTCCCATCTGCCGCCATCCTGCGTATTGTCCCAATAATCGGGATAGTCGTAGTCGCCTCTGCCTATTGCCGTTACAAAGATTTCACCAAAGGCATCAATTCCAAATGCACCCGAAACAGCATCGGAGTGACCGTTTGCAGTTGCACAGCCTGCATACATTGCAGTGAAAAGTCCCTTTTGAATGTCCCAGTTGTTTCTCATTGAGATGACGTTCTGGTCTTTGGTTAAAGGATAAATTACATTGTCAAGAGGAAGCGAAGCGTCCTTGTCCACATTGTTCATATCACCGCTTTCATAGCAAAGCAGAGCTTTTGCGCAGTCACCCTCCGACAACTTTTCGGCAACAAGGCTCATAAGCTTGGAATCCTTGGAGTATTTTGCCGTGTAGTACATATAGTTTGAATCAAAGCTTGCAATTCCGGGACCTGAATCGCCAAAGGCAAAGGCACCTGCGCCGTACATAAAGAGCGGATAGTATGAGGTTGAACGGAAGCCTTCGTAGCGGTCGTAACCATAGGACGTTCCAAGTACACTCTGGCAAGCCTGAAGCATTTGCATTATCTTTGGAGACTTGTAAGAATAATATCCGACAGGTTCATCAAAACCGCCGTCAGGTCCGATGAGTTCTATGTATGGCTGAACGTTTTTCATATTATTTGCCATTATATATGCCGAATATTCCGGATATATCGGGGCAAGAGCGAGAGCCGCAACAAACAAATTTGAATTATTGTATGTTGAGTGATTGTAGGTTGAATTTCCGCACTGAATATTCATACTTGCATACTGCGAGCGAAGCTCATTATATGAATCGGGATTTTGATAGTATTTGTATGCTATTTCAAGCATTTTTACCTTGATTGTTTCCTCAGCCCACGCTCTGTCTTCGGCTGTGAGATAGTCGTAGAGCCAGTCATAGCATACCGCTAAGGCATAGCCTGTCTGTGAGTTTTCGAGCTGAGCACCGCCGTCCCAACGGGTGATTTTTTTGAAGTTTTCAAATTCTTCCTTGGCTCTGTTTAAATATTTTTCGTCGCCTTCAATATGATAGGCAATCATAAGATTCATAATACGGTCGTCAACATAGTTGTAAACCTGAGTCACACTGCCGTTGTGTACAACCGGAGGTACGTTAAGGAAATTGTCTGCATATTTCTTTACCTGACCGTACATAATCTTGGTGTAGGAATCGCCTGATGAAAGATTGGTTTTTATTTCTTCGATTTTTTGGTCATTCCCGAAAATAAAGGGATGATTAACTTCTTTTTTGTTAAACTTTGATTTTATATCTGAAAGTATTTGCTCTTCGCTTGGAGCTTCAATTTTTTTAACAGCTTCAAGGGGCTTTTCCCAGATGGTAGCGCTATAGGTTTTGACATATTCGCAGAATCGGTAGATGAAAACTGCCGCTTCTGCTCTTGTGGTGTTGTTTTTAGGCATAAACGAACCGTCTGGCATGCCTTTGATTATGCCTGCATTGGCAAGAAATGCAACTGCGTTTTTGGCATAGTCCGAAACTTCGGATGAATCGGTGAAAGAAAGGTGGCATTCATCAATTTTATAGCCTGCCACCTCAAGGGTTCTTGCCGCCATTGTGCAAAGGTCTTCACGGGTTACGTTTTCACCTATGCCGAAAACTGTGCCTTTTCCTTTGATAATGCCATGGCTTGATGCCGTGGAAATGTAGGGGTAATACCATGCATCCGTGTCTGCATCGGAAAATCCGGGATTGTGATTTATTGTTTCAAATTCCATGGCCTGAACCAGAAGCTTTGCACTCTGTTCTCTTGTTACGTTGCCCGAAGGAGCATAAATGCCCTCGCCGACACCGTTTATAACATTCATTCGTGCAAGAAACTCTATTTCATATACCGCCCAGGGATAGTGGGCAATGTCGGTGAATGAATAGGATGAGGGTTGAACCTTTTCGTCATTGTCACCTGTTGTAACAATCGGATTTTGTTCCGGCTGAGATTCATTTTTAGAATCGACTTTAATTACAACAGAGCTTCCGCCATTTGATGAGCCACCTCCACCGTTATCTCTTGAACTTTCTGCTTTCACGGCTTTATTGAATGCATTTTTAAAATCTTCCTTTGAATCAAAGGATTTTCCGACAAGAGCTTTTCCTGCGTTTTTCTTGTTATCCTTGTAGTCGGAAATGTCGCTTTTTGAAAGTCCGAGAAGCTCTGCATAATGCTCATCGAGAATAATTTCTGTCACTTCGCTGTGATTGGATGCATTTTTGATTTTTTCAAAAACCATTTCAAGTTCAGCCTCGTCAATACATTCGGCAAATAGTGCAGAGAGCTTTTGCTTGCTGTCAATATCTCTGTCTGCAGAGCTTGCAAATTTCTCCATGGTGAGAGTTTTGTATACATCTGTCATGGCACTGTAGTTTTCAAAGCTTTCAAGCGTGGTGAGCTCCATGTGTTCGCCATAGAGAGAAACAGCTTTTTTGAGTGTTTCAACATCATTGTCCGATGAAAAACCGCACAGAATATATGCATCGTACATATAGGCTTTCATGGCATTGATATTGTCCGGACTATACTCGCCAAACTCTCCTTTTGAAACTGCAAAATCTGCAACAGAAGCATGGATATCGAATAAATCCTCTGAATCGGTAATCTCGAAGGTTGCAAAAATATCATCAAGTGCCGATGCAATCATTTGGGCATCGCCACCGGAGAGAACATCCCAGAGAGACATGTAAACCGAAAGAGGCAAAATTTCAAATTCTTCGGTTACAATGTTGTTGTAAAGGTTGGCATCAGAGGAAATGTATGCCTTGCATTTTCCTGCGGATTCTGTTTCAACATTAAATGAAAAATAACCGTTTTCGTTGGCAGTCACCGAATCGAAAAAAACAACCTCCTCGTCGCTCATTACTACCTTAATGTCTATTGTCTCATTTCCGCATGCAAAAAGTTTTCCCGAAACAGTGACTGCACCGGAATAATCATCGGAAACATTGACCTTTACAAAAGAGGTTTGCTCTGCTTTTCCATAAGGAATATCTTCTCTTTCGCCGCCTGTTTTGAATTTGACACACTTTTGTGCAAAAGCTTTGCCGTCCGTTGTTTTAAGACCTGATATTTTTAAGTCATAGACAGTCAGCGGATTTAGAGGCTCACTGAGTGTAACGGTGGTTTTGAGAGTGTCGGAATCGTAGCTTATATCACCATCTAAAAGTGGAATTGTTTCTTCTGTTTCGGTGTTGGTAATAACAATATTATCTGCCAAAACCGCACTTGCCTTCTCGGAAAGTGTGAAGGAAATTTCCGTATCCGCAGATACCGCTGTATCAAAGCCGTCGGGAGAAACAGAGGCTATAACCGGAGAGACCGATTCGGAATATGACACGGTCATGGTTGGACGGTAGGATGTATCCCCCGTTTCCGATGCGACACCAAAGGTGGAAGAAGAGCCCTGTCTTATCATAAAGCTCATATGAGTCCTTCCGGCTTCAAGACATTCATTGAGATAATCAGTCACATCAATAGATGCAAATCTCTTACCTGAACTTTGATCATATGTTCCGATGATTGAAGATTCAGGCATGGAGTCTGTGATTTTTGGCATATCTTCATATGCTGTTTCGCCGGGGACAAAATCACCGTCGGCTTTGTATATAGTCATGAGAGCTCTGCCGTTTGCCCAGAGGTTGTAAACTGCATTTGTCACATTTTTGCCATAAAGTGATGAAATATCTACAGAAACATAATAGTCATTTCTAAGAACAACCTTTCCATCTATAACCTTGTAAAAACGGAGAAGCTGATAATTGTCCGGCTGTGTTGTTATGCTACCGTCAACATAGTCATACATGGCTGATATGACTGACGAAGATGAAACAGTTGATGTTGCACTCGGAACCGTTGTTATAAAGTCAAGGTACATATCCTCCGGGAGCTTGTTGCCGCTTTGGTCGGATATTGACGAGAGAAGCTCAAGCCTGTAGGTGGTGTAGGGCTGTTTCACGGTTTTGATTGAAATTTTATCCGAAGAAACATAAATGTCATCTGCGTTAATTTTCTGTTCAAATCCGTCAGCAAATAATTTTACCGTTTGAGGAGAAACCGTGGACGGATCAACAACAGCCGAAAACTTCACTGAAATGTCGGATGTGTAGGAAATACTGTTTTCCTTTGGTGTAACAAGAGTAAATGCACTCTCTGCGTCTGCAAATATCGTAAATGCAGGCATTGATGCAAACACAAGAATCACACACAAAACCAATGATATAATTCTCTTCATATAATTCTTCCCTTCGTATTATCGATTGTTCTGCCGTCGAAAGATTATCCGACGGATATATAATTTGAGTGGGGAAAAAGAGAATCAAAAGCATCCCACACAAAAATTTTCGTATTTATACCGTCACTGTGTTCAACAGTGCAGTCAAGAACCAAAACGCCTTCCTTTAGCTCTGCAGAGTCAAAATCAAGCGAGATGAGCTTGTTATCGTCATATGATGCAGTGACAAGTGTCACATTTTCACATTTTTCGCTATTGTTTTTCACGGCAAGTCGTGCCGATGTGCACGAATCGGAGTCTTTTAAAAAAACATCCGACAAAAGTAGTTTTTTTTCTTCCGCAATAATTTCAAGATACGGTTTTTGACTTGAATAGCCGTTTTTGCCTGCAATGACTGCTGTGCTTGCTTTGTTTTGGACTATTATCAAATTAATCGTATCTTTACCTTCAGCTAAAGATTTGTTTACTGCTTCGGTCAAATCTATTTCAAACCTCTCCGTTGAAGCTCTTTTGATAATTTCACACACCGTTGTTCCCGATTTAGGCAGTTCACCAAAAGGAGTTTTGCCGGGAACAAATCCGCAATCAGTTACATGAACAGACAAAGCAAGATCACCATTTGCCACAAAGGAGTATTTTGCCGAAAGTATGTTTTTGTCCTTAAGATCCGCAATATCTACCGAGCAATAATAATACCGATATACCCCTGAGGCGTAAAGATGATACATCCATCCACTTCCGGGGAAGCACTCTGTTATTCCACCTGATGCCGAGGCGAATGACTCATAAACAGCATCTGTAAAATTTTCGTGCAAAACATAGCTCAGATCATTGTCAAATACACCGGCGGCAATGTCAAAATTTATGATATAAAATGAATCTCTCCCATTTGCCGAAACCTTAAGAACGCATCTTTCGGTATTATCTTCGATAACAGACACGGAAACATCATGGGATTTTTTGTATTCAACACTTGGTCTGTCATCGGTCAGACAGTTATATTCATAAGAATAGCTAAACACATCCGGCACAAAACCTGCTATGGTCTTTCCGTTTACTGATATATCGTCAAGCACGGGCACGGGGGCATAAACATCATCTGCACTCCATTGTGAAAGATGCTGATAATCACCGTAGCTTTCAGGAATTGTATAGTCATTCAAAACAGGAACAAACTCTGCCGATAGTTCAAAGTCAGCTACATTGTATGACCAGATGCAAAGCTTGGAATATGCAGGATATATTTTTTGCTGTTCTGCTTGGGGTGATGTGGAAAGCTTTGACGCATCGGATTTCGCCAGGGTGAAATCCTGATTTGATGTAAATCTGACATACACCGATTTTCCGTTTTGGATAAGCAACGCAGTATTGTCCGACAGAATTTCAATGTCTGCAGGAGTGTTGAACGACCAATACACATCTGAATTTTGGAGCATTTTTACTTCGTCTTGCAAAATAACCCTGCTACGATTGTCAAAAAGCTTTATGCCCCGCTTGTAGGATGAAACATATTCCTTATATACCTTTGAAAGATCGGCAATTGCATATCCTCCGCCATCGGCTGTTTCAAAGGTTTCGAATTCTGCATTTTCATATACATCCTGTCCCACCGACTCTGATGGATTTATAACCAGACAACAGTTACCCTCGGGGCGTTTTTCATACCACTTCCATCTGCCGCCGTTTTGTGAGTTGTCCCAATAGTTTGAATAGCTATAGTTTCCCAGTCCCATGGGTGTGACAAACCTTTCACCAAAAGCATCGAGGCAAAACGAACCCGACACTGCATCGGCATGACCGTTTGATGTGGCACAGCCCGTGTACATGGCTGTATAGATAAGCGAAGAGGTGTTCCACGAATTTCTGAAAGAAGCAATATTCTGTGCTTTGTTCGACGGAAAAATCAAACGGTCCAACGCCAAAGTTGAATCACTTTCCGGGTTATCCAATTCACCACAGTCATACCACAAAAGCGGCATGATTGTATTCCCTTTTTTGAAATTTTGTGATATTACCTTCATCAAATCAACATCGCCCGAATGTTTGGCTGCAAAATACAAGGCGTTGGTGTCATAGCTCCCCTTTGACGGAGATGTGTCGCCAAAGGCAAAAGGACCTGCACCGTACATATAGAGTGGATAGTAGGCAGTTGTTTTAAAACCGGGATAATCGTTTAATCCGTACATAGTGCCCAGTGACGAATCAAGAGCCGAAAGCATTGTAATAATTTTTTCGCTTGTGTATCCGTAGTAGCCTATGGGTTCTTCATGACCGCCCTTTTCTCCAACAAGTTCAAGATAGGGAACTACATTCTGAACGATGTTTGAAATTATAAATGATGAATATTCGGGATACATGGGTGATATGGCAAGTGCCGCCGTCAAAAGGTTTGAATTGTTATAAGTTGAGTGGTTGTAAGTGGAATTGCCGCACTGAATATTCATGTTGCCGTATTCTACACGCAAATTGTCATAATCTTCGGGATTCTGATAATATTTATATGCAATGTCCAGCGATTTTTCTTTGATAGTTTCCTCCGCCCATTTACGATCAGCGACAGAGAGATAATTGTACAACCAATCGTAACAAATTGCAAGAACAGATGCGGTTTGAGTGTTATCGAGCTGTGCACCGCTGTTCCAATTTGTAATGGATTTGAAATTTTCAAATTCCATAAGTGCTCTATCGAGATAAATTTCGTTATTTTCAATATAATAAACCGTCATTAAAGATAAAATTTTTTCATCAACCTTGTTATAGCTTTGGGTGGCTGTGCCACCGTGAGAAACCACGGATGATGAAAGAAATCCGTCTGCATCGGATTTTGTTTTTGCATAAAGAATTTTTGTGTATTCATCACCTGTTTCAAGCGAATTTTTGATTTGTTCGAGCTTTTGCGACGATGCGTGGATGTATGGATGAGAAAGCTTGCTGAGCTCTGATGCCATTTCATTAAAGATTACGGAAATGTAAGGTCTTGTCGAACTGTCACCAAGCTCGGTGCGAATGCCGAATGTGGATGTTGAGCCTTGAGAAATCATAAGGTTCAACTTGTCTTTTCCTGCCAGAATAAGTTCTTCGACATATTCTGTCACATCAATTGATATGTAGCCTCTTAAATTGGAATGGTCAACAATGGTTATAAGCGAGTCATCCGATACATCTGTTATTTTGGGCATATCATCATAGGGTGTTTCGCCCGGCACAAAATTACCGTCTGCTTTATAGACATACATCAGCGACCTTCCCGAAATGTAGATATCAAATGTGACTTTTGTCACAAAACTGCTTTTAATGGCAGAAATATCTGCGGAAACATACAGATGATTGCAGAGGTTCACCGTACCGTTTTGCACTTCATAGAAACGCAGATATCCATATGAATCGAGTGCTTGCGATGAAGAACCTGTTTCAAAATTATACATTGCACTGGTGACAGACGCAAAACGCGAAGTTGCAAAGTTTTCTGATGAAAGCAATGCTTCACTGCATCTGCCCGAAAGCAAAGAATGGAAAGTGCCTTTAAACAGCACTATTAACACAATCAGTGAAATAATTCTTTTGTTCAAGACACTTTCCTCCTATAATTTAATTATTTTTTATGGGTGTAAGAGTTTCAAGATCGTTCCACAAGAATGTTTTGAAGCTTGTTGCACCGTTGGGATCATCAAGAGTTACGGCAAAATTATTTACACCATAGTAAAGGTCTTTTTCGAGGTATTTAACTGCTTTCAACTCATTATCACAGTAACCTGCAACAATAAGAGCAGCACTTCCCATATCTTCGATTGTGTTTTGGGTGATGGTTACGGTTGCAGTGTTGTCGGCAAATGAAATATCGCCGATTTCAAGATTCTGAGGTTCATCATAGGAATCGCTCAGTGTCACATTTAATGAAGGACGATATGATGAATCACCGTTTTCACCGGAGATACCAAAGGTTGATGTACTGCCCTGACGCACCATAAAGCTAAGTTTTGTCATACCCTTTGCAAGACATTCTCTGAGATACCATGTCATGTCTACAGTGCCGTAGGTTTTTCCGCTTGCCTGAGAATATGCTCCTATTATTGATGATTCGGGCATGAAGTCGGTGATTTTGGGCATATCTTCCCAAAGGGTTTCACCGGGGACGAAATCTCCTTCTGCTTTGTAGAAGGTCATAATCGCTCTTCCGTTGCACCAGAGGGAAAAGGTTGCATTATCGATCTTTTTGCCTTTAAGTGAGGAGATATCTATCGAAACATAATAATCGTTACGCAAAACAACTTTGCCATCAATAACTTTGTAGAATCTCAAAAGATTGTAGTTGTCATATTCTTTGCCAAAGGTTCCGTCAACATAGTCATACATTGCACTTGTTATTTTTGTGTAGTCAATAGTAACGGGTTTAGAAGCTGCTGTTGTAAAATAGAGTGACGATTCGGCAAAATCTTTGCCGGCAGAATTTTTGAGTCCCGAAAGTTTAATAAAGTAGCGGCTGTTGCCTCTGAGAGAGCTTTCGGGATTTACGGTAACAACAAGATTTGCTGCATTGAAGCTAACTTCACTGTCTTTGAGAATATATTCCTCGTCGTTTTCAAAATTCACAAGAGTGATGTTATCTTTACTTATTGAAGCAGGAGCCTCAGAAAGGGTGAATGTTATGTTAGATTCAGGGTCAACTTCTGTTGCATCCGCTTCGGGAGATGTTGCAATAACCTCCGGATCGGGAATGGGAGCACAATCTGCAACAAGATAAGGAACTCTTGAGCTGTCACCGTATTCGGGAGAAACACCGGCGGTTGATGAAGAAAGGGAATACATCATAAGTCCCATCTTTGTTTCGCCTGCAAGAATAAGCTCTCTTGCGTAGGAGGTTACATCAAGTTCAATGTAGTTGCTCTGACTTGATGCATCGCAGGCAGCTACAAGCTGTTCTTCGGGCATGCTGCCTTCGGTGATTTTGGGAAGGTCTTCATAGGGAGTTGTGCCCGGAACAAAGTCACCGGGTGCTTTGTAGATATTAACCAAGGCTCTTCCGCTAAACCAGATATAGAGGCTTGACTTGGTGATATATTTGTCGGCAAGAGAGGAAAGGTCAATAGTCATATACCAGTGGTTAACAAGCTCTGCATTGTTTTCACCACCAAGCCAACGCATATAATTATAGCGCATTTCACGGACAATATCACCCGTCTTACTGTTATACATTGAAGTTGTGAAATTTGCCGAATTTACGGTAATGGTTTCGGTTGCAGCAATGTCAAGGTCTGCATCAGACAAAGCATAAACCGTTTTGAGGGATATAGGTGATGCTACGACAAAGGAGAGTGTCATAAAACATACCAAAAGTAGTGCTGTAATTTTTTTCATAAAAATCATCCTTTCAGCTTTTTTGCAAATTCTAAATAAATTTTAACATAATTAAATTGGGTTTCAATGATACACAGAGACATCATTTGGGTTTTGTGTCTCTGCCAAACATAGACAAACAGGAAATATGATGCTATAATTCAGATAAATAATGTATTATCGGAGGGTTTTATGAACATTATAAATAAACTCAGAGAAAAACAGCAAAATCCAAAAAACGCACCCGGTGTTACCGTTGCCTTTCTTGGTGACAGCATTACACAGGGGTGTTTTGAAATAGGAAGAGATGCTTCAGGGAATCTTAAAACCGTAAATGATTATGAAAATGTCTACCATGCAAAATTCAAAAAGATTTTTGACAAACTCTATCCTGATGCACCGATAAGCATAATCAACGCAGGAATCAGCGGTACAACAAGCTGGGAAGCATCAGAGCGTCTTGAAAAAGATGTAATCGTACATAACCCCGACCTTTGTGTGGTATCTTTCGCTGCAAATGATGCTCACCGTGACGGTGGATCAAGAGGCGAAGATTTTTACAATTCGCTTATGGATATTGCAAAAAGGCTGAAGGATAATAATATTGAAGTCATTTTTATGTCAACAGCAATGAACTGCACAAAAATAAGCCCTGAAATAAAAGATGAAGGATTTCTGAAAATAGCTCACAGTGTAAGAGAAATGCAAAACAGCGGTACACTGAAAAATTTTGTAAAAATAATGGAAAAAGCCGCAACAGATGCAGAAGTGGTTTTTTGTGATTGTTACAGTAAATGGGAAAAACTTTACGAATCGGGAGTTGACATTGATAATTTGCTTTCAAACAATATAAACCATCCCGACAGAGAAATGCATTCGCTATTTGCAATTTCTCTTGCAGAATCCGTGTTTAACAACTAAATGTCGCCCGAAAAGGAGGAAATTTTGTTTTGGATAATTATTTTGAAAAAATAAAGAAAAGTCCTCAGGAAGTTTTTGTTTTCAACATTGACAATTGTAAATTTTCACTTTTTGCAAACGATGTCGTGCTGACAGGCAGATATGTTATGCCTTATTCTCATTCGTTTCATGTTTTGATTTTTGTTGAAAGAGGAAGCCTTGAGGCAAAGGTTGAAGATGACAGTTTTGTTATGGAGGCGGGAGACTCGCTGACGGTTGCGCCAAATGTAAATCACATAATACGATTTCAGAACTCAGAAACCAAGGTGTTTTGCATCGGATTTACTTTTTCAAAAAACGTATTAACTGACGGCAACAACCTTTACAAAAGAATTTGCGGAATAATTCCCTCTGCCGGATACCGTTTTCAAAAAAAAGACAAGCTTCATCAATCCATAAAGCAAATTTTTGATGCATATACTGAAAAAAACAAATATAACGTGAGTCTTTCGTTTCATAAATACCTTGTAGATCTGATTATGAGCAACAAATCCGTTGAAACAAACGAAAAATACAACCAGACTGTATCTGATTCTCTTATGGGCAGACTTCACCGCATCAACACTCTTGCCAATGCATACTGCGACAACGAAATAAGTGTTGATGACATTGCAAAAATGTTGTCACTCAGCACCAAACAGGTGAACCGAATTATAAAAACACATTTCAACTGCACCTGGAGTGAGCTTCTTATGCAAAAAAGAATGACTCTTGCACGGAATCTTCTTGAAAATTCGGATATGACCATTGAAGAAATTTCCGAATATGTGGGATATGATTCCACCCGTGGATTCTATAGTGCATTCACAAAATATTTTGGTGAAAATCCGGGAACAATCCGGAAAAAGGATGAATAAAAATACAACCCCACCAAACCGATATGGCTGATGGGGTTTTGTAATTATTCGGGTTTTGTTTCAAGCTTAAGGGGGAAATCGCCAAGCTTGTTTACTTTAAAGCCGTTTGCCTTGTATTCTTCATAATCAACGGCCTCAAGCTCATCGATGGCAAGCTTGTGGAATTCATAGAAATTTTTCCATCTTACCTTTTATATTAAATAATTTTATGTCAGCCATTTTGTTGTACTTCCTCCATAATATCCTCAAACTCAACCAAACTCACATTCCCCATCTCATTAGCCTTATCAATACAACCTTTTGTAAAGCCCGATTTAGAGAAGAGGTAGTAATGCTTTGTTTTATATGAGAACAAATTACTGCGTTTTATAAGTGTTTCTAAAACGCTAAGGTCAACCTTTTCGTTTGTCCATTTGCATTCCGCAAAAAGCGCTGTGTTTTTATCTTGTTCGCCCATAATATCAATTTCAGTCTGACATTTTTCTTTCGAATCACTGCCCCACCAACGACCAAGTGAGTTAAACTCTACCGGGCAGTTACCAGAAAGGAGCTGTTTCCAAAGGTACTGTTTACAGATTTCTTCAAACACCTTACCCATATAGTCTGAAAGCTGAGGTTCAATTCTTTTATAAACCAAATCTGCAGCGCCACGGGCGATGATTGAGTTATTATCAAGCACAAAACGATACCAGAAACGGAACATATTATCCTCGATAGAGTAAACCGACTTACGAGAAGCTTTTTCACCGTATGGTGTTTCTTTTTGCACGATTCCAAGATTCATAAGGTTCTTGATGTAGTTCGTGCAAACATTGGTATCTTCGCCAACCTTGCTTGAAATCTCCGACATTCTTGAAGACCCCGTTGCAATCGCAGTAATAATAGCCGTGTAAATGGCAGGCTCACGCACTTCTTGTTTCAAAAGGTTAGTCGGTTCTTCATAAAGGAACGAAATCGGATTTAAGTATGTGTTTTTGATATTATCCTCAACACTTAACTTATCGTCCATTTGCAAAAGGTACTGTGGCGTACCGCCTGCGACACCATATATAAGTGCTTTATCCTCATCAGACAGATTTTTAAAATATCTGCAGGTTTCTTCAAAGTCAAACGGCAAAAGCTTTATTTGAGCCGTTCTACGCCCATATAAAGGTGCTTTATATGCAAGTACATGGTCTTCCATATATGACATAGAAGAACCGCAGAGAATAAGCATCAAATTTGATGTATCTTTATATTTATCAATCAAAAGCTGAAAAGTAGATGCAAGGCTTTTTGACGAACGAGCCACGTATGGATATTCGTCGATAGCGAGAATAATTCTTTCGTTTTCTGCAAGCTTGAATACATACTCAAGTGCAGCCTGGAATGAAAGGAAAGAGGACTCCGTTTCAATACCGCTTGCAAACTCCATAATGCTTTTTGAGAAGTTTTCGAGATTCTGCTTTGCGTTACTTTCAACCCCCATAAAGTAAATGGCTTTTTTATCGCCGATAAACTCATTTATGAGGGCAGTTTTACCAACACGGCGTCTGCCATAGATAACCGCAAATTCAAATTTATTTGATTTATAAAGTTTATTAAGAGCATCAAGTTCACGTTCTCTGCCTATAAACATATATACGACCTCCATTTCAGGTTATATACATTATAACACGTAAAAAATATTTAGTCAAGTATAAATGAGTAATTTACACTTGACTAAATAAAATGTTTCAGCTATTTTTGTGCACAAAAAATCGAGGACTTTCATCCTCGATTTTTAAGTGAGACTTTTTTTCCCTTTTAATTTAATTATTCGGGTTTTGTTTCAAGCTTAAGGGGGAAATCACCAAGCTTATTTACCTTAAAGCCGTTTGCCTTGTATTCTTCATAGTCAAAGGCTTCAAGCTCATCAATGGCAAGCTTGTGGAATTCGTAAAAATTTTTCCACCATTCATATCCCGAGCCAAGCTCTGCATTAAGATATGCATCAGCAATGTCACAGCCCATTGCGGGAGCAACATAAAACGCACCCATTGCAAGAACGTTTACACCGTTACCTGTGATTGCACGAAGAGCTGCAGGAACGCTTTCAACAACACCTGCATGAACGTGGGGGCATTTTGAAGCGGCAATGTGGATACCCATACCTGTGCCACAGAAGAGAAGTGCTCTTTCAAATTCGCCTTCGGAAATGAGAGAACCTGCTCTGAGGCCTACACGATGAAACATGAGGTCTGTGTCATCGGGGTCGGAATCTGCTTTAACGCCAACATCGGTAACTGTCCAGCCTTTAGCCTTGAGGTGAGCAACAACTGCTTCCTTAAGAGGATAGCCCGCAAAGTCTGCTCCAACCAAAATTTGTTTGTCTTTTACCGTTTTCATTTTCTTCATTCCTTGTATTATAAATTTGTTTTCTTTTTCCTTAAGAAGCTCACCATTGTAAATGAGCTTTACATCGCTGTCATGATATACATTAAGGGTTATTATTCCGTTTTCACGTTTCCAGTTAACACCGATTTTTCCGCAAACGGTGTCATAATCAAAATCAACCCAATCAATCTGCGGAATGAAATGAGGTTCAAGCAAAAATTCAATCTCACCGCATTTGTTTTCATTAATTTTGATTCCTGCCAAAGTTTTAATTAGCCATGACATATAGTCCGAATACATATGGTGATTTTTCGAATCGGAGTTCACATTCGCATCCCATTTTTCCCAAAGGCTGACAGCACCAAGGTCATACCAGTGTTTGTATCCGGGATAACCGCTTTGTGTAAGGAGCTTATAGGCAAGCTCGCTTTTATCCACCATGGAAAGGGCGTGAAGAAGTCTTCTTATTCCAACCATGCCGCATTTAATGTGGTAGTCGGTGCTTTCAACGGTCTCTGCAAGCTGTTTTGCAAGGGGTTCAATGTCGTCATAAAGTCCGTAGTACACAAGCATTGCAACAGAGCATTGTTCGTTTATGGTGCATCTGCCGTCGGGGGCAATGTATTTTTCTTTTATGAGCTTTTCAAGCGTCTTGGCTCTGGTCTTATATTTTTCGCCATCTCCGTTATTTGCACATTCCGAGGCAAGGAGGGCGATGTTTGCAAAGTTATATTCCAGAACTGCGTTGATAAATTCTGGCTCTACAATGTGGATGTTACCCGGTGCCGCCCAGTCGTCGAGACCGAAGCTTACAAAGCCTTCACTGTTTTTGTTTCTGTCAAGATTGCCGAAATATTTGTCAAAGTAGCCAAGTGATGACACAAGAAGAGACGAATCTCCCGTATGAAGATACACTCTGTAGGGGAGCTCAAAGAGAATTCCGTCCGACACAGGTCCGTTGCCCCAGTGATAACCCCATCCCGAGGTCGGAACAATTCCGGGGAGTGAACCATCGGAGAGCATGGCATCCTTTATGTCGCGGTGCCATTTTTCATAAAGTTTTTCTATTTTAAAATTGGTTATAAGCTGTTCTGCTGAGCTTTGAGCATCGTTGCACCAGCCAAGTTTTTCTCTTGTGGGGCAGTCTGTTAATGCATAGAACATATTTGACCATGATGAGCCAATTCCAAATTCAAAGATTTTGTTCAAAAAGTCGTCAGAGCATTTGAAGCTTGTTCTGCGCTCAACCGCCTGATGTACGAAAACTTGTTCTACATCGACTTCATCAGCACTTTCTATGCCGTCTAATTCAACATATCTGAATCCGTGGTATGCAAAAATCGGGGAATGAGTAAATTCTTTTCCGGAGCATATGAATTTGTCAGTGGCAAAAAGATGCTTGCCGAGCTTGGTGCAATATTCGTCCATTCCGTAGTATTCAAGCTGACCTGAATCCGACACGTTTTCGCAGTAACGAACCGTAATCACATCGCCCTTTTTGCCTTTTGCGGTAAGACGAATGTATCCCGAAACATTGTGACCGAAGTCAAAAACGAATTTTTTCTCCCCTACCTGCCACGAGTTGACAGGAGAATATATTTCGTGCTCTCTTATGGGTTCACATTCGCAAAGTCTGAATGTGCCCGTTGGCGGAATAACATCTCTTACGGTATTTTCCCAAGATGAATCGTCAAAATCCGGATTAACCCAAGTTTCATCCCAAAGATTTGCATCAAAATATTCACCGCTTCGTATCTGGTTGAAAACAATAGCACTGTCGGGCTTACATTTCCAGCTTGAATCGGTGACAAGAGTTGTTTTGCCGTCGGTTTCAAGTCGTGCAATAAATTTGGGCAAATCCCTCCACGGTGCTCGGTCAAAGTTCCATCCGGTACGGATTGTTTCATTGTACCAACCGTTACCGCAGATAACTGCAATTGTGTTTTCACCTTCACAAAGAAGCGAAGTGACATCATATTCATTGTACCAGAGGGTTTTGCCGTAATCGCTCACGGGAGCTGTGAAAAGGTCTTCGGTAATTTTTTTGCCGTTTATCCAACAATATGCAATTCCAAGACCGCATATGCGAAGCTTGGCATCGGAAAAAGAGTCGAGAGCAAACTTTTTGCGAAACATAGGTGCATAATTTTCAAAAGAAAACTCCCTATTGAACTCTATGTCCGGCTTTATGAAAACACCGTAATCAAATGGCATATCAAAATACTCCTTAAATTGTATAATGTATATAAATTATACAATTTAAAACGTTTCATGTCAATGTATAAAGCAAGCATAAAATTGTATATTAAAATCAATTCTCAAACTTAAAACTATATATATCTGCATCTCTCATGCGGATTTTAAGAATGGTTTCCTTACCTGCAAACTGAGAAATATCATCTTCAAAACATATTTGTTTGTTAACCGAGTCTCCAAACATTTCGCAGCTTTTAACGGTTTTTCCGCCACAGGTGAGTTCAAAATACATATATCCCCATGCAGAGGTTGAAATGTTGGCAAAAAGCTTTGAGCCTTCAAAAACAAAGGGCTTTGTGGTAAGAATTTCTTCATTTTCGCCTGCGTGCATGGAGGCGAAACCGTCGAGACGGAGTGTGTAGCGTCTGAGTGCGGCAGGTTTCCCCGACATATGATTTTCATAGCTAAACATTGAAAGCTCATTATCGCAGTCGGGATTGATGTGAGACGGAGTTTCAACAAAACCAACCGACGGATAACAGCTTCCGTAAACCCAGTTGGTTTCGTGTTCTGCACCCGGGCGGATGAATGATTCGTCATAGCGGGTAAATTTAACACCGTCACGTGATGTCATAAACACACAGTCGGTGACGGTAAGTCCTTGGCGTCTGCCCTTTTCAAAGCGTTTCTTTCTTCCTTCAAGTCCGCAAAGAACGTCATAGCAAGGTGTCCATTGTTCTCTTTCCATATATCTTGTGGGGAAGCCGACAAAGATGTGAGGTGCTCTGTAATATTTTGAAACCACATTGGTGTAGAGCGGAACATCCGGCTTGTCTCCAAAATCAATATGTACGGGTCTTGTCCAACTTTCGAAATCTTCGGACTCCATATATCTTATGTCACGCACCCTCACATTACGGTCGGAAGGAGAAAGATAGAGCGGTCTTTCGTCCTCGGGGTCTTTATATTCAAGGTCACCGGGAACGTGAAAGCCTCTTATGTAGCATCGGTACATTTTTGCATCCTCATCCCAGAATGCAACATTTAAAGTGTCAAATGCACCTTTATCGGTGAGAATATTCCCTTTTTCAAAATGAATTCCATCATCACTGTAAAATGCAACAAGAGCATTTTGTGAAAGATCAAGAGCAATTGCCTTGTATTTCTGACCGCTTTTGCATTCAGGATTTTTGTCTTTAAAAACATAGAAGTTATCAAACTGCATTGTCTTTTCGTCGAAAATGATGTTATTCTCTTTTGAACCTCTGAATTCGCAAATCCCAAGATTTGGTTTGGTGTATGTTATGCCATCTTTGCTTTCGGCATAGCAAACCCTGATTGCCATCTCTTCGGGATTTTCTCTTTGGTATGCCCAGCCAAGATAGTACATACGGTAGATTCCTGCTTCATCATCGAAGAAAAAGTTGAAGAAATCACTGCAGTCTCCTTCCCATGGCTCATCACAAGTCATGGTTATATTTTTTATTTCGGGTTTGTGAAGCAAAATATTTGCACTTGTTTTGTCTTTATCAACAATGAATGTATCGAAAAAACATTCTCTTCTTGAACCTATGTTAATCATTTTATTACCTCCACTGTTATTATTAATTATACTTGAATATTACCAAATTTAATATTTGCAGTCAATGAATAAAAGGGACACAACCAAAAAGCAGTGTCCCTTGGTAAAATGATTATTTTTTATTCCTGAAGCTGGTGGGACTGACACCCATAACACGCTTGAAGAATGTACTGAAATAATTTTGGTCGGCAAAGCCGAGCAGGAGCGCCGTTTCTTTGACACTTTTGCCGTTATCGAGATGAACACAGGCAATACGCGCTTTTAGACGGTTATAATATTGAATAACACCGGAGCCCGAATATTTTGCAAATATCTTTTTTAAATATGCCGGACTTATGGAACAACGTTTGGCTATTTCGTCAATTCCAAGTCCGGAGCCGATGTTTTCTTCCATTATTTTTACGGCGGCAGAATAAATTTCGGCGCTTTTAAGACCGCTTGAAACCGTGTCGGTTTTTTTCTTGAGAACAGAAAGAATCAAAAGCTCAAGTTCGAGCTTCAAAAGATTCATTTCATAGGCAGTGTCGGGTTTTATGTTTATTATTGATGAACCGTCTCTTTCAAAGCAAATATCCGAATAAGTGTATAGATGTTCTATCTTTTTTATTTGAGAGGTGTCGAGGCTGACAATTCTGCCGTCAAAATCAGGAAATGCATTGGCGGAGAATGAGACTATGATAACTGTAGGATCTGTGTCGAACTCCGACCAGATTTTATGAAACTCATTTGGACGGTGTATCACCCCCTGTCCTTTTTCCAGGACATACACATCACTGTCGGCTGTGATACCCACACTGCCGTCTAAAACAAAGACCATTTCCCAAAAATTGTGAGACTCACCGTTGAAAACATAGCCTTTGCAAAACTTCTGTCTGAAAAATGTGTGAATTGCATCAATACCGATTACTGTTTGAATTTTATATCCTTTCAGCATTTTATCACCTATATCCGAATTAAAAGATTTTGTATCTGATTTTATATTTACACTCTTGACTTTATTATATTATAATGATAATATATTTTAGTATACATGTCAATATTATTAACTATAAAATAACAGGAGATGTTGAAAAATGGATACTACACTCGTAGTTATGGCTGCCGGAATGGGGTCAAGATTTGGCGGATTAAAACAGATTGCACCAATGGGTACAAACGGAGAAATCATTCTTGATTTTTCGGTTTATGATGCTGTAAAAGCAGGTTTTAACAAAGCAGTTTTTATAATAAAAAAAGAAATCGAACATGATTTCAGAGAGGTTGCCGGAAAACGTATTGAAAAAATGATTGACACAGAATATGTTTTTCAGCACACAGACACCATGCTCCCCGAAGGTTTTTCGGTTCCTGCTGACCGAGCAAAGCCATGGGGAACAGGTCATGCAATACTTTGCGCAAAAAATGCGGTTACAACACCTTTTGCCGCAATAAATGCCGATGACTATTACGGCAAAAGTGCATTCAAGCTTGTTCACGACGCTCTTACAAGCGGTTCTGAAATTTGCCTTGCGGCATTTCGTTTGGGAAATACTCTGACCGAAAACGGCACTGTCAGCCGCGGAGTGTGTGATATTAAAGACGGACTTTTAAAATCGGTTGTTGAACACACTGCCCTTGACAAAAATTCACCCATCCCCATGGATACACCGGTATCAATGAATATGTGGGGATTTAAGACAGATATTTTTGCAGAACTTGAAACAAGATTTGCTGAATTTTTGAAAAACATGACAAATCCTTGTAAGGATGAATTCTTCCTCCCCTTTGTTGTTGATGAGCTCATCAAAAACAACGGAACAAAGGTTGATGCATACATATCGAACGACAAATGGTATGGCGTGACCTACAAAGACGACACCCCCGCTGTGCAGTCGGCACTTCAAAATCTCATGAAAGAAGGACACTATGATGGCATATAATAAAACTCTCAATGAAATTATGGATGCATTCGACATTAATATCAACATTTCACCCTACGGTGACGGTCATATTAATGAGACGTATTTTGCAGACTCATCACCAAAATATATTCTTCAAAAGATTAACACATCAATATTCACAAATCCTCAAAAACTCATGGAAAATATTGATGCGGTTACCACTTATCTCAGAGATATCATAACCAAAAACGGCGGCGATCCCGACAGAGAAACCCTCACTGTTATAAAAACAAAAGACGGTAGGCTTTTCTATGAGGCTTCAGACGGCGGATGCTACAGAGTGTATAAATTTATTGAAAACACAATTTCTCTCAATCTCCCCGAAAACCCCGAACAGTTTGAATCTTCCGCAAAGGCTTTCGGGCATTTTCAGAATCAGCTCGCAGAGTTTGATGCATCTACTCTTTATGAAACAATTCCGGATTTTCATAACACAATCAAGAGAACCGAAAATCTTAAAAACGCAATGAATGAGAATATTGCAGGAAGAAAAGACGAAGTAACAGATGTTTTTGAAGGCTATGCAGTATTTGAAAGTGACTGTCACATCATTACCAAGGATCTTCAAAGCGGCGCCATCCCAACAAGGGTTACCCACAACGACACAAAGCTTAACAATGTTTTGTTTGACAAAGACACAGGCAAAGGTCTTTGTGTTATTGATCTTGACACTGTTATGCCCGGATCACTTCTTTTTGACTACGGCGATTCACTTCGTTTTGGTGCTTCCACCGCTGTTGAAGATGAGGCAGATTTGGAAAAAGTGTGGTTTGATCTTGATTATTTTGAAAGCTACACCAAAGGCTTCCTTTCGGAGCTTGGCGACAAAATCACAAAAAGAGAGGTTGAACTTTTGCCCCTCAGTGCGCTCACTCTCACATATGAATGCGGTATACGTTTTCTCACAGACTATTTGAACGGTGATACATATTTCAGAATCCACTATCCCGACCAGAATCTTGTGAGAGCAAAGAATCAACTTAAACTTTGTCAGGATATTACCGCAAAGTTTGACGAAATGAAAAAAATTGTTGCAAAATACGCAAAATAAGGAGAGTATAAAATGGATATATTAAAAAATGTCCGTCTCTATGGCGTGAATTGCGATGTTTGCTATGAAAACGGTGTTATTGTTTCGGTTAAGGAAAATAAAGACGGCACCCCAAGCGGATTAAGAGTTTACCCCGGTCTTTTTGACATCCACTCCCACGGTATGATGGGAATGGACACCTGTGACGTGGGAAGCGTGGAAAAAATGAGCAAAATCATGCTTTCTCACGGTGTTGTGAGCTGGTGCCCCACAACCATGACAATTGACCTTGAACAGGTAAAGAAAATAACCGACACAAAGCCCGAAGTGCCCGACGGATGCGAAATTATAGGATATCATCTTGAAGGTCCGTATATTAATGAAAAATATAAGGGTGCGCAAAACCCCGAATACATTAAAAAGCCAAATCTCGAAGAATTTTCAGCAATTAAAAATGTTGCCACAATTACTGTCGCCCCCGAAATCGACGGTGCAATGGAATTTATTAAAAACTGCGGAGTTCCCGTTTGTCTCGGTCACACCGACTGCGACTATGACACTGCCATTGAAGCAATCAAAAACGGTGCAGCATGCCTGACCCACACCTTTAATGCCATGCCCCCTATTCATCACCGCAACCCCGGTCCCATTGGTGCGGCGGCTGAAAAAGGAATTTATGCGCAGGTCATTTGCGACGGTGTTCACATTCACAAAGCATGTGTGCTGATGCTTTATAAACTTTTTGGCGCAGACAGAATGATTCTCATAAGTGACTCTGTTCGCCCGGCAGGTCTTGCAGACGGAGAATATGAGCTTGGCGGTCTTATGACATATGTTAAAAACGGAGAAGCAAGGCTCAAAGAAGGCAATCTTGCAGGTTCAACAACATTCCTTTTTGACATGGTTAAAAAGGCAATGGAATTCGGCATTTGCGAATATGACGCTTTTAAGATGGCTTCCGAAACGCCATATAACATGATGGGAATTAAGAACAGAGGCAAAATTGCCGAAGGCTACAGTGCCGATTTCATTGTTACGGATGATGACATGAATATTGTGTCTGTGATTAAAAAAGGTGTAGAGTTTAAGTAAATCAAAGCTGTGTATCCGGATTAGGAGACACAGCTTTAATTTATTATATACAAAAATTTTTCATTACACAATATATTTTGAAAAATCACATATGTTTTTTCATGTGATTGAGAGCGTTTTTTTCAAGCCTTGACACCTGCGCCTGACTTATGCCAAGCTCCTTTGCAACCTCCATTTGGGTTCTGCCTTTGTAAAACCTGAGGTTTATTATGTGTTTTTCACGCTCACCCAATTTTTTCATGGCTTCTTTAAGTGAAATTTCTTCAAGCCAGTTTTCGTCGTGACTTTTTTCGTCACTGAGCTGATCCATAACAAAAATTGCATCTGTGCCGTCGTTGTAGACAGGTTCAAAAAGCGAAACCGGTTCCTGGATTGCATCAAGTGCAAAAACCACATCTTCCTTTTCCATGCCAAGCTCTTTTGCAATTTCTTCAACGGTTGGTTCATTTTCATTTTTTGCCATAAGTCTTTCTCTTGCACCGAGTGCCTTGTAGGCTGTGTCACGAAGCGAACGGCTCACCCTGATGGAGTTATTGTCACGAAGGTAGCGACGTATTTCGCCAATTATCATTGGAACGGCATAGGTTGAAAATTTAACATTTTGAGAAAGGTCAAAATTATCCACAGATTTCATGAGTCCTATGCAACCAACTTGAAAAAGGTCGTCGGCATTCTCTCCCCTGCCCGAAAACTTTTGAATGACCGAAAGCACAAGTCGGAGATTGCCTCTGATGAATTCTTCTCTTGCAAACTTGTCCCCTTTTTTTATTTTGTCAAAAAGCGCAAGCTTTTCTTCGTTCGAAAGAATCGGAAGTTTAGATGTATTTACTCCGCAAATTTCAACCTTGTTTATCATAAAAAAACCTCCGGAATTGATTTATAAGTAACATTAAAATCATTCCCGAAGGTTTGTTTTTATATACTGTGTGAAATTGTCTTAAAATGTCGACAGTTTGTCAGATTTGTCTTTTGGGTATTAAAATGGCTTTACCAAGAGGCAAAGGTTTTGAAAGGTCCAGCGAATTAACAGAGGCAATTTCCTCACATGTTGTGTTGTGTTTTTTTGCAATTTCCCAAATGTCGGATGAAGAATCCGGATAAATAACAATTATACTTGGTTGATTATCCTTTTGCAGAGGGCTTTTGGTATCCGGATTAAATGATTTTACCACACTTTGTTTTTCACTTGAAAGCACTGCTGTTTCCGCATTTAATACAACTCTTATCTGAATGTCATTGGCACTTCCCATAAGATAACCCGAATTGACACACGAAACATTGGAAATGACAAAATGCTCACCTGAACCAAAGGTGTGCGGAATTTGAAATTCATAGGGCGTTGTTTTGAAAACACGGCAAAGGCTGTCATTTTCATCGGAATAAATTATCACAGAATGAATGTTTCCGGTCAGTTTTATTGATGCCTCATTTACCTCGGGAGCGTTTTCGCTTATTTGACTTTCCATGTGATAAATTTTTGAAATGCCGTCGGTAAGCGAGGGTATTTCAACACTGTCTTTTATTGTATCCTGATTGTGTCTGATTTCAGACATGGATGTTGTGCAAATCTCAATTGATTCTTTTTCGTAGACATAGTCCGGACTATATATATCTGTTACGGCTTCAAAGCTCACGTGATTGCATGCAATTATGTAGCCTCTCACACCAAATGTCAACTCAACAGTCATTCCCATATCCGAAAAGCTTGTGTCGAAGTCGGTTTTGCACACTTCAAAATGTGAAAGCATTTTATTTTCGGGAGCAAGATTTTCGATGTCACAAACCTCGGTGAATGAGATTTCGGTGCTGTAGTCTGAAATTTCATCATCATAATCACAAAGCATTTTTATGTTTGCTTGGCCTTTAAGCACCGCTTTGCCATTAACGGCTTTTATGTCTGACATATCAAGTTTTAAAGAAGTGGCAAGTATTTTGGCATCTTCATCCTTGCAGGGAATGGTGAATGTTTCCGAAGTTTCAAAAAATACATTTTTAAATGCTATCGGGCAATCACATTCATATTCTGCACTTTTAAAGGGATAACTTTCGAGTTCTTTCGATTTATTTATGATATTTTCACTCACACTCTTATTTGCATGAACCTCAAAACCAACACTTGCCTTGGCTGAAATTTTTCGGGAATTTTTAATATCGAAACTTGTTTCTCTTACCTTTGAAGTGCAAACAAAGCTGCATGACTCATCAATACCGGCAAAATCGCTCTGATGGTTAAACGGAACGGTGAAATCTATAGAATGAACCTTTGACAAATCATCTTCGCCCGAGAAAAGAATGTTGAATTTTACATTACCCGAAAAAGTCATCTTGTCCTTTTTGATGCTTTGCTCTGAAACATCAGCCAGTGCATTTACCGCCAGCACTCGGTAGATGTCGGGCTTGGTGTCGGGAACTATGATGTCTGCTTCAACTTCAGCTTTGGTGCTATGTTGTTTTGTGATGTCACACACAGATATTTCATTAAAACTGATATCCATAAAATATCAACCCCTCATATATTATTTTTTATACAATATATGAGGGGTTTTCATGCTTTATTACTGTTTTCTGAATGCCGCAGGAGTGGTGTTGTTTATGCGTTTGAAGGTTTTTATGAAATAGCTCAGGTCATTGAAGCCGCATTCAAAAGCAATTTCTGTTATGGATTTGTCGGTTTTGGTGAGTTTTTGGACTGCACGGTCAATTCGGTAGGAAATGAGATATTCCACGGGGGTTTTGTGTGTCATGGATTTGAAGAATGAGCAAAAATATTTTGTTGACATTCCAACGGTCTGCGCCATGTCTTCAAGAGTTATGGGAGAGTCGTAGGAATCACGGATATAACGCAAAACATTTTTCAGTTTTATGACACTGTCGGCAGAAGCGGAATCTATCTCGCCGCTTCGGTATTTTCCGCTTTTAATAATCAGACCGTACATCTGACAAAAAAGCCCGAGAATTATGTATTTCGAGCCATCGCCTGCCTTAGAAAAGGTGTCAAATATTTTGTTTACACATGCATACAGCTCATCATCTTTCGAAAAAATATCGTTCACAACAACCGCCCCCGAGGCAACGCTTTCGGAAAAAGAAAATCCGTTATCTGTGACACCGGGAATAAAAAACGGGTTATAGACAATGCATTCATACACGCAAGAGTTGGGAAGCGCACCGTGAACAACTTCGGAATTCACAAAAACCACATCGCCTTTTTTGGCTTTGATTTCTTTTTTGTTGAGTGTGATTAAAAGCTCACCCTCCAAAACCCTTATGAGTTCAAGGTTGGTGTGCCAGTGAAATGTCATTTCATAACGGGGATGTGAAGAGTCCACATGATAGAATTCGAGAGGAAATTCAAGTGTTCCGTGCACCTTTACTTCATTATAGCTCATAATATCACCTGCAATGTGAATATATTTATACTTTTTTCTATTATAACACAAGTATTAACACGATTTCAAGTATATAATTATATTATTCAGTAGAATTATAATTTTATATTTTTAATATCAAGGAGGAAATGAAAATGGCTAAATCAAGACTTATCGGCGATTACCCGGTAATCGGTATCCGCCCCACAATTGACGGCAGAAGAGGTCCTCTCAAGGTTAGAGAATCCCTTGAAGATCAGACTATGGGTATGGCTATGGCTGCCAAAAAACTTATTGAAGAAAACCTTTGCTATTCAAACGGTGAACCCGTGAAGGTTATTATTGCAGACACCACCATCGGCAGAGTTGCCGAAGCTGCTGCATGTGCAGACAAATTCAAGAAAAACGGTGTCGATATTACACTTACCGTTACACCTTGTTGGTGCTACGGCTCCGAAACAATGGATATGGATCCCATGACAATTAAAGGTGTTTGGGGCTTCAACGGAACCGAAAGACCAGGTGCGGTTTATCTTGCATCTGTTCTTGCATCACACACTCAAAAAGGTCTTCCGGCATTTGGCATCTACGGTCACGATGTTCAGGATGCCGATGACAAATCTATTCCTGCAGATGTTCAGGAAAAAATTCTCCGTTTTGCAAAAGCAGCTGTTGCCGTTGCAACAATGAGAGGAAAATCCTATTTGCAGATTGGTTCAATCTGTATGGGTATCGGCGGTTCAATCATCAACACCGAGCTTTTTGAAGACTATCTCGGCATGAGAGTTGAATCGGTTGATGAGGTAGAAATCATCAGAAGAATGACAGAGGGTATCTATGACAAAGCCGAATTTGAAAAAGCTCTTGCATGGACAAAGGCTAACTGCCCCGAAGGCTTTGATAAGAACCCCGAATTCGTACGCAAGAGCGACGAACAGAAGGAAAAGGATTGGGAATTTGTTGTCAAGATGATGTGCATCATCAAGGATCTTATGAACGGCAACAAGAATCTTCCCGAAGGCAGAGAAGAAGAGGCTGTCGGTCACAACGCCATTGCAGCAGGCTTCCAGGGTCAGCGTCAGTGGACAGACTTCTATCCCAATGCAGACTTTGCAGAGGCACTTCTTAACACATCCTTCGACTGGAACGGCACAAGAGAGCCTTACGTTCTTGCAACGGAAAACGACGTTCTCAACGGTATCAGCATGCTGTTCATGAAGCTTCTCACAAACCGTCCCCAGATGTTTGCGGACGTTCGTACACACTGGAGCGCAGATGCAGTCAAGAGAGTTACAGGCTATGATATCGAAGGCAAGGCTGCAGAGGCAAAGGGTTTTATTCACCTTATCAATTCGGGCGCTTGCTGTCTTGACGCTTGCGGCGAAGTGAAGGATGAAAACGGCAACGGCATCATCAAAGAGTGGTACAATGTTACCGAAGACGACCAGAAGAAGATTCTTGAGGCTACAACATGGAATGCAGCCGATAACGGTTACTTCCGTGGCGGCGGATATTCTTCCAGATTCCTTACAAGAGCAGAAATGCCTGCTACAATGATCAGACTTAACCTTGTCAAGGGTCTCGGCCCCGTTCTTCAGATTGCAGAAGGCTGGACTGTTGCACTTCCCGATGAAGTTTCCGATACAATCTGGAAGAGAACAGACTACACATGGCCCTGCACTTGGTTCACACCTCGTTGCACAGGCGAAGGCGCATTCAAGTCCGCTTACGACCTTATGAACAACTGGGGTGCTAACCACGGTGCTATCTCCTACGGTCACATCGGTGCAGATCTCATCACTCTCTGCTCAATGCTTCGTATCCCCGTATCTCTTCACAACGTTTCTGAAGAGAAGATCTTCCGTCCTGCTTGCTGGAATGCATTCGGTATGGATAAAGAAGGTCAGGATTACCGTGCCTGCGAAGCTTACGGTCCGCTTTATAAATAATTAAATGATTTTATGGGGCTGTATTAAAACATCGGATGTGTTTTTGATACAGCCTTCCGTATTTGGTTGAGGATTGGTGATTTTATGTTCAACTTAAACGACCCTATGCTGTATGTCTTTGCGGCAGTGGTCATTCTGTTTGTTCTGGCTCAGTCCGTTTTCTTCCTGATGAAGGCGTGGAAACGAGGCAAAGAGCTTGGTATCGACAAAAAGAAACTGCGTAACGTTGTCTCTTCGAGTGCGCTTTTTACCGTTCCGTCTGCACTTTCCGTTCTTGCAACGGTCATAGCACTGGCACCTGCACTCGGTCTTGCGATACCGTGGGTGCGCCTTTCCGTTATCGGCAACCTGATGTACGAGACAACGGCGGCAGAAGCGGCTATGGAGGCAATGGGACATCAAGGCGGTATGGCTGTACCCGTCAGCGATCCCGTAATCTATGCCGGTATTGCCTGGGTTATGTCTCTCGGTATCTGCTTCTCTCTTATCATTCTTCCTTTTGTTGCAAAGCCGCTTAATAAGAAGTTTATGTCGGCAGGCAAAAAAGAAGAGAAGGCGCAGTCTGATGACGGTACAAAGAAAAAGAGAGGTCTCGGCGGATTTATCAACGATCACGCAACACCTGCAATCTTTATCGGTCTTATCGGCGCATTCATTGCACGTGCGATCATCGGTGCAGGTAAAGCCGAAACCTTCGGCGACGGTGCAGGCGTTCTGTCAATAATTACGCTTGTTGTTGCCATCGTTGCTTCGATCGGCTTTGAATTGCTTGCAAAGAAGCTGAAGCTTACGTGGCTTGAACCGTTTGTTATGCCGATCGGTATGATAATTGCCATGATTGCCGCAATCGTGTTCTTCAATGTTCTTCCCGAAGACATTGCATTGCTTGAATGGAGGGGTTAAAAATGTCAAAGAAAACTGAAAAATCATATTTTGACCGAGTCCATTCCTGGGGCAGAATTTCATCAGTAACGGCACTTTGTGTGCTTCTGATGTTCCCGCTTTCCATTTGTCTTTATTACAATGTATTCCCTCCCATAAATGGCGTTTTACAGGGTCTTTTGAAGCTTATTCCGACATACTGGACGGTTGCCGTTGTTGAGGTTATCGTTTACACTCCCATGCTCGGTGCGGGCGGTACATATCTGTCATTTGTTACAGGCAATATCGCAAACCTCAAGCTTCCCTGTGCCATCAGTGCTATGGAGGGCGCAAAGGTTAAGGCAAACTCCGAAGAGGGCGAGGTTGTTTCGACAATCGCTATCGCTACATCGGCAATCGTCACGACAGCGGTTCTTGCGATCGGTGTTCTTGCTTTTGCTCCGTTCCTTCAGGCGTTTACGGAAAGCGCTCTTCTGAAGCCTGCTTTCGCTCAGGTGCTTCCCGCACTCTTCGGTGCACTCGGTGCAGGATACTTTATCAAGCATTGGAGAATCTCTTTCTTCCCGATCATCGTTATGATTATCGTGCTTGTTTTTGCTCCGACCATGGGCGCCAGCACACTTCTTTTTGTAGGTATCGTAGCATCCGTTCTCGGTGCGCTCCTTATGTATAAAAAGGGTTGGATTTAACAAAACGAATATTCGGAATTTGAGTAGTCTTAAAACAGACAGAACGATTGCTTCTGTCTGTTTTTTTGCGTTATTTACAGTTTGTTAACAGCTTGTTTAAAAGTATACGGTAACATAAACCTGTTTGTTGTTTTTTGAAAAAACGAAAGGATTGTTCCGTATATGAAAAATAAAACACATAAAAATCAGGTAAAGGTTGATATACCCGAGTATAAAACAATACGCGAAATTATCGTAAGAGGTACTGCTGCAGGCGGTGACAAAAAGCAGTTCATGTACCTTGATAAAAACAAAGAAATGCAGGAAATAAACTATAATCAGACATGGAAGCTTGTCAGCAGTCTCGGTACGTATTTTTTCTCAAAGGGATTGAAAAAGGGCAAAAAGATTGCGATTATTTCCGAAAATATCATTGAATGGATTTTTGCGTATTATGCAATACTTGTCGGCGGCAATGTCTGTGTGCCGATGGATTGCAAACTGCCTTCGGGTGATCTTCTTGACCAGCTTATCCGCGGTGAATGTGATGCCGTGGTTTATTCCGATAAGTTTGTCGGTATGGTTGAGGGTTTTAAGAAAAACCCTGACAATCCCGTCAGGGAATATTTCTGTATGAACGATTTTGAAGAGTATTATGCAAAGGGTGCCGAAATGATTGCAAACGGCGATGATTCGTTCGACAAGGTTGAGATACAGCCCGATGATCTTGCCTGCATCTGCTACACATCCGGTACAACAGGAAAAAGTAAAGGCGTTATGCTGACTCACAGGAATGTTGCGAGCGACTGCACATCTTCCTGCCGTGTACTGACGGGAAGACACGCCATTGCGTTCCTTCCGCTTCACCATACACTTTCGTGGGTAAGCGCGCTTTATGCAACATACATTGTTGTAGAGTGGGGTTATCTGTGCGACAGCTTAAAGGATATACAGAAGGATATCGTCAATATCAAGCCGTACAACTTTACGGGTGTTCCGCTTGTTGTTGAAACAGTTTATGACAAAATCTGGAAAACAGCCAGAAAGATGGGCAAGGAAGATCTGCTTAAAAAGGGTCTTAAGATCAGCAATTTCCTTATGAAGCTCGGAATCGACAAGCGCAGAAAGCTGTTCAGGATGGTTATCGACAATCTCGGAGGAAATCTGGATATGATTATCTGTGGCGGTGCATATCTTGATCCCAAGTATGAAAAAGGTCTGTACGATCTCGGAATTGATGTTTTCAACGGCTACGGACTGACCGAGTGCTCGCCTGTTATTACGTGCAATCATCCCGGAAAATTTAAGTTCGGCAGTGTCGGAACTCCGCTTGATTGCTGTCAGATAAAAATTAATGACCCCGATGAGGACGGAGTCGGAGAGATTTTTGTCAAGGGTCAGAACGTTATGGTCGGTTATTACGGCGAGCCCGAGGCTACTGCAGAAGCTTTTGACGGTGAATGGTTCAAGACGGGAGACTACGGCAGAATTGACGAGGACGGCTTCCTGTTCATGGTCGGAAGAAAGAAGAATCTGATCGTTCTGTCAAACGGCAAGAATGTTTCTCCCGAAGAGCTTGAAGAAAAGCTGATGGCATTTATTCCGTATATCAGGGAAGTGCTGGTTTATGAAAAGGACAAGATGATCTGTGCGGAATTTTTCCTTAACGAAGAGGATTATCCCGATGCCAAGAGCAGGCTTAAGGGCGATGTAAAGGAGTTTAACAAGACGATGCCCGGCTTTAAGCATATTGCAAAGACATTTACCCGTGATGATGAATTTCCCAAGACGACAACACTCAAAATTGTCCGCAAATACTAATCCGCGCTACAGAAACATTATGGGCGAAAACGGTGAGAAAAGAAGTATGCTTTGCAACTGATGATTGTCTGATAAAATAAAAAAGAGGCTGTTTTTCCGAATTACTTTGGAGAAACAGCCTTTTCTTACTTTATTCTTTTTGTTCTTCGCTAAATGCGACAGCCCCATGCTTTTTGCCGTATTTTTCCGATATTTTCTTATAGACGAGTGCGCCGCCGATGCTCAGAACCGTCGTTGCGGCAAAGACGCCGATCGCAAGGGCAAAGTTTTTTTCTCCGAGCAATGCTCCGCAAATCGTTGATGAAAGAATTGACGGAATCCGTGCGAACGAAGTCATTATCATAAATTCGACAAGATTTATGTCGGTCAGTCCGACAAAATATGTGATGCCGTCCTTTGGCGTGCCGGGAATGAGATAAATTAAAAGCAACAGAAGTCTGCGCTTTTGTTTGTTCCTGAGGAATGCCATCGAGTTCAGCTTGTTTTCCTTGAAGAACAGGTTGATTACTTTAGTTCCGAACTTTCGGGTGAGAAAAAGGATGACGAGTGATCCGATGATATTTCCGAGCAGACAGGAGAACATTCCGCCCCATATTCCGAAGGCGAGACCCGAGCCGATCTCAAGCGGTTCGGCAGGAATTATTTTAACAACGGTCTGCAGGGATCTTATTGCTATGAATGCGATGTTGCCGTAGCTGCCGAATCGGTTTATCCAGGCTTTGAGGTTGTCTATGTCGGAGAAAAAAGTCCACAGCATTCGACCGTAGCGAATATAAATGTATGTTGTTATGCCGAGGAGTATACAAATAAAAATAATACACAGTATTCGTTTGATCAGAAGGGATTTGTTCTTTTCAATCATAATTATTTTTTTGTACAAGAATCAAGCAACTGACGTGCGGCGAAAAAGTACTCACCCAACTCTCCCTCATACGGTTCGTTCCACGGCTTATTCTTGCCGTCATAGTGGACGATGACTGTATTCTGCCTGACCCATTGTGCATTGATGTCCTTTCGTTTTGAGTGCTTTTTGAATGTCTTTTCGTCGAGGTTATATTTATCCGTGTCGAGAATCAGGATTTTTCCGTCATAAAAGGCATTGACGGTGTCCTGATCGCCGAGCCACAGCTTTGAAGCGTGCTTTTCGACGTAATCAAAAATTTTATGAGTATTCCGGAGCTTTCTGAGAGAGGAAACGTCAATCAGCAACACACCTGAGTTTATGTAATCTTTGTTATGCTTTACGCCGAGTCTTATTTTATTATACCAATTGAGGAAACCGTCAAAGTGACCGGCGGCGGCAATGTAATTCCCCTTGAGATCGGTGTTGTAAAGCGGGGAAAGACTGTTGATAACTGCGATGTCGGGATCAAGATAAAGTATGCGGTCAACGCTTTCGGGAAGATACTCATGGGCTATCAGGCGATAATACGATTCCTTTGAAAGACGCTTTAAGATGGGAGCATCACAAAGAAGCGACGGATCGACACTTATCGGAAAAATCTCAAGATTGCCGTTTATGTCGGCAAGAGCGATTCTGTCAAAATCCTCATCGGTCAGCGAGGAATGAGCAACATAAAGTGAGATCTGCGCATCTTTATTGGATGTCAGTATAGAAACAATCATTGTCTGTAACGGCAGAATATAGTTTCTGTCAAGCGTTACAAGTATGTTGAAATTCTCTTTTTTCATATTCTCATCACCAAAAACGAGTATACATCAAAAATATCGGTATTTCAAGGCTTTAAGAAAAGTTTAGAAAAAACTTAATAGTTTCTTTATAATAATGAGAAAGAATAAGGTAATATGTCGTTGAGAGTTATGCAATTGAGGTTATCGTCGGTTCCGAAAATCACTTTAAAGTCGGACTTGCAAAACTCTGAGAGCACCTGACGGCAAGTGCCGCAGGGCGGAGCAGAGACATATTCTCCGTTTTGGTTTTTTGCGGCTACTGCTATTGAAACGAATTCCGTTTCACCGTCAAGCACGGCACGAAAAACAGCAGTTCTTTCAGCACATACCGTGGCAGAGTAGGCTGCATTTTCAATGTTGGCACCCTTGTATACCTTGCCGTTTTTGCAAAGCAGGGCGGCACCGACATTAAATCCCGAATACGGCGCACGGGAGAGCGCAACGGCTTCCTTTGCGATATCAAAAAGCTCTTTATCAGTCATAACGATACCTCCGATCATAATTATATTATAGACATATATATGCTTCTTTTCAATATAAAAAGAAGCGGAAAAGGGGATGTAAAAAACTTGCGTTTTGAAAAAATCAGGATACAAAAAGCTGTATCCTGAAATTCTTTGTGTATTATTCTGAATTATAATTTTAGACTGTGATAAAATATGATATAATTAATATATAGGCTTTCCTGTATGGGCGTTTATTATTGAAGTGAAAACTGCGATGTGTGACGAGGAAACAAACTTATCCTCGTGAAGTGAGCCGAAGAACCACCTTTGGAATTTACAGAAGGCGGCAAGCTCTTCAAAAAATGTGTTAAGTCCCGTAACACGGACGGCCTCCTTGTTTTCTTTGAGCTGAAGGAACCCTTTGATCTTGAGCGGAGGCTCGTGAGTGATAATGATGTCGATGTTTCCGTCGGTCATATCGACTCTCTTTGCGGCATCGAGAAGCTCCTCTTTTGTCGGTATTTCCGCTTTTGACCAAGTGTTATGTTCAAGCCGTATGTCGAGGTCGGGACTTTCTCCGCCGCCTAATGTAAAAATATGCAGCTTGTCAACGGTAAATACCTGTCCGCGCATGAGATGGTAAACGTTACCGCTGATGTTGTGGACCTTTCCGCCCTTCCACGAGGTAACGGGATACTTTGAAAGAAGATCAAAGTTCTCGTGGGTTCCGTCAACAAAGCAGATATTGTATTTTTTCTTGCCGAGTTTTTTCAGTATTCTGTCCTCTTCACGGCTGCCGTCCCAGATAAAGCCGAAGTCTCCGCAGATGATAAGGGTGTCGCCTTTTTTAAGCTGACGGAGTCTCGGATCGGAAAATCTTTTGAAATCGCCGTGGGTGTCGCCGGTAACATATACCATATTTTTCGCCTCTTCTGATTTAAGTATACAACAATATAATACAACATCGGTGGTGTAATGTCTATGAAAAAATTATTAATTTTTGCAATTTCTTTTATAATGCTGTTGACAGCGATACCAGTTGTCGAAGCTGATGCAGCGTATAATTCGCTTTTGGAAACATTAAAACCGAGGGCAGATATAATTCTGTTACAGAGCCTTGAGGACGATACAATCATATTTGAAAAAAACATAAATGAAAGAACACCGCCTGCATCGCTCACAAAGATCGTAACGGCAATACTGACCTTGGAAAACTGCGAAAATGTTGAGACGATGGTTGTTGTACCTGAATACGTTATTGATATGCTGAAAAACACAAACAGCTCCAACGCAGGACTCAAGGCAGGCGAGATTATTTCTGTCAACGATCTGCTTCATTGTATGCTTATTCCGAGTGCAAACGAGGCGGCGGCAACGCTTGCCGATTATATCGGCGGCGGATCTATCGAAAAGTTTGTTGAGATGATGAATACTTTTGTCAAGCGCATCGGATGTAATGATACTCATTTTGTCAATCCTCACGGACTTGATGAGGAGGATCAGTATACAACGGCATCGGATATGGCAAAGATCGCAAAATATGCAATGACATTTTCAAAAAGCGAGCTGTTTGATGAAATCACATCTCTCAAAAGCTACACCCTGCCCGAATCGAATATGAATGAATCAAGGACGCTCAGAAATACAAACTTCCTGATGAATTCGGGTTATGCAGAGTATTACTGTAAATATGTCACCAACGGCAAAACAGGTTCTACATCGAGAGCAGGCAAATGCGTTGTCGCAAAGGCAAGCAGAAACGGCTACTCGTATCTTGCGGTAATAATGAAGGCTCCGCACGATGATATCGACTTTGACGGCTATGATGAAAACGGTGCTTTTACGGACGGCAAGATGCTTTTTGAATGGACGTTCGAGCATATCCGTTACGAGGCGGTGATGTCTGCTGCCGAGGCTGTGGTTGAGGTGCCTGTCAATTATTCGGAAAAGACGGATCATCTTGTATTGCTTCCGATTGAGGACTTATATGCATTTGTGCCGTCGGGAGTAGGTGAGGACAGCGTTCTGGTGGAGGTTGTCGAGGGAAGTATGCCTGAAAGCGTTGATGCTCCCATAGAAAAGGGCGAGGTTATCGGTCAGGCGGCGGTTTATTATGCCGGACAGGAAATCGCGCGGACGGATCTTGTCGCGGCAGAATCAATTGACCGTAATGTGTTCCTGTTCATATGGGCAAAGATAAAGGTTGTTGCTTCCAATGCAGTGTTCAAGGTTTTTGCGGTACTTATTGCAATTCTTGTTGCGGCATATATTGCTCTGATAATATTCAGAAACCGTCAAAGACGTGAGTATATGAAAAAGAAGAACAGAATGAAGGTTGTAAATCTCAAGGACTTTAAGGATTAAGGGAGGAATATTCTTGAAAATCAAGGAGTTTCTGAATTCCAAAATCGTCCGTTCCGATGTAGGGGAGGAAACTGTCCTTTCGTGGAAAGAGACGATCTCCTATGCGCTCGGAAGAGGTGCTCAGGGTATGAGCACGACAACGATGAGTGCAAGCAATGTAAACTATTTTCTGACAAATCTTCTGGGAATCAATATGAATTTCATCAGCGGTGTCAGATTCTGGACAGGTCTCTGGGATGCTTTCAATGACCCTATGATGGGAATTATTGTTGATAAGACAAATAAAAAAGACGGCAAGATGCTTCCGTATATCAAGTGGGCACCGCTTATCTGTGCTTTCTTTACTCTGTTTGTTTTTCTTAACAGCTCAACACTTCCCATCGGCATCAGAATGGCGTTTGCCGTGATTGCGCTTGTCGGATGGGATATGTCGTATACGGCATTTGATATTCCGATGGGAGCGCTTGCGTTTTCGATAACTTCAAGCGGTGTCGAAAGGACAAAGCTTTTCGGTGTCAGCTCAATTGTGCGTGCGGTTGTCGGTGCGATTCCGGGTGCCGTATTGCCGATTGCACTCCTGATTCCGTATTTTAAAGAAAATACGGGCTACGCCTATACGACGGCAGCGATAATCGCTTTTGCCGGTATTATTCTGTTCACACGTCCTACATATAAAAACTGTCACGAGCGTGCTTCTCACAGTCAGAAGGAACCTACCATAAAAGAGTGCTTTTCGCTTCTTTTAAAGAACAGACCGTTATTTATGCTTTTCCTTTCCAATATGGCTTTTCTGCTTGTAACGGTAAAGACGGCTGTTCAGATGTATTTTGCGGTTGACCTTATGGGCGATGCGGCATACGTTACGGCGCTTTCCGTTGCGCTGGCGCCTGCTCCGTTTATTGCCGGCGTGCTCGTTCCGTGGATTGTCGAAAAGCTCGGAGAGCGTGCCGACTTTAAAAAGATGTATATCGTCTGCTGTGTAACAGCAGCGGTGATGCACGGTCTGTTTTATCTGACAACATCGGGATCGCTTTTAAATCTTGATGTCGGTCAGAAGCCGTCTGTTATGATTGTTATTCTCGTAATGCTGTTTACCGTTCTGACATCGATTCCCCTTGAGTTCAAAAATCTTTTGTGCAAAGAGATGGAAGCGGAAACGGTTGACTATGTCGAGTGGAAAACGGGTGAGCGTGCAGAGGGAATTATGCTGTCGCTGATGTCCTTTACGGGCAAGCTGACAAATTCCGTTTCGTCAACTATCGGACTTGCGATACTCGGCTTTGCAGGCTATGCCACGCATGAGGATGCAATTGCCGTAGCACAGACCGCTTCTGCAAAGGGTGCGTTGCTGTCGTGTATGACAACAGTTCCTATGGTCGGATATCTTCTGATGCTCGTTCCCATAATTTTCTTTAACATTTCACGTAAGCAACATAACAAAATTATGGCTGATATTGCAGCAAGAAAAAAGGCGGTCGAAAAGCTGAATGTCGAACAGAATTAAACTTGCCGTCATAGCGGATACACATTACTATTCAAGAACGATCGGCGACTGCGGCAGAGCGTATGAGCTTCGCAGCGGCTCCGATCAGAAGTGCCTTGCAGAAAGTAAAGAGGTAATCGGGGAAGCGTTTTGTCAGATAGTATCCGACGGTGCAGATGCTTTGTTAATAGCAGGTGACGTTACAAATAACGGTGAAAAGCAAAGTCATGAAGAGTTCAGACAGATGCTGTATGATATAAAGAAAAAGATTCCTGTTTATATCATTACCGCAACGCACGACTGGTGCAGCGATGACAGGAACAATCGCTATGTCGGTGACAGAGTAATCTCAGATGTAGAGTTTTTGAAGTATGACGAGCTTCGTGATTTTTACAAGGATTTCGGTCCGTCTCAAGCGTTGAGCGAATTTGTGACTCACCTTGGTACATCGTCATACGTATGTCAGCTTTGTGACGGTCTGCGGCTTCTGGCGCTGAATGATGATCAGAACGGCAAGGGTACGGGTGCAGGCTTTTCCGATGAACATTTTTTGTGGATTGAAGAACAGCTTAAAAAAGCACGTGAAGACGGTCAGCAGGTTGTAGCCGTTGAGCATCATCCGATAATTCCGCCGGTGCATCCGATGATAACGGGCGGCAGCTGTGTTGCAGAGAGAGAGTATGTTGCATCACGCCTTGCGGATGCAGGACTCAGCGTGATCTTTACGGGACATCTTCATATGGTTGACGAATCGGAGTTTGTCAGCGAAAAAGGCAATGTTATTCACCAGTATGCGCTTGGTGCTTTGTGCGGATATCCGGGGTACATAACGTATGCGGATTTTGACGGCGAAACGCTTAGTATTGAAAACAAAAAGACAAAGTATTTTGACTTTCTTTCGGACAAATCCTTTGATCTTGTGATGAATGTAATCAATGCGGCAACGGACAGCAAAAAAGAATTTGCAGAGAGACTTTCGGCACTCGGAGCAAACGGTGAAAAGCTGTCAAAGATTTATCCCATAGCAAAACCGCTTGCAAAGTTTTTTAAAAAAGCTACGGTAGGCAGAACGTATAAAAAAATCAGAAGGCTTTTGCTGTGGCAGATTCCAAAACAGGACAGAGACGGATATTATAATATGAAGCTGCAGGATGCTGTGAAAAAAGTCCTTCTTTCCGTATTCGGCGAGGGCTTGTCATTGACGGAGGATGACGGGCTTTATAAAAGAGTGTATGCAATAGCATCGTTTCCGTCAAAGATTTCTCCCGATAAAAAAGTACTGTGCGATATAAAAAATTTAGTCGAAGCGATACTGAAAAAAGGTAAAGCAGACGGCAATCATAGCTTCAAATAATATTTGCCCGTGAGACATATCTCACGGGCAAATTTTTTATTAATACATCGAATAAAGGAAGTCGAGAATTTCCTGTTTTTTGTTTTCATCGGTGACGATGGCAGGCTGATAGTTATTACTGCTGCCTGTATAGACAGCGCAGGGGATAAACGAGTCCTCCCTTGCGATGATATTGCCGTCACTCAGGGTGAAAATTGCCTGATAAACTGCCGTGTTTCTCGGCGGATGAGTGTTACCGCCGAAGCAGAAATTGCCGAGTGAATAAACGATAAGCTTGTTCTTGTACAGCTCGACAGGCTGTAACACGTGCGGATGCGAACCGATGATAAGATCTGCACCTGCATCCACAAGATCGTGACACGCCTCTATCTTCCAGTCCTCTGGAACGGTTTCGTTTTCGATACCGCCGTGGAAATAGAGAATTTTGAGGTCGCATTGCTCGTTTTTCATTTCACGAAGCTTCGGAAGAATATCGTCTATGTAGCCGTACGAATAAAGAGAACAGCACAGAATGCCGATTTTCTGATCCTTAATTGTAACGTATGACACGGTGTCACGCTTGCCGGGAATAACTCCGACGGCTTCAAGCGATTTTTCCGTATCGTCGCTGCCCGTTTGTCCGAAATCGTGAGAGTGATTGTTGACAACGCTTGCGAAGTCGATTCCCCCTGCACGGAAGATTTCGGCATTCGACGACGGACCTTTGAACCAGAATGCTATTTCCGTAGTGACGGTCTTTTCCTGTAAATCCTCACTGTCGGAAAGAACACCCTCACAGTTGCCGATGGTCAGATCATCATTAAAGAAAATATCATTGAAGTTTTTCAGAAAGTATGACGGATCGTTAACCTGTGCACAGCGGTTAAAGCTTTTTTCACCGAAATGACCGTGATTTGATGCAAACATACAATCCCCGACAAATGACAGCGTCAGAGTGTCCGTCTGCGGTTTTGTTTCGGGAACGGCTGTTGTCTGAGGCGGTACGGTCTGTATTTCTGTTTCGGCAACGGTCATTTCAGGTGCGATGGTTTCTTTGTCTTTCGGAAAGAACAGCACAACAAAAATCGCTATAATATCAATCGCAACAAAAACAGAAACTGCGATGATGATTTTTTGAAGCTGACTTTTTTTCATTACGATCACCCGTTCAGAAGTGAAAAGTTCTTTTTGTTTGAAGCATAGAGATTTTTATATACATTAAAGTTGCGGTCATATGCAGCTTTTTTTGAAGGATCGGGAGAGAAGGAGCTGACTGCGGGAACGAGCTTTCTGACATCGTCAAACGAATTAATTGCGCCCGAACCGAAGGCGATAAGTGCGGCTGCACCGACAGCTCCCGTGTTCTGCGGACTGCTGACGGTCTCTATTGTGCGTCCCGTACAGTCTGCCATCATCTGACACATAACGGACGAAAGTGCGCTTCCGCCGACAAAGCGGATCGTCTTTGCCGTAGATATCTTTTTGTCCTGAGTTTCCAGCATCCAGCGCAAATGATAACATACACCCTCGACAACGGCACGGATAAGCTCACTTTTGCCTGTATCAAGTCCGAGGTTGAAGAACATTCCGCGGGAATTGGGATCTTCAAACGGACAACGGTTGCCGTGAAGCCACGGAGTAAAGATTACACCGTTACAGCCTGCGGGAACGGTATCGATCGTTGCCATAAGATAATCGTAAAGGCTTGTGTAAACTGTTTCGTGATCTGCCTTTTTAAGAGAAAGATCAAATTCTTTATTAAGATAAAGATCAACCTCGTCAAGAGCTAAATGATCCTTTACCCATTCGACGCACTTGCCTGCAGTTTCCTGTTCGGCAAAGTAGTTGAAAAGTCCTTTCTGTGCACCGACAATGGCGGCTATCATGGCGGATGCGTCTACGATGCTTTTATCAACAACGGTTGATACCCAGCCCGATGTTCCGCAATAGATGTGGGTGTCGCCTTTGCGGACACAGCCTGCTCCTATACCGATAAGAGATGCGTCACCGCCACCGCCGTATACGGCTGTTCCGGGATGCAGACCAAGCTCTGTCGCCTGCTTTTCGCGAAGCTCGCCTACCTTTTCGTGACATTCCACGATTTTCGGCAGATGCTCCATATTGACACCGAGCATATCACAGATGGATTTGCTCCAGCATTCCTTGCCTTTTCTGATGTCATAAAGAAGCGTTGCAAAAGCGGAATCACGGGTCATAATACATTCGCCCGTCATACGTGCAATAACGGATTCTTTGACATCAAGCCACTTGTATACTTTTTTGAATGTATCGGGTTCGTTTGCTTCGACCCACTTGTATTTCCATACGGGATCCTTGACGCTTGCGGCAACTGCGCCTGTAACGGCAAGTGAGCGCAGAAGCTTTACTATATTTGCACCTGCTATCTGCGGTCCGTGGGCGATGCCTTTTTTCAGCTCCTTTACGGCACGCTGATCCATATAGCTCATTGCGGGACGGACGGGAATACCTTCCTTGTCAACGAGAACGAGTCCCTGCATCTGTGAACAGAAAGAAATTCCCGATATCTGTTCGGGTCTGATATCAACATCCGCCATCAGCGCTTTTGTACACGAACACATAGCCTCCCACCACTCGTCGGGATTCTGCTCTGCTCCTCCGTCAGGAAAAACATAAAGGTTGTATCCCTCGCTGACGCCTTTAAGAAGCTCGATTCTGTCGGATATTCTGAACAGACAGGTCTTGACTCCTGTTGTTCCGATGTCATAAGATATTGCATAAAACGGTGATTTCATCTTTTTTCCTCCTGTTTCAAAGCTGATTTTATAAAACGAAGAAGCTGTTCGACAACAAAGTCATCATGATCGGGCAGGGAATCTCCGAGATAGATTCTGAAAAGCTTTTTGTGATAGTCGCAGGCATATGAGAACTGAAGCGACATAAAAAGCGTGCTCATCAGATAAGCCGCAATACCGGGATCTATGTCCTTTCTCACTTCGCCCAATCGCTGACCCTCGGAAACTGCGGCAAGGTATATACGTGCAGTAACGGATTCCATCTCGACTGCAAAGGATTCGGCAAGCGTCGGATCGCTTTCCGCGGTCATTGCCTGATAAAGCTTTATCAGCATTGTATCCTCGCGTGAGAACTGCTGGACAGAACGTATTATCCGTTCTGTTTTAAGAAGTATATCCATATCGGTATTAAGAAGCTCCCGAAGAAGCTCCTCCATACGGGAGACGGTTTTTCCTACAAGTGCAAGAAAAAGCATATGCTTGTTATCAAAATATTTGTAAAGTGAGCCTACGCTGACGCCTCCTTTTTTGGCGATTTCAGTCATTTTTGCGTCGTGGTAGCCGTTAAGAGAAAAAACAGAAAGTCCTGCAGAAAGAATTCTGTTCTGTTTTTCTGAGGGCAGACGTAAAAATGTCGGCTTGCAATAAGAATCAAAGTACAAACGCGCATCCTCCCGTAAAGATATATCTGCTATATTATAAATGTTTTATAAGGCTTTTTCAACAAAAAGATATGTTTAAAAAATTTTTTAAAAAATTTTAAAAAAACACTTGACAAACATATATGTGCGTGATATAATCTTTAACGTTCTAAGGAACGTTGTTGCGTTTCTTAGTCGGTGTATATGACGATGAGGGTCCACCCGTTCCCATCCCGAACACGGTAGTTAAGCTCATTCGTGCCGACAATACTTGGCGGGAAGCTGCCCGGGAAGATAGGTCTACGCCGACACTTCAAAAGAATCGGCCACCCAGACGGGTGGCCGTTTTTTTATGCATTTGTACTTGACGAATAAACCGTGTTATAATATACTTCTATTAAGTATAATTTTTTTGAGGTGCGTATGAAAAAACGTTCAATTGCTTTTTTTCTTGCAATACTGACAGCGCTTTCTGTAAGCTTTTCATTTATTTCTTACGGTGAGGAATCAACGGATATGTCCGAAGTTTCCTCAACGGGGGCTGTTGTCAGAAAGCAGTACTCAAGGGACGAGCTTGTCTGCACATATACTTTTAATGTATACGGCTACGGTCACGGTGTCGGGATGAGCCAGCTCGGTGCGGTTGCGTATGCCGATACCGACGGCAGATATAAGTGGAATTATGTTCAGATTCTGATGCACTATTATCCGCAGACACATATGGCATATGACGAGAACAGACCCTCAACCATCACACGAGGCGGCGTTACGTACGATCTGAGGGACTTTCTGGCACGTTCCACACTTATTGAGATAGGCGGATATTGCGATGCTTCCGTCAAGGAGGCGCTCAAGACTCAGGTCGTTGCAACATATACTTTTCTGAAGCATTTTAATTATAAGATTTCTTCGGCAGGCGTTGCGTACACGTCAAGAACACCGTCAAAACTTATCTATGATTGTGTTGATGAGGTTATCGGTCAGTATCTGGCATATAACGGAAGCAACAAACCTGCGTCGTGTATGTATTCGGCAAGCTTTTGCGGATATACGGCGGATTCTGCCGAGACTTGGGAGGGTGCGATTCAGGGACTGTCAGGCGGCGTTTTCAGCCCTGAAAAGGTCAGTATATCGACCGTTACCATGGATGCCGAGGATATTATTGCGATAGCCGACAGCTACAACGCAGGCAAATCCGAAGAGAAGAAGATAGTTCTGTCAGGAAATCCCGCACAATGGCTGGAGATTGTCGAGCATGACGGAGCATACAGCGAAAATATCGGTTATGTTGTCAAAATCAGAATCGGTAACAGAACTTTTTCGGGTAATACATTCAGAAACATTCTGGCAGGAGTGTCGGGTGTGCCGAAGCTTCGTTCGCATTGCTTTTCGCTCACGTACGATCTTGTTCCCGGAGAAGATGTGGCAGGAAATGCTTCGGAAGCGTACACAGACGAGGTTTTTGATCCCGAAATGGTAACTGAAGAATAAGAAAGGTTGAGGCATATGGAAATTATCCGTGAAGAATACAAGTATTTATCGGCAACGGGAGTAGGCGATGTTTTTGCACGCTCCTGGAGTCCTGCGGATGAAAGTCAGGTCAAGGGGATTATCCAGGTTGCTCACGGTATGGCAGAGCACGGTGAGAGATATCAGGCATTTGCGTATTATATGGCATATCACGGATATGCGGTATTCATCAATGATCACATCGGTCACGGTCGTTCCGTTGCATCCGAAGAGGAGCTCGGCTATTTCGGAGAAAAGGACGGCTGGAAGGGCTTCATCAGCGATGCAAGAGTGATTACGCTGAAAGCTGCCGAAAAATATCCCGGATGTCCGATAATCTTTTTCGGTCACAGCATGGGTTCGTTTGTTGCAAGAAGTTATGTCGAAAAGTACGGCAAAGACCTTGCGGGTGCTGTTTTTTGCGGTACAAGCGGAACCAATCCCGCAGCATCGGCAGGCATCGCTCTGACAAACGTTATTTCAAAGTTTAAGGGCAGTCACCATCGCAGTGAGTTTATAGATCACATTGCCTTTGGTGCATACAATAATAAGATTGAATCGCCCGAAACAAAGTTTGACTGGCTGACAAGAGACAAGGAAGAGGTCAAAGCATATATCGAAGATCCTCTGTGCGGATTTTTATTTACGGCGGCAGGCTACAGAGATATGTTTACGCTTTTGAAGAGCGTTTCGGATGCAAGATGGTATAAGGCTGTTCCGAAGAATCTGCCGATGTACATTATCGCAGGTGAAGCGGATCCTGTCGGTGCATACGGCAAGGGTGTAAAGCAGGTTTACAACGATCTTAAATCAACAGGTCACAAGAATGTAACAATGAAACTTTATGAAGGTGCCCGTCACGAGATACTTAACGAAATAAACGGCAAGGATGTTATGAAAGATCTTCTGGAATGGGCAGATGGTCTGATAAATAAATGATGAGAAAAAAATTAGGCCCCGGACGGATAATTGCTCTGGGATTTATTGTGGTTATTGCAGTCGGAACGCTGCTTTTGTCGCTTCCCGTTTCGTGGGAGGGCGAAGTCACGGTGTCGCCTGTTGATGCGCTGTTTACCGCTACAAGTGCGGTTTGCGTTACAGGTCTTTCCGTGTTTGATCCGGGTGATACGCTGTCCCTCTTCGGTGAGGCGGTTCTTCTTTTGCTGATACAGACAGGCGGTCTCGGTATTGCCACGATTGCGGTTGGTCTTTTTACCTTTTCGGGCAGGAAAATCGGCTTACAGGACAGGGCGCTTGTCAGAGAAGCGTTCAACACGGTTACGAATAAAGGTATCCTGACGCTTCTGAAAAAGATTTTTCTTATTACGGCTTGCGTTGAGGGGTTGGGAGCGATATTGAGCTTCTTTGCGTTCAGACGGTATTATTCTGTCGGCAAGGCGTTGAGGCTGAGTATTTTTCACGCAGTTTCATCGTTTAACAATGCAGGCTTTGATATATGGGGAGACGGACAGAGCCTTGAAAAATTCAACTCCGATGCGCTTCTTTACGCTGTTACGGGAGTGCTGATAATCCTCGGAACGCTCGGCTTCTTTGTGATACAGGAGATTATTACGGTTCATTCATGGAAAAAGTTTCGCCTGCATACAAAAATCGTTCTCTTTATGACGGCAGTTCTGCTTGCGGGAGGAACGGTGCTGATTAAGCTGGCGGAAAAAGAAAACATTTCGTGGCTTGATGCGGCTTTCAGCAGTATTACCGCGCGAACGGCAGGCTTTGCCGCTGTGCCGTATTCCGCTTTTTCGGGAGCAGGACTTCTTGTGATGATGTGCCTGATGTTTATCGGCGGTTCGCCCGGAGGTACTGCAGGCGGTGTCAAGACAACTACAATTTTTGCTCTTTTTACGGCACTCAGAGCATCATCGACAAACTCTCAGACCAACGCTTTCGGTAAAAAGATACAAAGCGATATTATTTACAAGGCGTTTGTTATTGTTGCAATGGGCTTTGCGGTTGTTATAACGGTGACAGGCGCGCTGATGTACATTCATCCGGAACTGCCGCTTGAGGATGTTTTGTTTGAGGTGGTTTCCGCGTTTGCGACGGTCGGACTGTCAACGGGAATTACCGTGTCTTTTTCAGCGGCAGGCAAGATTATTCTTGTAATTACAATGTTTATAGGAAGAATCGGTTCGCTGTCGATTGCAACTCTCTGGGTAACTCACAGGAATGACGGGATAACACGTCCCGAAGAAAAAATACCCATCGGATAAGCTGAAAGGAATCTGACATATGAGATCAAAAAAACAAAAGGACGAAGTTTTCGGTATAATCGGTCTCGGACGCTTCGGAACAGCACTGATGCAGGCGCTTTCCGCAAACGGTAAAGAGATACTTGTAATAGATTCGTCACAGGAAAAAATCAATGCCGCCGCAGAGTATACAAGTAATGCGTACTGTATGCAGAGTTTTGACAAGAACAATCTGGAATCGGTCGGAATACAGAATTGTGACACGGTTATCGTATGTATCGGAGAGTGCTTTGAAATAAGCGTTTTGACAACATTGACCGTTCTGCGTCTCGGTGTGAAAAGAGTTATTTCAAAGGCTGTCAGCGAAGAACAGGGATGCGTTCTTCGTACAATAGGTGCCGAGGTTGTTTTTGCAGAAAGAGATATGGCATTCTCACTTGCAAACAGACTGGCGTTTCCGAATATTGTCGAATATATCTCGCTTCACGACAATATTGATATTATGGAGATTGAGCTTTCGGGAAAGGTTGACGGAAAAACAGTGCTTGAGCTGGATATACGCAAGCGCTTCGGTCTTAATATCATTATGCTGTCAAGCGGTGGTGCGGCAACGACGGAGATTTCACCGTCAACGGTTCTGCACAAGGGAGACACAATTTCGGTTATAGGTAAACATGTTGATGTGAAAAAGTTTGAAAGCTATATGGATGATTAAGGAAAGAGGGCTTTTTGATGCAGAATAAAATAGAGCTTTCGACATTGTCGTATTTCACACAGGGTAATGCTATGTTGGGGTCGTGTACACCCGAGGATGCTGTAGGCGAGCTTCTGGCAAAAGTATTCAATTACCGTGTTTCGTACAACAAAGAAGAAAAGTGTCTTGATGCACTTTATTTTATCGACAATAAATGTTATGATCTTACGGACAAGGAAAAAGTGGTAAAAAGAAGCTTCGAGTCATCAGATGAGGGTATCGAATCCGCATCAAAGTGGCTCTTGGACGAATATAATAAATATTTAAGGACGGTATAAGCTTATGATTTCAATTAATGTAGGCGAATTTCCTCAGAGAACAAGAACTTTTTACGGCGAAAAACAGGGTCTTAAGGATGTAAAAATCCTTGCAATCAGCGAAGCAGAGGGCATAATCTATGTCGGATGTGAAAACGGACTTTTGTATCAGAAGGGCGATGAGTTCAAAAGCGTAAAGCTTGACAGTGATTGCCCTGTCAGAATGCTTTTTGAAATGAACGGCATACTTTATGTCGGATCCGGTGATACCGTCTATACGGTCAAGGGAGGCAAGGTCACAGGCAAGCAGAAGCTCGACAGCACGGTTATGGATGCTGACAGCGATGCTGACGGTACCTTATGGCTTCTGACAGCAGACACGTTCTATAAATTGGTTAACGGAGTATTTGAAGTATACAGCGAATCGGGTAAAGGTCCCGTTTTTGCAATGACAGCATTTGCAAGCGGTCAGGTTTATCTGGCAAACTACGATTTCCTCTACGGACTTCACGGAAAAAGACCGAGATGGTCGGGCATCAACTCACAGAATTCCGGTATGCCCGAAAGCGAGATCAGGGATCTTGCGGCAGATGACTGGGGTCACATCTGGATCGCGACAGAGGACGGTGTTGTTCTGTATGATGCAAAGAACAACTGGTATACACATGAAAAGATCGAAGCACTTCCCGAGGGCGATATCAGAAAGATCGTTATCGGTAAGGACGGTACAAGGTATATCGGAACAGATTGCGGACTTATCATTCAGAGCGGTACGAAAGAGAGCTTCCTCGGTGCCGAACGTTGGCTTCCCGACGGTGAGGTTACGGCTATCCATGTAACCGATGACGGTGTTATCTATGTAGGTACTCCGAAAGGTATCAGCAAAATCGAAACAAAGAAGATGACTCTGCGCGAAAAGGCAAGACACTTTGAAGAGACAGCAGAAAAATATCATCTGAGAGAGGGATATATTACACCGAGAATCCTTACAGAAAAAGATAATATGGATTCGGGTTATCCTGAGATTACGGACAATGACGGACTCTGGACAGGATTCTATCTGGCTGCCGAAGCTCTTCACTACGGAGCAACGGGAGAGGAGGAGGCACTCCTTCGTGCAAGACGCGCAAAGGATGCTCTCATAAAGCTTATTTACGTTACGGAGATTCCCGGCTTCCCCGCAAGAGCATACCGTCGTCCCGGCGAGGATCGCTTTGGCAACGGTGATCCCGAATGGCATCTTGTAAAGGATGAAAAGGGCGAACTGGAATGGAAGGGTGAAACCTCCAGCGATGAGATTGTCGGTCATTTCTTCGGTTTGTCATTCTATTATGACATTTGTGCAGATGAAAAAGAGAAAAAAGAAGTTTCCGATGCTCTTTGCAGCATAGTTGATCATATCATCAGAAACGGTTATACGCTTTGCGATTACGATTCACTTCCCACAACGTGGGCGCATTGGGGACCGCACGAGCTGAATCACGACGATATCTGGTTCTGGGAAAAGGGTATCAACTCCATGGAGCTGCTTTCCTTACTCAAGACGGTTTATCACACAAGCGGCGATGAAAAGTACAACAAGCTTTACCGTGAGCTTGTCGAAGATCATCACTATGCACTCAACTGTATACAGATCAAGGTAGATGACTGTTATGTAAATCACATTGACGACAGCCTCGGCTTCCTGACTTACGCAACCATTCTCCGCTATGAGGAGGATCCTCAACTTCGCCAGTATTTCCTTCTTGGTATGAAGCACCATTGGGGAATTGAAAAAATCGAGCGTAATCCCTTCTGGAATATGGTTTATGCCGCAATGTCCGGAGGAATTTCCTGTGAAGTTGACAAGGCGGTTCAGAGTCTTTGTGAATTGCCTCTTGATCTTATTTATTACAATGTCAAAAACAGCGGACGCAAGGGACTCAAGTGGAGCTCGGGTCAGGAACGTTTCGGCGGCGGAAGGCAGCTTTGCGAGCCGCTTCCTTATGACGAAAAGCCTATGAACGGCAACGATCACAACCCGTTTTTGGCGGATGACGGAAACGGTATGAAGGCTCATGAGCCGACAATTTTCCTTGTTCCGTATTGGTACGGAAGATATTACGGCATCATAAAAGAATAATCAGTCGGATGTGATGATCAGTGAAGAACTCTAAGGACAGAACGATGCAATGTGATGTTCTGGTTGCAGGCGGAGGTATCGCAGGTATAGCGGCGGCGCTCGCTTCGGCAAGAAGCGGCGCTCGCACGGTTCTGTGTGAAAAGAACTGTGTTCTCGGCGGACTTGCAACGATGGGACTTGTGACAATATATCTCCCTCTTTGTGACGGCTGCGGCAATCAGATGTCCTTCGGTATTGCCGAGGAGCTTCTGAAGCTTTCGATGAAGCATAACATCCAGGCAAGAGAACCGACTCCGTGGATAAAGTCGGGGACTAAAGAAGAAAAAGCAAAAATCCGTTACGAGGTGCAGTACAATCCGTGGTTGTTTGCACTCGAAGCGGAAAAGCTTCTTCTGAATGAGGGTGTTACGCTGATTTACGATGCACTTGTAAGCGACGTAGAGGTGCTTGACGGAAAAATAACAAAAGCTTTTCTGCAGACCAAAGCGGGAGAGCTTTCGATAGAAGCGAAAAGCTTTGTCGATGCCACGGGAGACGCCGATCTTTGCGTGCAAAGCGGTGCGGGAACAGAGCATTTTGCTGAGGGTAATACAACATCATCGTGGTTTTATACCGTTTCGGAAAGGGACGGTATGAAGCTTCGCAGCATCGGTCTGCCGTTCAGGTCATCTGAGAGCGACAAGACATATTATATAGATAATCCTTGTTCTGTTTCGGAATACGTTATTGACTCTCACAAAGAGCTTCTTTCGGAGCTGTCAGAGCGTGAAAAGAACGGTGAAGAAGCCGCTTCGATCTCCATGGTTCCGTGCTACAGAAGGACGAGAAGAATTTGCGGCAAAACGGTTCTTTCGGATAAGAATGAGGAATACTATAAAGACAGTATCGGTGCTGTAGGCGACTGGCGCAAAAGAGGTCCGAGATTTGAAATACCGTTTTCGTGCCTTTACGGTACAAAGATAAAGAACCTTATAACGGCAGGCAGAAATATTTCCGTTACCGATGAAATGTGGGAGATAACAAGGGTTATCCCTGTCTGTGCCGTTACGGGCGAAGCGGCAGGCGTTGCGGCTTCGATGAGTGATGATTTTACGTCACTCGATGTGCATAAGCTTCAATCGGAGCTTGTCAGAAGAGGCGTAAAGCTTCACATTTATGATTAAAAAACAATCGGGGAGATGTACGCTTTGTCAAAGGCTTTGATTGAGTATTTGCAGAACAAAAGGATCCTTATTCTCGGAATGGGTCGTGAGGGTCGTTCTACTCTTAATTTTTTGAAAACTCACATTCCCGATGCCGAGCTTGCCGTTGCCGACAGAGTCGATCCGAAATTTGACGGTGTGAAGTCGTTTTTCGGTGAGAATTATCTTGATGCAATGAAGGATTATGACCTCGTTATGAAATCACCGGGCATACCGTTCTGCGATGTCGCAATTCCCGACAACACGGAGATAACCTGCCAGACAGAGCTGTTTATGCGCTTTGCACCGTGCCGCAAGATCGGTATTACGGGAACAAAGGGTAAAACAACTACATCGACATTGATTTATAATGTTTTACAGGCGGCAGGTGTTGATTCTTGTCTAATCGGCAACATCGGCGTGCCTGTGCTTGACGTGTTTGATGACTGTGAGGGCAAAACTGCTGTTATCGAGCTGTCGTGTCATCAGCTTGAGTTTATGAAGACATCACCGCATATTGCAGTTTTTACGAATCTTTATGAAGAGCATCTTGATCATTACAACGGCTTCGAGGGTTACGCAAACGCAAAGCTTAATATAACCGCACATCAGGGTGAAGAGGATTTTCTCATTTACGGCGATGTTGACGGACTTCGGGAATATCTCTTTGATAAGGATATAAAAGCAAAAAAAATCCCGATCGCACTTGACGAGAGTGACAGATCGGAGTTTTTAAAAAGATTGTCGGAGTGTAACGAAAGACTTGTCGGCAGACACAATGCACAGAATACGTTCTTTGCGGCTACGGTCGCGAGGTGCCTCGGCATAGATGAAGAATCCGTGCTGAAAGGCATTATGAATTTCGGCGGTATCGATCACCGTATGGAGCCTGTCGGTGTCTTTGACGGAATAAAATTTGTCAATGACAGTATAGCCACCGCACCGAAAGTTGTAATGTATGCGGTCGAAGCGTTAAAAAACGTTGATACGCTTATCTTCGGCGGTATGGACAGGGGACTCGACTACAGCGAGTTTGTTGTTGACCTCGAAAATTCCAATGTCCGCAATCTCATCGGACTTCCGCAAACAGGACATTCGATTTGTGACGAGATGAGCGGAAAAACAGCTAAAAATCTTTACAAAGCAGCCGATATGGAGGATGCCGTAAAGACAGCGTTTGCCGTGACGGAAAAGGGCAGAACGTGTTTGTTCTCACCTGCGGCAGCAAGCTATAACGTGTATAAAAACTTTGAAGAAAAAGGCAATCACTATAAAGAACTGATAAAGAAATTTTCAGAATAGTCAAGAAAAATGCCCACCGTCAAACGACAGTGGGCGTTGTTTTATTTACGCATCCTTTTTCTTGGAATACTTCATTTTGTAGACAAGTCTCATTAAAGCACAGTCGGCTTTGCCTATATGCTTTGCTCCGCCGATGAGACTTCCCGCGATAACTGCCGAGCAGTTCTTTTCGAGAACGGTCAGAACGGCACCTGCTTCATCCTCGTCAGAGCCGAAGCAAAGAGCTCCGTTATCGGCAATCAGAACGGCATCGCGGTTCTTTGCGGCTTCCGTGACAGCCTTTTCGCCATCCTTACGGTATCTGACGATTGCAGTATCAATTCCCGCAATCTGAGCAGCATCGTCAAGGCAGGGCTTAAGAGATTTTGAAAGACTCTGTGAAGCGGCAAAAAGCGATGATTCTCTGCTGTGAATGATGCAGTTGACATCTTCTCTGTCAAGATAAACGGCACGGTGAAGCTCGGATGTTGAGGGAGCTTCGGATCCGTCAAAGGTATTGCCTGTTGTCAGGTCAATTTCAATCTCCGAATCACCGTTTTTCATTGTGAATGTAGTTTCGTTTCTGACGCTTGTGTAGCAGTCAAGAGGGGTTTCCCACGGCACAATCTCGAATGCGTTCAGAACATCCTCGAATGTTGTGACGTTTTTGCGCGTTTTTGCGTTGAAAGCTTTAAGAATGAAATCAAGACAGGCTTTTTCGAGCGTCTGTGCGCAAAGAAAAGCGTTGTCATAATCAGAACCGAGACAAACTGCACCGTGATGTGACATGATAATTGCGTTTGATCCGGGATTATTCTTGACGGCATTTGCAACACCTGTGCGAAGCTTTCCTGTTCCGGGAAGACCGTAGGAAGCAAGCGGAACTCCTTTTCCGATAACGGCGGAATGTTCCTCTGAAAGCGAGTCGGGAGACAGCGACAGCTCGACTGCGCTGAGAACCGATGCAAAATACTGATGAGTGTGAATTACAAAATTAACGTCGGGTCTCAGAAGATAACACTGAGCGTGAAGTCCTTTTTCGCTTGACGGCTTGACATCTCCGTCATAAGAGAGATCTTCAAGATTGACAAGAACGATGTCATCGGGAGTCAGAGAGTCGTACGAACGTCCGCTCGGAGTGATGACAAACTGAGTGTCGCTGACTCTGCAGCTGACATTGCCCCATGTACGTGCGATGAGACCTGTTTCGACAAGTCTTTTGCCGGCATCGATAACGGTTTGTTTAGCAAGAGAAATCTCCATGATAAACACTCCTTTTAGTTTTTAGGTTTTCTTGCAACATTAGCGAAAACTCTGTCGAATGCTGCAAGAGCTTCGTCGATACGCTCGGGAGTATATGCTGCGGAAGTGTAAAGTCTGCTTCCTGCAAGAGTTACGAGACCTTCTGCCATGTATGCAGCACCCATATGCTCCATCTCTTTCTTTCTTTCGCTTGTTGCGGAAAGAACCGAAGGAATTGTCCACGGCTTGCTCCAGTCGATGGAGAAGTGCATTGTGCCGACTGTCTCAAGGTGACAGATAGAGCCCTGATTGAATGCAACAAAGGGAAGATTGTATTTTTTGATAAGCTTGCGAAGTCCGAGTGTAAGACGGTCGCCCATCTGACCTGCCTTCTGGCAAGCGTTTGTGCGGTCGATCTCTTCAAGAGTGTAGTAACCTGCAACACAGCTGAGGGGAGTTGCAGCCATGGTACCGCCGATAAGAGCCTTCTTGACCTTTGTTGAACCGTCAAGACCTGCTCCGAGGTACTTCATATATTCCTTCTTGCCGCCGATACCGCCTGCTCCCGGATATCCGCCTGCGATAACCTTGCCGAAGATCGTGAGGTCGGGAGATACTCCGAAGTAGCCCTGTGCACCTGCCATACCGATACGGAAGCCTGTTACAACTTCATCAAAGATAAGGAGTGCACCGTATTTACGGCAAAGACGCTCAACCTCTTTGTTAAATTCAAAGTCAAGAGGACGTGTGCCGCTTTCGGGACCTACGGGTTCCATATAAACTGCGGCTGTACCGCCGTTGAGCTGGTTCTTGCGAAGAACTTTTTCAAGCGAGTCGATATCATTGGGGAAGAATTCCTGAGTGTGGCTGAAAAGGTAAAGCGGAACATCGTTAGCCTGTGTGAACTTTGAGCCGGGAACACGGATGCCGTATGCAAGCTGATCAGACCAGCCGTGATATGCTCCGCCCATCTTGACGATGTTCTTGTTCTTTGTGGCAAGTCTTGCAACACGTGCGGCTGCCATACAAGCCTCAGTGCCCGAACCGAGCATACGGAACATTTCTACTGTTTCCATGCTGTCGGAGATCTTTTTGGCAAGCTTGTATTCAAACTCGTGGAAAAGACCTGTTGACGGACCGCAGGTGTCAAGAAGCTCCTTGACCTGCTCACGTACGGCGGGAGGATTCGAGCCGAGAACCGTGGGACCGCCTGCCTGCAGGAAGTCGAGATAACGGTTGCCGTCAATATCATAAAGGTATTCACCCTCAGCCTTTGTGAAAACGAGGGGGAACGGATAGTTGAATGCAAGGTTGTGCTGAACGCCGCCGGGGATGATGTTACGTGCCTCAGCGATCATTTCCTTAGATTTAGCACACTTTTTGTCAAAATATTCTTCTTCGTAAGCTTTCAGTACGTCGGGTTTAATGGTATAGATAGGTGACTTGATGAGCTTGTCGAGATGTGCGGTAACATGAGCTGCATCGGGGTATTTGGAAATTGCAAAGCGTGTATCCATTTTTAACACTCCTTTTGACATATAATTTTCGGGTGAATCATCATTCACCATATATTATACCATATATAGTGATCGGGGTCAAGACAAAAGATAATTTTTGTTAAGAAAATAAAAATTTTTAAAAAAATTTTAATCAAGATGTCGGATGAACAAAAGAAATCGACAACTATATGTTGAAGAATAATGCGGATACAGAATAATAATTTAATTAATATTCAAAATTGGAATATAGTGGTCAGAAAAAAGGGTTGATTTTTTATCCCCGTGAGTATATAATAGGTCAGGATAGAGACGAAATCCGAAATTTTCGGTCAGGCTTTTTCGGATGATGTGGTATTCGTTTTTTGATGTTCGGCAAACAGCTCTTTTTTGATGCAAAAATGCCGGACAACCTGTCTATGCATACATTTCTGTATATTTAAGGAGGTCTCGGACAGTTCCGCTGCAATGTGCGGCTTTCGTCAAAAAACTACATCAATGTAACATTTTTGTAACAATTGTACAAATTATTGTGTTATTTTTGTTACAAAATTGAAACTTTATTTTGCTTTGCAGTATTGCATTTACTCTGAAATACTGTTATAATAATTCTACATTTATTTAGGAGGAAATTATTCATGAAAAAGAGATTATTTGCAGTGCTTATGGCAGTTTGCCTTGTTATGAGCACTTGCGTATTGTTTGCTTCGGCAGCAACGACTAATTATAAGGTTGGTAATTACCTTATCGGTGATGACAGCGCTCTTAAGATCGCTAAGGAAGGCACCGACTACAATGTCGCTGTTTCTATTACTAAAAAGAACAATGCTACACTTTCTATCGGCACAACAAAGCTTTCTGCTGATGATATCGACGATGTTTTCGATTTCAAAGCAGGTACAAAGAATGTTGAATATAAGGGTACACATGATAAGTACCTCACTATCGATGCTACTGTTAATGCGGCAGGCACAGTGGTTACCATTAACAGCATTACACAGGAACCGGCAGGCAAGGCTTATGTAGTTGCAACTGCTTTTGATGATGAGAGTCCGATTGCATATGCAGATTGCAAGGATTACCTTGAGGATAATAAGGTTGAATATAATCTTTATGATGACGCTGACCTTATTGATTTGGAAGGCACAAAGAATTCTGTAGAGCTTGTAGCAAAGCTTTACTCTCTTACAACAGGTGTTCGTTTCTTCGGTTCTACATACAACAATCTTGTTGCTTCTGAAATCGCAAAGGTTACAGCAACTGTTAACCGTAAAAACGGTGCTACTTCTACAGTTACTATTTCTGCAACAAATAAGATTGATGATCTTATGACAGGTGATGAAGTTTCTCTTACAGCTGCTCTTAAGGATGAAGCAGAGAAGGAATACTATGCATTCTACTGTTGGGTAGACGGTAGTGGTACAGTTCTCAGCACGAATCCCACTTACTCAGTCAGCATCGCAGGTTCTGGCAGTATCTTCGCTACATTTGTAGAGCTTAAGAACAGATTTGAAATCAGCTATTCTGCAGGCGAGCACGGTTCTATCGTTTATAACGAAACAAGAGAAATCTTCAAGGGCGACGGTCAGCTCAGCATTATGGAAGGCAGAGATGCTACATTTATGTTCGTTCCCGACGAGGGTTATGAGGTAGCAAGTGTCATCATCGACAAGGGTACTGACTACGAAAAGGATATTGCAAGCCTTAAGAACATTGATTTCGGCGCAGTTCTTGATGATCTCATCAACGGTACAGATGATTCCGGTCTCCGTGATCTTATCAATGCAACAAATAAGGAAGTTTACGAGTATACTTTCACAAATGTCGTAGGTAACCATACTATCGAAGTTACTTTCCAGAAGATTTTCGCACTTGAGGCTCCCTCAGGTAAGGATCTTCCCACAGTAGCTCCCGAAGGAATCACTCTTGCAACAGGTCTTGCAGGTGAAGAAGCAACAGCTGAGGGTGGCGAGTCCACAACAGTTCCCGCAGAGAACAACGGTGGTTCTTCAAACAACGGCGGTTCTTCCGACGGTATCGTAAATCCCCAGACAGGTTCTGCAAGCGTAGTTGCAGTATTCGCAGTTCTTTCCGTAGCAGCAGGTGCAGCATTCATCTCTGCAAAGAAAAAGGAAGACTGATTTAAAGTTTATTTGGTTAATGGTTTACTGAATAAATAAATGTGGTTATACCCCGCAAGGTTTATGCCTTGTGGGGTATTTCTCTTGTTCAATGAAGCATCTGCGTTGCAAAATATAAAAGATCAATGTAAATTCAGAACATCAATAGGCTCCCTTGTGTAAAGGGAGCTCAGACTGTCGATAAAGGCACCGAGAACACGCACATTATTAAAAAAGCAATCGGAATTTGTAAGAGGAAAACCGATCGTGTCATTCTGAGGCGAAGCCGAAGAATCTTTTGGTAATTATTTATGTGCGTTTGTCGTGTTTT